>CAZIBS010000070.1:0-12624 GCA_964537405.1 uncultured Thermoanaerobaculia bacterium | reverse complement strand
AACCAGGTTAATCCGCTTAAGTTAGCGCCATTCGGTGCAGGTGGTGAATTATGGTGTCATTACATATTTGACTTATAAGTTGAATAACCTGCACAGTGCGGCTCCCTGTCCCACCGGGATTGCCGCGCCCTCCGTGGGCTCCGTGGCTGGAAACATTCGTGCAGCGGGCTCAAAAGTGCGGTAAAATCGGGTTTTAGGTGGAGTCCGGGAAGATGAGAAACGAAAAGCGTTTGAAACTTGAAGTTGAGGTGAAGAAACACCGTGAGAGGCTTGAGAAGCAACTAGGAAAGAGCGGACGCCGCGAAGTCAAAACCGAATCGGGCCTGGAGGTGGACCCACTCTACACACCCCTCGACATGGGAGGCTGGGAATATTCAGCCAACCTCGGGACACCCGGAGCTTACCCCTTCACGCGCGGCGTGCAACCCAGCATGTACAGAGGACGGTTGTGGACAATGCGTCAGTACGCCGGTTTCGGTACGGCCCAGGAGTCAAATCGCCGCTACCGCCGCCTCCTGGAAGAGGGCCAGACGGGGCTATCGGTCGCATTCGACCTTCCGACGCAGATGGGCCTGGATTCGGACCACCCCCTCTCGGCGGGAGAGGTCGGCAAAGTCGGCGTCGCGGTGGATACCCTCGAAGACATGGAGACGCTTTTTTCGAAGATTCCGCTGGACAAGGTTTCGACTTCGATGACGATTAACGCTCCGGCTTTCGTCCTCCTGGCCCTTTACATGGCCGTAGCCGAGAGGCAGGGCGTCGGGCCGGAGAAACTCACCGGGACAATCCAGAACGACATCCTCAAGGAGTACATCGCAAGGGGCACCTACATCTTCCCGCCTAAACCATCGCTCAGGATAACGACGGACATCTTCGCTTTCGCCGCCAGGCGGTTGCCTTACTTCAACACCATTTCCATATCGGGCTACCACATCCGCGAAGCGGGGAGCACCGCGGCCCAGGAACTCGCCTTCACCCTCCTGGACGGTATCGTTTACGTCAAGGCCGCCATTGACGTCGGTCTTGACGTGAACGCTACCGGCAGGCGCTTCTCCTTCTTTTTCAACGCCCACAACAACTTCTTCGAGGAGGTGGCCAAGTTCAGGGCCGCAAGGCGTATGTGGGCGGCCATCATGCGCGACCGCTTCGGGGCAACGGACCCGAAGGCGTGGATGCTCCGTTTCCACACCCAGACGGCCGGTTCGACGCTGACGGCCCAGCAGCCCGAGGTCAACGTGGTTCGAGTCGCCCTGCAGGCGCTTGCCGCCGTTATGGGCGGAACGCAGTCGCTCCACACTAATTCGCGCGACGAAGCCCTCGGCCTGCCGACGGCGGAGTCGGCTACGCTTGCGCTGAGAACCCAGCAAGTCATCGCCTTTGAAAGCGGCGTGGCGGATACGGCCGACCCGCTCGGCGGCGCCTACGCCGTCGAGTGCCTTACCGACCGGCTTGAGGCCAAGGCGCGATCCATCATGAAGGCCGTCGAAGAACGCGGCGGCATGGTGAGCGCGATCGAAAACGGTTACGTGCAGGGAGAGATACAGGAGGCCGCCTATAACTACCAGCGGGCGGTGGAATCGGGCGAACGCGTTGTCGTAGGCGTCAACAAGTTCTCCGCGAGCAACGGCTCCGTTCCGGGTTTCTTGAAGGTGCCGCCGGAGTTGGAGGCGCAACAGGTTCGCCGTCTCCGCGATGTCAGGGAGAGGAGAAATGCCCGTAGTGTGGAGGAGAGCCTCGCGGCGGTGGAAGAGGCTGCCAGGAACGGCTCCAACATCCTTGAACCGACACAGAGGGCCGTCAGGGCCTACGCTTCCGTCGGCGAGATCATCGAAAGGCTCAAAGGAGTTTTCGGGGAGTTCCGGGGTGATTTCCAGGCGTAGCAAACTCCGGGAGTACGGCACGCCAGGAGACCGCGATGCCCCCTACCCGCGGAAATGTTTCGGTTTGCAGAGACCTTGACTCGGGGCAAAACGCCCCTTCTACCGGTTTTTGGTTCGTCTTGCGAAACCGCCGTCGGACAATCAGGTCGTTCTACCCTACGCCGGGGTGGGCTGAGGCGGCTTCTTCCCAGCGCTTCAAGGCACCGGAGCCGTACTCGCGTTCCCACGCTTCAAGTATTTTTTCGAGGGGGATGTGGTCGCTGTTCCCCCGGTCGAGGATGTACTCGATGTGGGGCTTGCCGTACAGGTCGGTTTTGGGAAGGACGGCGTTGTGGACCCCATCAAACTCGACCAGGCGCCATCCCATCTTGTTGGAGAGGCTTTTCTCGAATGAGGGTGTCGCTTTCAGCCATCTTTGTCCGAGGAAGAACTCGACATAGGTATGGTAGATCATCCTGTCGGAGCCGAGAACGTAGGCCATCCTGCCCGGAAGGTTGTGGTTCTTGAGGTCGGCAAAGCAAAAGCGCGCGGGGATGTCGGCGGCGCGGGCGAGAGCTACGAGAAGGGCGGATTTCTGTATGCAGAAACCGTAGCCCCTGTCGATCAGCTTCGTTCCCAGGTAGTCGCTTAACTCGCCGAAGGGAGAGTAGGGGCTGTAGCGGTAGGAATCCCTTACGTGCCTGAAGAGACATACGGCGGTCTCTTTATCGGTGGAGGCGCCCTTAGAGAGATTTCGGGCAAGGGCGACGATTCGGGGATCCCCGGAATCAACGCCGGGGGATGGAACAAGGTATGGAGTCAATTCTTCGTGCATCATTGCCTTCTCCTATTTTAGGCCGTGCTTGCGCGCAACGCGGCAGGCAGACGAATCCGGCGCGGGTGACAAATCCCGGATAAGTGGCAGGACGCTTCCGCGGACCATGGGTATCGTAAGAAGGAATACGATGCCCGATAGGAGCGTCAGCACACCCCCGGCAAATACCACCCACTGCACGCCGAAGTAGACGCTGAGTTTACCTTCTATGAGGCTGCCAATCGGAGCCATGCCTATGAAAGTCATGATGAAAACAGCCATCAGCCGCCCGCGCAGGCGATCGGGAACCAAGCTCTGTAAAAGAGTATTGGTACCGGCCATCTGGACCATCATGCAGAAACCTATTCCTACGAGCAGGAGACACGATAGCCAGAAGTAATTAGAGAGTCCGAAGAACGCGAGGAGGCCGCCAAAGCAGGTTGCGGCGATACCGATCATGCGTCCCAAGCCGCGAATACCCTTCTTGTAGGCCATGGTTGCCCCGCCCAGCAGGGCGCCAACTCCGGAGAACATCATGAGCACCCCCAAGCCTCCAGCGCCCGTTTTCAAGACGCCGCCCGCGATAGCGGGCAGGAGGACGGAAAATGGGACGGCGAAGAGACCCGTCGCCATGACAAGGCTAAGCAGTGCGCGGCTGTGGGGTGTACGCCAGGAATAGACGAGTCCCGCGACCATCTGGCGCCAAGCCCCGCGGCTTTCGGGATGGGATGGGGGTTTTTCCAGCCGCATGGCGAGAAGGCTCAGGATGACTGCAAAGAAACTGAATGCGTTGATGGCGAAACAGGTGCCTTCACCCCAGAACCCGACTACAATTCCGGCGAGTGCGGGACCCGCGATCCTGGCCGCGTTGAAGGTTGAGGAATTGAGGGCGATTGCGTTGCCGAGATCTTCCATGGGAACCATCTGTGCGATAAAAGACTGACGGCCCGTCATGCTGAAGACGTTTATGACGCCAAGCGCCGCCGAGAGAGCTAGAATCTCCCAAATCAGGATGTTCCCGGCGAAGGTCAACCAGGCAAGTGCAATCGCCTGGACGAGGGAGAGGGCTTGGGTCCAGAGGACGATTTTGAAGCGGTTTAGGCGATCGGCGGCCATTCCCCCCAACAATCCCAGGAGAAGAACCGGCGCCATTTGGGCAAAACCAACCAGGCCGAGAAGCCACGCCGACTTGGTAAGCCGCCAGACGAGCCAACCGAGGGCCAGGTTCTGCATCCAGGTGCCGATGAGGGAGACAAACTGGCCGAAGAAGAAGAGCCTGAAGTTCCTGTAGGCCAGGGCGCGGAAGGTTTGGCCGGCAGCGGCGCGAATACCGGTGGCTGAAGGGGTGGAAAATTCGTTCCTGGAGTTCCGTGGAACATCGTCCACCTTTAGATTTCCATGACGACGGGGATGATGAGGGGGATCTTGGCCTCGTTGCGCTTGAGGGTTTTCTTGACGGTAGCCTTGACCTTCGCCTTCACTATTCCGACCTCCTTTATCTCGGCTTCGGTCATGGTACGGAGGAGGGTTGCAAGATCACTACGTATCTCGTCCATGCAGCCGCTTTCACCGTTGAGGTAGGGGTAGCCCCGGCTGATAATCTCCGGCTCTGATTGTATGCGGCCGGCTTGGGCGTTGATAACAACTATGGGCACTACAATTCCATCGTTGGAGAGGTGGCGCCTGTCTCTCACTACGGCCCGGTCGACCGAGTCAGCCGTGTCCTGGTCTATGAAAACGCTTCCGGCGGAAACCTTGCCGCGGCCGGTGAATCGCCCTTCTTCGAAGAAAAGACTTTCGCCGGTGTCGCAAACGAGTATGCGTTCTTCAGGATAGCCCATCTCTTCGGCCAGCTTGGCATTTTCCATCTGCTGGCGGTATTCGCCGTGGACGGGTACGTAGTAATCGGGGCGAGTCCAGGAAGTCAACAACTTTAATTCTTCCTGCGCCCCATGGCCCGAAACGTGCACGCGGTCGTCATGGTTCGTTATGACCTCCGCCCCCTTTCTGTAGACTTGGTTGATAAGGCGAGCGACGCGCTTCTCATTGCCCGGAATAATCCTGGCCGAGACGATTAGGATGTCGTCCTTCTCGAAATGAAGAAACTTGCTCGTGTCGAAGGCTATCCTGTTCAGGGCGGAGAAGGGTTCAGCTTGGCTTCCGGAGACCAGCACGACAACCTTATCCCGGGGCAGCTTGTCGATCTCTTCGGGGGCGATTCTGGTACCGGCGGGTATGTGAAGATACCCCACCGCTTCGCCGACGCTGGTATTCTGAACCAATGAACGGCCGAATAGGGCGGTTTTTCGCCCGTACCTGGCCGCCAGGTCAAAGACGGTCTGCACGCGCATCAGGTTCGTGGAGAAGAGAGAGATGAAGATAGTCCCCTTCTGCCTGGCGACGTACTCTTCAAGCGTCTTGAGAACCTGGGTTTCCGAGCCTACCATTCCCTCAACGTCGGCGTTCGTGCTGTCGATAACCATAGCCGTAACCCCATCACGGCCGGCTTCGTAGAAGCGGTTGTAGTGGGTCAGACGGTGGTCGAGTGGTGATTGGTCAAACTTGAAATCGCTCGAGTGCAGAACGGTGGCGTCGTTGGAGTGGATCAAGATGGAAAGAGAATCGGGTACGGAGTGGGTGACGGGAATGCCCTCGATGATGAAAGGGCCCACTCGCACCTCCATCCCCGCTTCAAGGACCGTAAATGGAGGAGAGGATAGTCCTAACTCCTTTAGCTTGCGCGCAAGAAAACCCAGGGTGAGCGGGGAGGAGAAGACCGGCATGGGAAACTCTCTCAGCAGGAAGGGCGCCGCCCCGATGTGGTCCTCGTGGCCGTGGGTCAGGACGAGTCCGCTCAGGCGGTGCGAGTTTTCCCTGAGGTAGCCGAAGTCGGGAATGATGAGGTCGATTCCAGGAGCATCCGCTTCGGGGAACATACTACCGCAATCGACCACCAACAACCCATCGTCCTGCTCGTAGAGAGTCATGTTTTTCCCGAACTCCCCGGCGCCGCCGAGGAAAGAGATTTTCAGCATAGGCTACCGGCTCTTCTCCCTTCCGTGCGACGGGATGATGATGGAAACCGCGGAACTCTTTTTCTTGACCAGTCCGAGGACGTAGAGAGCGTAAAGGCTCTTTACCGTTTCGCCGGATTCCAGGGGTGAGGACTTCAGAAGGTCAATAAAGCTTTTCCGGCCATCCACCTGTCTAAAAACCTGTTTGTCCTCCACGGACAGGGGGAGCGATGGCAGGAGAACGAGGGCGAAGTCCGTTGGTTCAAAGATCTCTTCCTTGTGCCCAAGCCACTTTACAACCCGCCTGGGGTCTTTGATTGACTTGATGCCCAGCAGTATAGCCGCACGGGTGTCGAGGTTCAGCTTGATGATTTCGTCGTCCTTGTATTTGCCTACCTTGAAGGTTATCTCGCCATCCGTCCAGTTGAAGAGGGACCAGACGATGGCCATTACCTGCTGCTTTACGTAATTAAAGAGGTCGTGGGCCTGGATGGCGTTGCTTTCGACGAGCATTGTGCCCTGTCGCCGGCCGGTGGCCTTCATCATTTCGACCGACCGGTCGTACTGCTCCGGCGAGATATTACCGGAAGAGAGGAGATATTCGCCGAGGCGGTCCTCATCCAATGAAGAGGACGCAAAGATAATCTCTCCGCTGGAAATAAATATCTTCTTCCGGCCTACCGGCGCGGTGACCGTCATGACGCCGGGGACCTTGTAGTAGTTGATCTTCTGCAAGGCCTCGGGCAATGGGTTGTTTCTTATGGAACCTCTGAAAATGAATTCGCCCATCCCACTCCCTTCATTAAGAGTATAGCCGAAGGCAAGTCACAGTTCAAACCGGGATTCACCACCCGCACCGGGATTCGTGCCGAAGGCTTTGGAGCGTTTCCGACTCCTTTACCACATTCTCGCACTGTTATAAAATGATGGTGGAGGTGAACCATGGCCATAGACAATGAACTCCTTGAGATGCTCGTCTGCCCTGTCTGCAGGAAGCCGCTGGTCTACCGGGAGAAGAAGGGTAAGGAGCAACTTCAATGCACGGGCTGCAAGAGGGTCTATCCCATCGAAGACAACATTCCGGTCCTGTTGCCGGATGCAGGGGTGCTGGAAAACGAGAAATGAGTGAGTAATGCTGCCTGCGTTTCGCCCTGTAAAGGGGGATTGGATGAAACACACGAATGGAAAGGCGTTCGCTCTGGTGGTCTGCTCGCTGGTTCTTGTCCTTGGCGGCGCGCTTACGGCCCTCCCGGCTCCGGGAGATGTTTCTACTCCCGGGAGAAGCACTCACGACTCGAAGACGCAGACGCTTCAATCGCGGAATTTGGGGACCGGGGAGAAGTTGCTGGCGGTGGTCGTGAATGTTACCGGCAAGACGATCAGGGTCAAGGGCTACTGCGTGTACGTTAAGGATGGCCGCGAAGTAAGAAAGGAACTGGAGAAGGATAACGCGTGGGGCTGGAGTTTCAGGGGCGAGTACGTAAAGGAGATGGAGATGCGCAAGGTATCGGGCGACGCCTCTTTCAAGGTCTTTGTGATGGAGGGCAACGATACCGTATTTGAATCTCCTTCGGTAAGCTCCTTCGAACCGGTGCGCTACAGCAGAAAGAAATGAGCGGTTAATGCTCTTCAACCATTACTCCACCGAGGCTGTTAACGGACGCCCGGGTGATGAGAACCATGGCGAAGGAGTTAACGGCCGGACGCGATTCGGCGGTGAAGTTGACGACCTTGTTGCACTCCGTTCGTCCCATGAACTGTCCTCCTCTTTTGCTCTCGCCCTCGTTGAGCACTTCAACCACCCGGCCCGTGTATGCGGCGAAACGTCGCGCCTGTATTTTGCGCTGGAGGTTCAACAGGCGCTGGTGGCGTTCGCGCGCCACGACGGCGTCCACGGCGTCCATCTTCGAGGCGGGTGTTCCCGGTCTTGGGGAATAGCGAAAAGAGAAGAGCGTGTCGTATTCGACGCGGCGTACAACGTCCAGGGTATCTTCGAAATCCGCCTCCGTCTCGCCGGGAAAGCCGACAATAAAATCGCTGGAGAGGGCGATACCGGCCACGCGCTTACGAATCTCCTCGACCAGATCAAGATACCAGGCCCTGTCGTACTGTCGGCGCATAGCCTTCAGTATTCGGTCCGAACCGGCCTGCACCGGCAGGTGCAGATAGGGACAGATGTTCTCGCGTTCGGCCATGAGGTCGGCCGCGGCAAGGGGGAAGTGGCGCGGGTGACTGGTGGTGAAGCGGAGGCGTTTCACGCCGGGTACGTCGCCGGCCGCCGCGAGCAGGTCCGTGAATGCCTTTCCACCATGCTTCCAGCAATTTACATTCTGCCCAAGCAGCTCTATTTCTCTGTAGCCGTCGTCAACCGCCCGGCGAATCTCGCTCAGGATCGATTCCAAAGGACGGTTTACTTCACGGCCTCGCGTTGAAGGCACTATGCAATAGGTGCACCGCTTGTTGCACCCCTCCATTACGGTGACGTAGGCCTTGGTTTTGAGTGAGCGGGAGATGGAAGAGGCGGGAAAGAGGATGGAATCGTCGTAAAAATGCGTATCGACGGCGTTCCGGCGCTGCGCCTGGGCGAGCAGCCCGGGGAGGCGCCCGACGCTTCCCGGCCCCATGACAAGGTCTACGAAAGGAGCGCGCTTGAAGATGCGTTCCTTCTCCTGTTGAGCTACGCAGCCTACGAGACCGATGACCACATTCTTCCGCTTCTTCAGCGCTTTCAACCGGCCGAGTTCCGTAAAAACCTTGTTCTCGGGTCCCTCCCGTACGGAGCAGGTGTTGAAGAGTACGACGTCCGCATCCTTAACCTCCTTAGCGGGCGTGTATCCAAGTCCAAGCAGAATACCGGCCATCTTGTCGCTGTCCAGAACGTTCATCTGGCAGCCCCAGGTTTTGATGAAGTACTTCATGTTGCTTGCTTCTTCATCTTCTCCTTCCCCTTGGCGTCTTCCCAGAGGATGTCCATTTCACTGAGACTCATCTCGTGCAGGCTTTTCCCTATCTCCAAAGCGCCTTCCTCGACGGCCTTGAAGCGCATGATGAACTTATCGTTAGCCGCCTGGAGCGCGCTTTCCGCGTCCAGGTCCAGGAAACGGCCCAGGTTGACGAGGGCGAAGAGCAGGTCGCCGAACTCCTCCTTGACGTGCGCACCCTCTCCGCATTCAACCGCCTCTTCGAGTTCACGCCACTCCTCCAACACCTTGGCCTTCACCTGGGAGCGCTCCTCCCAGTCAAAGCCGACCCCCGCCGCCTTTTGCTGCAACCGGTAGGCCTTCAGGAGAGCGGGCAATGTTCTTGGCACACCCTGAAGGACGCCGGCTTCCCCGGCGTCGGCGTTGTTTTCCTCCTTTTTGATGGCTTCCCAGTTCTTCAAAACCTCTTTGGACGTCTCTGCCTTGACGTCGCCGAAGACGTGGGGATGGCGCCGCACCAGCTTCTCGTTGATGGTCCCGACCACGTCCTCGATGGAGAAGGTTCCCTTTTCGTGGGCCAACTGCGAGTGAAACACTACCTGCAGAAGCAGGTCCCCGAGTTCCTCTTTGAGTTTGGCCGGGTCTCCGGAATCTATGGCGTCGAGAACTTCGTAGCTTTCCTCTACCAGGTAGGGCTTCAGAGTTTCGTGGTCTTGCTCGCGATCCCAGGGACAACCGCCGGGGCCGCGCAAGACGGCCATTATGGCTACCAGCCTCTTGAACTCCTTCCCTTCACCGGGAAGAACCGAACCGATCCTATCTTTATTCTTGCTCTCTTCCATTGTGCTCCTCTTTCACGAGGGAACTACCGGCCGAACTTCGACAGGATATCCCTCTCTTTGAGGGTAAAGACAATAGGCCGCCCGTGGGGGCAGGTCAAGGGTGCGCCGAGGGCAAGGAGACTATCGAGAAGGTACTGCATCTTCTCCAGCGTCATCGGGTGGTTTGCCATCACGGAGCCCCGACACGAACGCATGATGAGCACGTCTGTCCACCGCTCCCTGGGGGTTTTGAGAACTTCTCCGGCCGATTCAAAAAAATCTCTGAGCAGCGCATCAACCTCGCCGGGTCTCATAAAAGCCGGGGCTGAGTGAATCGCCACGCTTCCCCGGTCCATCGCGGCGGCTTCGAATCCCTGGGCGCTAAGGAGTTGCGCCATCTCTTCGGTGCGATGTTCATAGGCCTTGGGAAGCGTAAAGACCGGGGGCATCAGAAAGGGCTGGCGGGGTCCGGGTGATTGGATAAAGCGCCTCAACTGTTCAAA
This sequence comes from uncultured Thermoanaerobaculia bacterium, assembly GCA_964537405.1. Lineage (GTDB taxonomy): Bacteria > Acidobacteriota > UBA4820 > UBA4820 > DSQY01 > CAVRTJ01. The sequence continues at coordinate 2,692 of CAZIBS010000070.1, read as the reverse complement.
ACGCAGCCGTTCGTGGGCGACGTGCTGATCCACGATGGCAAGCCCTTCGGGAGAATCACAGAGTATGAAGGAGGAACGCCACTGGGCCAGTGCGAGCAGAGGGGCGGAAACCGCCTTCGGCCTACCCGCGAGTTCTTCCAAGGCGGCCGGAACGTAGGCCCGCACGCGCGAAGACACCGGTCTTCCTTCCCCATCGCGAAAAACGGCGCTCGCTTCTCCGACGTGAGAAACGGGGTTCTCCATTCGTGGATGGGTTCGGTAGGAAATGGTGGGCGGCGGAAGGCACCCGCCCGGGGCGATAGCCTGCCTGAGGGCGTTGACCACGGCCTCGTGGACTCCCCTTCCGTCAACGAAGCGAACCTCTCGCTTTGTTGGATGAACGTTCACATCCACCCTGTCGAAGCCGATCGAGAGGGCAAGGAGGACGGGCGGGTAGCGCCCCTTCGGGTGCGTGTTTTCGTAGGCTTCGGTTATGGCGTGGCGTAGAAGACGATCGCGGACGAAGCGACCGTTGACGAGGGTGTACTGGTACCTGGACGAGCTGAAGTTTCGTTCCGGTTTCGCCGCCAGGCCCCTTATCGTTACGGCACCCGATTCCATGAGGACCGGAGCAAAATCATCCCGAGCCATCTCCGGAAACAGTTCGAAGAACCGTACCGTTCGGTCGGAGGCGGGCGCCAGGTTCAGCACCGTCCTTCCGTCGTTCGTGAGTTTGAAGGCGACGTCCGGCCGTGCGAGGGCGTAGTGTTCGAGCAGTGTAATAACGTGGGTCAACTCGGTTGAGGGAGAACGAAGAAACTTTCTTCTCGCCGGTACGTTGAAAAAGAGATCCCTGACCTCCACCCGCGTGCCTTCAAAGAGGCCGCAGGGCTTGCTTTCTTTGAACCTGCCGCCGGAAACGCTTAGCGAGTTGCCCCCCGTCACACCCCTTCGACGGCTGGAGATGGTCATCCTGCCAACGGAAGCGATAGCGGGAAGGGCCTCCCCGCGAAAACCGAGGGTGGCGATGGCAAGAAGGTCGTGATCGGAGGAAAGCTTGCTCGTGGCGTGGCGTTCGAGGGCGAGGAGGAGATCGTCTTCGTCCATGCCCATCCCGTCGTCCTCGACGATTATCAGCGTACGACCGCCCCCTTTGAGTTCGACGCTGACGCGCTCCGCGCTCGCGTCCAGTGCGTTCTCCAAGAGTTCCTTCACGACCGAGACGGGGCGTTCGACGACCTCCCCCGCCGCGATCTTGTTTGCCAGGTTATCCGAGAGGACCCTTATCCGTCCCATGGCACCTCCGAAAAAGCCAGCATACCAGAATTCCCTGATTCCGCGATCTTGCGGGCCACGGGTGTTATGAAGAAATCATATAAGAACCTGTTGCACAAACCCGGTCTTTACAAAAGGCTAATATTGGTATATAATAGCGGCTTGATAGATGAAGCGAAGGTCAAAAAGCGGGAAGCCAGGATGAAAGATCGCAAGCTGAGAAGGGCAAGAAGTTGCGTGGAAGAAAAACCAAGCTCATCTTGAACAGTTCATTTTTGTAAGTCCTTAAGAATCAATATGATACTAAGATAGAAAGCAGGCATGGCCTGCCTGCAGCAGGCAGGCACCACTTAGGGGTCTTGGTTTCGGGTTGACAAAAAGGGCGGTTATGCAAGTGGTTCTAAGGGGCTGTATCGCCCGTGGGGCTTAGGATTGGTGGCAGGTTGACCCAGGCGGCGCGGAGCAGGGTCGAAGCGTTCGATCGCCTGTCTGCCGTCCCTGCCCGTGCGTGTACGCACGCAGACAGGCTGGCACAGGCAGGCACCTCCGAACGCAATTGATAGCCTTTGTTATTATGGCGGATCTCGTTTATCGTTATTTCGTCGAGTTCCCGCAACCCGCAGGAGAGGCTTACAGCCCCGAATGATCCAAACCAACCATCAATCCGTAGGAGGAGCTTACAGCCCCGAATGATCCAAACCAACCATCAACCCGTAGGAGGAGCTTACAGCCCCGAATGATCCAAACCAACCATCAACCCGTAGGAGGAGCTTACAGCCCCGAATGATCCAAACCAACTGATTCTCAACGACTTGCAGGTAAGTGTATTTTCCGGCTTTCTTTTGGCGAAAGAACGTGCCCGACCCCTCCTTCCACCATGATAATACTATAACCAATTATAGATGTCAAGTGTACAACAACCTATCTGTGGCACTATGTCGCACGGCTCTCCAAAAACCACTTTCCTTATTTTACGGGAGTTTGACACTCCCGTACCCTGTGGAAAACGCGATCAACTGTTCAGGATGAGCGATGCTGTTTCGTCAAACCCCGGCTATTCTACGAAGCCGATTTTCCCTCAGGATTCATGTAAAGCATTCGTGCAACAGCCTCATAAACGTTCAAACACTCGGGAAGCCCTCCCTTAGCCGCATCCTCAACGTAGGCCGCGAACAGAGTTCAATGTCAAGCCTCCGTTGTCGTTCCCCGCAAAATATGGGTTCCGCGGCGCGCCGTGGCAAGGAACCGCAAGCAGGATGAAACGCCGCGCGGGACCATTGATCGGCCAAATCGGCGATCCGTCCCTACTAACCTCTTTATAATTAGTGAGATGGCCCCGATCGTGGTCGTCTCCTCCACCGGCACGGCAAGCAAGAAAATGTGCGGCGTAAGTTGCTGATTTTGTTGGACCTGTTTCGGAACGAAAGAAAAGTTCACA
>CAZIBS010000069.1:0-12627 GCA_964537405.1 uncultured Thermoanaerobaculia bacterium | reverse complement strand
TCTTCGTATCATACTGATTCTTAAGGACTTACAAAAATGAACTGTTCAAGATGAGCATGACTACGAGACGGCGGCGGAGCCGGTTGTGGGGCTTCATACTTGCTTTGATTTCTACAACAACGAACGTCCGCACCAAACGTTGAGAGACAACACCCCGGCCGAGGTTTGCAAAGGGATAGTCAGCCTTAAGGAAGCGGCATGACGGCAGGAAGAAGGGGTGAAGCCGGCCTCGCCTGCGCTCCGCTTGTAAGCGCTCCGCCTGGCTCAACCGGCTTCACTCGCTCAATGAAAGGAGGTGCGGATCGTATACCTTGTTTTCCGGAGAGATTTGTCTCGATAATGGGGTCCACTGTAATGTGGTATGATCAGACGGGGACCAGAAAAGGAGATGAGTGATATGTTTAAACACTTACAAATTCAAAATTTTAAAGGATGGAAAGATACCGGAACCATTAACATGGCTCCCATCACCCTGTTTTTTGGGGCCAACAGTTCCGGTAAGTCCAGCATCGGGCAGTTCCTGATGATGTTGAAACAGACGATTGAGTCTCCGGATCGAAAAGCAGTCTTTTATCCTGGCGGAATTAATTCAGCTGTTCAACTGGGTTCCTACCAGGAAATGGTGTATCAGCGTAAATTGGAGAACCGGATTGAATTCAAATATGAGTGGAATCTCTCCCCTCAACTCAAATTTAAGGATGCGCTATCCGGAACAAATTATACAGCGAGTCAAATAGAGTTCGGGGCAACGGTTGGCCTGGAAGATACTGACTCCCGAAAAGTATGTGTTGAAAAGTTGAAATACAAGCTTTCGCGGGATAGTGAAATGCTCCTCTCCATTAGTTTGGAGCGTACTTCGGGCAAAAAACACCAGTATCGTGTCGAAACGGAAAGTTATCCTTTAAAGCGAAATACCGGACGCGTTTGGCAACCAGGAGCCCCTGTGCGATTTTACGGGTTCCCCGATGAAGTGGTGGCGTATTACCAAAATGCTGAATTTGTGCAAAACTTGAACCTGCAACATGAGACTCTGTTTAAATCGCTGTTTTATCTTGGCCCACTGCGAACAAAAACAGATCGGCTCTATTCATGGTCAGGTATTACACCTGCAAGTGTCGGATACTCCGGTGAGAATTCAGTTGCCGCAATACTGGCATCAAAAGGAAGAAAAATCAGCTTCGGTTTTAAGAAAGCGAATAAACCCCTGGAAAGGATTGTGGCTGAGAGCCTTAAACGTATGGGGCTTATTGAGGGATTCCAGGTTAATCCTATTTCTGAGCAACGGCAGGATTATGAAGTCAAGTTGCGCACCAGGGGCTCAAAGGATTGGGTGGACCTTCCTGATGTTGGTTTTGGCATTTCTCAGGTACTCCCCGTTTTGGTCCAGTGTTTTTATGCTCCCTCAGGATCAATCATCCTGATGGAACAGCCGGAAATTCATCTGCACCCGAGTGCACAGTCGGCGCTGGCTGATGTGATGATTGATGTTATTAATTCCAGGGAGAACGGCAAGGACAGGAATATTCAGCTAATTATTGAAACCCACTCGGAACACTTTTTACGGCGACTGCAAAGGCGAATTGCCGAGGGTGCAGTCTCACAAGAAAAAGTGTCGGCTTACTTCGCCAATATTACGAAAACGCCTGCCACGTTAGAGCCCCTACAAATTGATATTTTTGGCAATATCCGTAACTGGCCCGAGCAATTCTTTGGTGATGAGATGGGAGACATAACCGCTCAGGCCGGGGCAGCGATGACGAAGCGCATGAATCAGAGCAATGGCGGGTCGGAGGTCTCCGAATGAGCAACCTGCCAAAGAAATGCCTTATCGACACAAATGTACCCAAAACAGCAAACCTCGCTCTCGATCCAATATCAATCTCGCAAAAATTGACCGCTTGTGTTCTGGCTTGCGTGAAAGCAATTGATCATGTGGTCAAACAAGGCGGTTTGGTTCTTGATTCCAATGATGAGATATTCACTGAGTACCGGAGCAATCTTTCCCTGAGCGGCCAACCGGGTGTTGGGGATGTATTCATGAAGTGGGTTCACGACAATAGGTGGAAATTTCCTGATGTTGACCGAGTGACAATTACAAAAAACGGCGATTCGTACGATGAGTTCCCCGATAATGACGGTTTGACCCTGTTCGACAAATCCGACCGAAAGTTTGTCGCCGTCTCCAATGCTCACCCTGACAAACCACCTATTCTACAGGCAACAGACAGCAAATGGTGGGGCTGGAAAGATGCTCTCAAAGATGTCGGGATAACCACCCAATTTCTTTGCTCCGACTATGTCGAGTCAAAGTATCAGGAGAAATTTGGCACGTGATAAACGATTTCCACAAATTTCCCAGAACGCCTCATCTGGCTGTCCTCGTTGACAGTGTTATCAGGGACGATAAAGTTATGTCAGTGCCTGAACGAAAGATGTTTCTGCGCCATGAATTCGTGGTGGAAGAAAAAGTTGATGGTGCGAATCTTGGGATTTCATTTGATGGGGAAGCAAGTGTCCGGTGTCAGAACAGAGGTGCATATCTTCAGTATCCCTATACAGGACAATGGAAAAAGCTGTCCGAATGGTTAGCCTCCAAAACGGATATCCTTTTTGAAAAACTTACCGACCAGTATATTTTGTTTGGAGAATGGTGTTACGCGCAGCATTCTGTTTTTTATGACAACCTGCCGGACTGGTTTTTGGGATTTGATATTTTTAACAAAGAGAGATTGAGGTTCTTGTCATGCTCCAAACGTGATGCACTATTTCGGGATATCGGCATCTCAGGAATACCCGGCATAACAAAAGGGCACTTTACCCTGTCAGAACTTAAGGGAATGCTATCCATTTCACGTTTATGCGACAAGCCTGCTGAAGGAATTTATTTGCGCTTTGATCAAGAGGATTGGCTCAAGCAGCGTGCAAAGCTGGTACGTTCTGAGTTCATACAATCCGTTGGCTGGCATTGGACGCGGGGGGGCATTAAGATTAATCAGTTGAAGCACTACTGTCCAAAATAATTCTGTAATGGTATAGCGGTTCCTGCTGGATAAGGGTTCTGGACGGGTTCGGTACCGAATTCAAGATGAGATCCCCTTTTTCAGATGGATGAGATGCTGTCCAATGTTCAAGATGAGTTAGACATCCGACGATAAAGTATACAGCGGTAAGTAACTATTCAGGGGAGCTGTGTTTTCTCCTGAGAACACGACGGTAGCCGCTGGTTGGGTTTTCCAGCGTTCGGGACGTAGAGCGGCGGGTCTTCGCCAAGAATATCTATAAAGGCGGAGACGAGTTCGGGATCGAACTGGTCTCCGGCACACCTCGAAAGCTCCTTCTCGGCGCCCTCCAGCGTGAAGGGCTTATTGTAGGGACGCTGCGTCGTCATCGCGTCAAAGCTGTCGGCGATGGTGATTATCGAAGCCAACTTGCGAATACGTGCGGGTATTTCGGAGTGGTTCCCGTACTCCTCGTAGAGGTAGTGGTGGTACTTGGTAATCTGGGCTTCGTCCTGGAGAAAATCGATCTCGGAGAGGATCTTGTAGCCGGTTTCGGGGTGTTGGCGAACGATTGCCCATTCCTCTTTGTTCAGCTTGCCGGGCTTGTTTATCTGCCTGAGATCAATGGAAATTTTGCCGATGTCGTGGAGGAGGGCCGCGCGTTCAAGCGTTTGAAGGTCTTCTCCATGGATCCCGATCCGTTTGGCCAGTTCAAGGGAATAGCGCGTTACGTGGCGGGAGTGGCCATTTAGGTAGGGATCCTTGGTCTCGATCAACGTGACCATGGAGGTCAGAACCTGAAACATCAGTTGGTTGCGGCTTTGTTTCCGGCCCTCAAGGGCCGCGGTCTTGCGTTCCAGGGTTTCCAGCCTCTTCTCCAGTTTTTCGATCAAGGCCTCGGAAAAGAGGCGGTAGTAATAGAGGTGTTCCTTCAGGTCCAACTCTTCCCGGTCGCCGTTAAGAAAAGCGCGTACGTGGGATCGAAAGGTGTTGACCTCGAGTGGGTAGTAAATAAAGCCCGTGCAACCAGCCACCAGGGCAACCTTGTCGCTTCCCCCCATTTCGTGCGGCCCCATCCCAACGACGACCAATTGCCCGTAGAGAGGATCCTTGCGAATGCGGCAGACGATCTCCAACCCGGAGATTCCAGGTGACTCCATTTCTACCAGGAGCAGTTGGGGGTCGTAGGTGTGTACAGCTTCTATGGGTGGGCTGCCCGGACGTTCGTGGCGTACATTGTAGTCGGAAGCCAGCAGTGCCCCGACGAGCAGCCGTAGTTCGGTGTTGCCAAGAAAGGTAAGGATTCGAGGTTTATCATTCACTGTCGGACCCCACTACTGTTAAGACAGCCTCTCCGCCGCCCGTAGGCCGGTTTGAGAGTTCAAGCCTCCAGCCGAGAAGATTCGCCAGGTGGCGACAGAGGTGAAGGCGAAGACTCTCAGCGCCGCCCTTGAGTGTCTCCGGATCCTGGTCGAGAACGCTTGCTCCCACCAGTTCGCTTTCGGTGAAGCCGATCCCGTTGTCCCGCACCCGCAGTAACAATTTCGTCTCTCCGTCCTCATAAGAGCCTTGAGGGTGGAGCAGCTCCAGGGTAATCTCTCCGGGACCATCCACACGTTGAAGAGATGTGTCAAGAAGATTTGTCAGAATATCCTTGAAGATAGCCGTATCTCCCTTAAGGCGGTGCTTTTTCGTTTCAGGATACCACGTGATGCTTACGTCGTCGCGGGAACGCGTTTTCTTCAAAAGAACCAGCACCTCTTCCAGGATTGGTTCGAGGAGGAAGCTTGTAGGCACAACCTCAAATGCCCCGGCCTGAATCCGGGAGAGGGTGATGAGGTTGGAAAGGTTGAGTTCCAGGCGAAAAGCCGTCCGAAAGATCGCCGCGAGCATCTCCTTCTCCTTGTCTCTTTCCCTTTTCTCCCGGGGAGTATCGCGAAGGAGGCCGGAAAAGCTGATAATCATGTTAAGGGGGGCGCGAAGCTCGGTGTTAAGGGATTTTATGAAACGCCGGTTGAACTCCGAGAACCCCCTGACCGTGCCGTAGGCCTCCTCCAACCTTTTGTTCTGGTTTTCAAGGTGGTTTACCCGGTTTATCAGGTCCAGGGAGATTACTTTCAGCCGGTCGGTCAACCCCTTCTTCCCCTCCCTCAGCCGGTGTCCGTCGATAAGCTGGCGGATACGTTTGGCGGCGGCGCCGCTGTCAAAGGGCTTTATCAGGTAGTCGTCGGCCCCGTCTTCGAAGGCCTCCACCGCGATCGATTCGCTTCCGTAGGCCGTCATCATTACCACCGGTTCCTGGTGGCCCTTATCCCTGATGGCCTTCAGAACTTCGAGCCCGCTCATGGTGGGCATCTGTATGTCGAGGAGAACGATGTGTGGTTGGAATGGTTCAATTTTTTCCAGGGCCTCCCTGCCGGAAGTGGCGCTTTCTACCTCGAAGCCTTCGCTCATCAGGCGCATCTTCATGAGGCGCACGTTGCTTTCGTCGTCGTCCACAACGAGTATGCGGTCGGGCGGCGGCGTCCCGGCCAACGGCTCGACGGACCCGGACAATACGGCGTCCACGGCCCTGCCGACTTTCTTGAGGTGCATGGGTTTCGAGAGAATGAGGTCCGGTTTGACGAGAAAGTTGCTTGCCCCCAGGCGAAAGCCGGCCAGCTTGTCTTCCTCGCTCATGTATACCGCCGTAAGCATGATCACGCGGATGGAAGAAAACAGCGGGTTTTCCCGTATACGGCGACATACTTCAAAGCCCTCCATACCGGGCAGGAGGAGGTCCAGGATTACGAGGTCCGGCCGGAACTTCTCCACCCGGGCGAGCCCGTCTTCCCCGTCGAAGGCGACCTCAACCTCGTATCCCTTAGAGGTCAGGTGCGCATTCAACAGGCGGCACAAGCTTTCGTCGTCGTCCACGATGAGAATTTTTTTCGTATCTTCACTCATTGTCCTTCTCCCAAGAGAAATCTCCTGACCTTTTTCCTGAAGGCTGAGACCGAGATAGGCTTGCTCATATATCCGTCGCAACCGCTTGCCATAACCATTCTCCGGTCGCCGTCCATGACAAGGGCGGTCACCGCCAACACTTTCAGGTCGCATCCATGGGAGGCTTTCAGCTTCTTGCAGAGTTCGAATCCGTCCATTTTCGGAAGGTGCATATCCATGATAACGAGGTCGTAGCTCCCCTCCGTGGACCGGCGCAAACCCTCTTCGCCGGTGGAGGCGCACACCACCCCGTGACCCATGGATTTAAGGATCATCCGCATCAGCCGCTGGTTGGCGGCGTTGTCTTCAACTACAAGCACTCTCGCCATCCGTCTCCTCGCTTACATCCTCAAGCCTTAGAGGGTTGGTTGGATTTACCGGAAGGTAGAGGGTGAAGGTAGAACCCTTTCCCACCGTGCTCCTGACCGAAAGCATTCCACCGGCCAATTGGGCGAATTGTCTGCTGAGGGTAAGCCCTAACCCCGTTCCATTCTGGGACCTGGCCATTGAGCCGTCTACCTGGCGAAAGGCTGCGAAGACGTTTTTCAAGTCTTTGGTGGGAATACCTATCCCCTCGTCGGAAACGCTGATGGCGTGGTATCTCTTCCCGCGACGAATGGAGAGCCGAATAACGGACCCCTCTCCGGAAAACTTGTGGGCATTGCTCAGTAGGTTGATGAGGATCTGTTTCAATTTGTCCTGGTCGGTATAGATGGTGGTATCGGGAGCGGCCGCTATTACCTCGAGGCGTTGTCTCTTTTTGGCAAGAAGCGGGCGCAGCATGGCCTGGACCCCGGAAAGAACGTGTTCCACGCTCATGGTAGTCAGATGCAGTTGCATCTTTCCGGCCTCTACCTTTGATAGGTCCAGGATCGAGTTGATGAGCTTCAGAAGGTGCCGGCCTGCGTTCAAGATATCGTTGAGGCACGATTCCTGGTCCTTCGTTACCGGGCCCGGGATGCGTTCGAGGAGCAATTCCGAGAAGCCGATCACCGCGTTTAGGGGCGTACGCAGTTCGTGGCTCATGTTGGCCAGGAACTCCGATTTCAAACGGTCGGCTTCCCGTGTCTTCTGATTGGAGATCTTCAACAGTTCGTTAGCGTTCCGGAGGGCTTGGGTTCGTTCAGCAATCTTGTCTTCAAGGCTGCTGTTGAGATCCTCCAGTTCTTTTGCAGTCGCAAGAAGCTGGTTGGAGTAAGCGTCCTTTTCTTTAATAAGGTTCTTGATGCGCATGGCTGTCCGGCGGAATTGGTTTACCAGCACCAGCAATTCATGGTCGGCCGGATCGGAGATAGCGGGAGAAAAACCACCGGCTTCGAGTTCACGGAAGCCGCCTACCAACTCTTCTAGTGGACGGGTCACCCGCCGCGTGATGGAGAGCGCGGCGAAGAAAACGAGCACCAGAAGCACGGCCAGGCCGCCGAGACTTTGGAGGGAGCGGAGCGCCAACTGGCGTTCCAACCCCCGGTAGTTGGCGAAGAGGGTGACCGAACCGATAACCACTTCCGTCCGCTTGCGTTCCAGGCCGAAGAGTTGCTTGGCCCCGACCATCCGCCAGACTTTAACGGGGCCGGAGACGTAAAAGAAGGTTCTTCCGCCCAGCTTGATCCGGCTGCTGCTCAGTTCACCACGGGGGGGGTGAAAGGACTCGATCTCTTTTTTGAGAGAAGCATTTCCTTTCTCGACTTTGCACAACAAAATATTGCCGGAGGGAGCGGTAAAGAGAACACCGCTGATTTCCGGTTCCAGCAGAGCCGAGTTTGCCAGGGGCTGAAGGTAATGAGAGACCTCTTCCGTCAGGAAACCGTCCTTGCCGTTCTGCACGAGGTTGGCGTGCACCTGCTTCGTAAACCCCTCCAGGTGAGTCTCTCCGGTTTTGTACTCGTCGAGAAGGAAAAAAACGGAGAAGATGAGTGCTGGAAGACCCGCAAGGAGGAAAAGTCTTGTAAGCATGGTCTTGAAGTAGGATCTCTTCATGGCCGATCCTTCCATGAAAGGGTGCCGAAGGAAGAGAGTGCTTTCGGGTTCACCGTCAGTCCCAGCTTGTTCAGACTCCTTCTATTCATGCGAATGTCACACCTTTTCAAGTAGTAGACGGCGTTGAGGTGCTCAGCGGGCAGACCGGCGGAGTTCCGGACCATGGTCACGGCCTCTCCGGCGATCTCCTTTTCGGAGACCGAGATGGTTATGGCGGCGCCCATACCGATGTACATCGGCGAGAAACCGACCATGGCAACGTTCTCTTCGTAGCAGGCCGCGAGAAGTTGCTTAAACCCTTGCTCCGTCAGAATCGTCGGGTCGGGCGTCAGAAGCAGGGCCTGGGCGCCCTGAAGGGCTTCCGGAAGTTCTTTCTGAAGGTCCATGGCTGAGGCGACGGGAACCGCGTTCAAGCTCATACCTTTGGGAATGACTCGTTCGAGTTCCTTTACCAGGAAACCGGTGACGCCGGGATTGTAAAACAGGGCAAGACGCTTGATGCCGAAGCCTTCGTGCAGGATGCGCAGCTCCGCCTTGGGCGAGGGAATCATGCCGATTCCGCGCACGCCGGACCTGTTTCCGCGCAGCACCTTTCCGGGGAAGAGGACCATCGTAAAGATGATCGGCACTCTATTCCTTAAGGGCAGGGCGTGCTCCAGGGCCGAGCGTCCCACGGTGACGACGGTACCGGGTTTCAACGCGGCGATCTTTTCCGGTGCCCCGGAATCCTGGTCCAGAAAGAAAATGGTTGCCCGGTTCGCTCCGCAGCCGCTTTTTATGGCCTGGGTGAGGCGTTGGTAGGGCGGGATGGTCAGGCTTGAGAGTATGGCTACACAGCCGGGGTGGTATAGCGTGGCGCCCATTGGGCCGAGGAACCACCCAACGCAGATTCCGCCCACAAGTACAATGGCGGCCAGCCGGAAAATGCCGCCAATTCCCCTTAAATTGTTTGGCCGGCGGATTTTTGTTGTTAACGGAAAGTAGTTCACTGACCCTCCAGGCGTCCATTCAGAAACGATAGGCTATCTTTACAATGAAGGTCCGATTGGGATTCTTCAGGTCGTAGTACTTCGTGGGCTCGTAGGTGGGGTCGGAACAATTCTTATTGAATAAGTTGTAAACGGAAGCGCTGAGTTCCAGGTTTCTCCAAAGCTTGAAGAGACGCAGCGTCGTATTCACCAGGAGATATCCGCCAACGTCGGGCCGATGGTAGGGAGGCCTGGTCGGGTCGTATTTGTACATGTCGCTCGGATTCCTCGGTCTGCTCGATACGTAGGCGGCGTTGATGTTGAAGTTGAGCCGGCCCCGCCATGGAACGTTAAAGCCGGCGTGGGCGAGGAACCCGGGAACGTTGTAGAGGTCGCTTTGGGTGTACGAATAGTTGACGTAACCATTGATGTGGTTTTTAAAGGCCAGGCGGGCCCCCGTCTCCAGTCCCTTGATTACAACCCCGGCGTGGTTGGAATAGGGTGCGTTGTTTTCCGAGTAGATGGCGTCGTACGTGTGTTCGCGGTAAATCCCAAGGTGAGCCTGGATGTTCGGAGAAAAGGTGTAGAGCAGGTCGGATTCGATGGTTCTTATGCTTTCGGGTTTAAGGTAGGGATTTCCCTTCGGGAAGTAGCCCGAGAGGTCAACGGTGAAGAGTTCCCGCGCGCTGGGGAACCTGAAGGCCTCGCCGTAGAGAAACTTGACGACCAGCTTCTCTCCGGGGTGAAAGGAGAGGCCGAGCCTTGGGCTCGTCTGCCAGCCGAAAAGCGCGTGGTTGTCGCCCCTTACACCGGCCGTAAGCGTGGCCCATGTGGCCGGCTTCCACGTGTCCTGAAGGTACAGGGCCCACGTATTGAGCGTAACAGGCTCTATGTAGTAAGGCTTGGTGGTTTGACCCGTTTGAACGTTGTGCCAGAGATCGTGTACGGTAGCCAGCGCTTCTCTTTCCACGGAAGCCCCGACAATGACGCAGTTTGAATCACCCATGGGAAGCGTGGCCTGGAAGCCGCCGCCAAGACGACGCCCATTTTTCGTAGCGTTTATGGCGTAGTGAACGTCGGCTGGAGTGGAGTCGGGACCCTGTCGTCCCGGAATGAAATCGCGCCAGAAGTTTCTGAGGTGGTAGCCCTCGTAGTAGAGCGAAGCCTTTACGCTTGCCTTGTTTGCGAAGGAGTGGTCGTACCGGCCGCTGAGAAAGGTGTTGTCGGCGAAGTATCCTTCGTCCTTCCAGCGCCATACGGGCACGTCCCAGTCCGTATAAAAGGTGTGTACGTAGTGAATCCGTTCGGCGTGAAGGGTAAAGTCGCCCCACGCAAGGGTGGCGCCGCCGGAACACTGGTCCTTGGGGTTCTGCCTGAGCACCTGCTTCAAGTGCTGGGTGTTGAAGTCAAGGCCGTCCCCGTTGGTGTCGTAGTAGTGGGCGTAGGCGTAGAAACCAAAGTTGCCCCACTTCGCCCCGCCCTGCAGGGCGCTCTCTTTCGTGTCGTAGTCTCCCCCTCCGATGTCAAACCTGCCCCACGCTTTTTCGGGCGGCTTCTTCGTGATGATGCTGATGACGCCCGCATAGGCGTTGCTGCCGTAGAGCGCGGAACCGGGACCGCGGATGATTTCGATACGCTTGACGTTTGTCAGGGGAAGGTACTCGTCGATGGGGGCGTTTTCGTAAACCAGGTCCCGGCGGGGGACGCCGTCCACAAGCAGGAGTATCTTGTCGTTGTAGCGGTTGCGAATTCCACGGAACCAGACCGATTCCCTGGAGTTCGTCTGGGTGGTAACGTAGACCGATTCCAGCGTTCGGAGCAGGTCGGAGAGCTTCCTGGCACCCATGTTCCTGATGTCTTCGGCGGTGAAGACTTCCACGTTGGCCGGCGCCGTTCTGGCAGCCTCTTCGGTCCTGCTGGGCGAGGTAACCAGTTGCTCCTGCTGGTAGAAGAGCCTGAGGACGCTTTTTTCTCCGGATGGAGTGCCCGCGTGAACGGACAACCAACACGAGCAGAAGGCCATGGAAAGCCAGAAGAGCGGCATCCACGCCGGCCACTTTCTTTTCAAGGTCAATCCCTCCAGCGCCGAAAGCCAAAATGTTTCATAACTCACCCCTTTTTTCACAAACCCGGTGGTACTCGTTTCCACCGTTTAATATAGATTGTACGGCGCCGGTATGCAAGGATGATTCCCGATTTCCGCGACGGTTGATGCTGATAACCGTAAAAGGCCCGGTAGGCCGGGTGTCTGTGAGAACGGGGCTTCACTTCATCAAGAGATCGGGGGCCTTCGGGCCGGAGGCCGGGGAGGCGCCAAGGGCGGGGTTGGAGCGGCCCGCTCCGTCCCGGGAGATGCACTAAGGGCCTGCCATGGAATAACTGTCATATTCTGCCCCGATCCATCCCGCCTGGCTGTGTTACTCCTCCTTGAAGCAGCGTTGCTACGACAGCGTCGTCGGGCCTTGCCAAGCCGACGCCTCGACGGTCATTTCTGCGACACCTGTTTCGTGGCAGACCCTCACAATCCGAAGGCACGGGTGTTTTCATCGCGGAATTGTGGTGCTTCCAGGAACACTACAGGCCAAACGCCGAACGTTGACTGGAAGAGCCGTCGAGGGTAAGCTTATGAATCGCCGCACCTGCCTGCGCCTGCCTGTGCGGGCGGGTCTTGCACGCACGCAGACAAGCCGCGTTTGCACGCAACGCGGTAAGCAGGCGTCCAGGTGCGGGTGGTGAATCCTGGTATAGGAGGCAGGCGTGGCGCACGTTGTGGCACCTGAAGCCGAAGCGATTCTGGACCGGACATTTCCCGTTCTGGACAAGGGCTTCGTTCGGCTCGTTGACTATATGGGTTCCGACGAGCGCATCGTGGCGTCGGCGCGGGTCAGTTACGGAAAAGGCACCAAGAGCGTTCGGGAGGACAGGGGCCTGATTCGCTACCTCATGCGAAACAGCCACACTTCCCCCTTCGAGCAAGTGGTTCTTACCTTCCACGTTAAGCTCCCAATATTCGTGGCAAGGCAGTGGGTGCGCCACAGGACGGCCCGGTTGAACGAAGTGTCCGGTCGCTACTCGGTATTGAGGAACGAGTTTTACAGCCCGACACCGGAAAGCATCAGGAAACAGTCCTCTTCCGACAAGCAGTGCCGGTCCATGGAAATGCTCCCCAACCAAGAAGCGCTGGAGGTCATAGGCGGCCTCGAAGAGGGCCGACGCGAGGCCTACTCGCGCTATGAGGCCATGCTCAAGGCAGGACTGGCGCGGGAAGTCGCGCGCATCGGGTTGCCCCTCAGCCTCTACACTGAGTGGTACTGGCAGATGGACCTCAACAACCTCTTCCACTTCCTTCAGTTGCGCCTCCACCCGCATGCCCAGTGGGAGATACGCCAATATGCAAAGGTTGTAGCAAAAATCACCAAGAGCGTCGTCCCCCTTGCCTACGAGGCCTTCGAAAACTACCGCCTTGGTTCCGTGACCTTTTCGAGCGAAGCCGCGGCTTGGCTCAGGGAAGAACTCTCCCGGAAGAACGCGCCCAAGGAGATCAGGGAAACGCTGGAAGAGTAGAACGTGGATTGGAGGCAGTGCCGTTTTTCCCTGTCCCGTCATTCCGGCGAGCAAAGCGAGACCGGAATCGGATGGTTGGATTCCGGACAAGCCCTGCCTGCGCCTGCCTGTGCGATGCCCGACCGCGATCGTCC
>CAZIBS010000068.1:0-12954 GCA_964537405.1 uncultured Thermoanaerobaculia bacterium | reverse complement strand
GGCACAGGCAACGCGACCTATGGAGAGTTTTTCAGCAGCCTGCTAAGCCCCACGGTCGATACAGCCACTTAAATCCGGTTGCATAACCGCCCCTTTTGCCAACCCCATACAGACACCCCCGCATGGTGCCTGCCTGCTGCAGGCAGGCCATGCCGGTTTCTTATTTTTGTATCACACTGATTCTCAAGGACTTACAAAATCCAACTGTTCAAGATTAGCCTAACTCCATATATCAATTAGTTACACTATTTCGGCCGCCGGAAGATCCGTACCAACGAGCAGATGCTGACCACCCGTCGATGCAACTATTTATGATATTTCATAGAGGATTTCTTGTAACATGAGCCGCAACCATCTTGCCGCCGTGGCTGTGTGTGTCCCGTTAGGGATTCTTTATCAGTCATTCGTGGGTACGCTTCGCCGTCCTCCGGCGAGAGTCTTGACTTCCATCGTGCAGCGGGGGAGACCGAAGTATATGGTGCGGCCGGCGTTTCCGCCGACCTCCTCCGCCACGATGGCGTGACCGGCTTCCAAGAGCGCCGCACGTAGGGCGGCAACGTTTCTTGGGCCGATACCGTTGTCGACCTCCTGATCGGCCCTGAAAAGGCGGGCACCTCCTATGAGGGCGGAGCGCAGCGCCGAATGAACGGCGCCTTGTTCGCAGAGGGCCGCCGAAAGGGAAGAGATGGCCTCTGTTCCATACTTGGCCGGAAGATCGTTGCTCTCGTCATGTCTAGGTCGTGGACCCGGCAGGAGAACGTGGGCCATGCCGCCGATCTCCCTCTCCCGGTCGAAGAGAAGCAGAGCCACGCACGAACCCAATCCGTAAACAACCAGTGTCCCGGCGGAGGCGACCATGTACTCCCCAATGTGGACGGTGGTCAAGGATTCATTTGCCAAGGAAATCCCTCACTTCCGGCTTAAGAAAGAATTGTTCGGTATCGCTGCCGACAACCTCGCGCTTCACGAGCGCGGCTTTTTCGCTGGCTTCCAACCGGCGATTAACGATGACAACCTTCTTGCCCTTCACAGAGCAGAGGGCGCCTGGTGTCCGTATCATTGACGTCTCACGGTAGTCTATCCCCATCTTCAGTAGGCCCACCTTGAGTTCTTCCAGGAATGCCTCCCACTCCTTACGCGTTCTCAGCCTGCTCATGCCTTCTTTATTCCTTCAAGAACCCTGCGAATCTCTCCTTCGGAGAGCACTCCCTTGGCTTCCTTTGCCGATTTCTTTAAGAGATCCACCTTCTCGCCGGTAATTTCTTCACCATGTTGTTTCAACCAGCCCTGAACATTGGCGAATCCGGACATCGGTCCTATCTCTATCGACTGTTTCTTGTCCCACCACGACGCTGGTACGGCGGAGTAGACGAGGTCAACGAGTTTGGGATCACCTTTGCTCTTTGCCTTGGCAAGAGCGGCGGCGTGAACGCCGGTCCCCGTTCTGAAAGCGTTTTTTCCGAAAACCGGGTAGTTCTTGGGAATGGAGGCGCCCATGGAGCGTTCCGCCCATTCAACATATTCTTTTAAAGGATATACGTCGTGCTTCCACAAGCCCATTATCTTGAGGTTCACCATCAGCAGATCGAGCGGAGTATTTCCGACGCGCTCTCCGAGCCCAAGCGCCGAGGCGTGAAGACGGTCCGCGCCGGCTTCGAAGGCCGCGAGAGTGCACGCCAGAGCGAGCGCTCTGTCCGTGTGACCGTGCCAGTCTATCTCTACCGCCTCGCCGCTTTGTTTGATCAACTCTTTGAGAAAGCCGATCACCCTCTCCGCGCCCGCCGGCGTTGAGAAACCCACGGTATCCGCGGCGCAAATCCTGCGGGCGCCGTACTCTATCGCGGCGGTAAATATCTGGTGAAGAACTTGCGGGTGGGTCCGCGTCGTATCTTCCATCACGAACATGACGGGCAGCCCGGCACGCACCGCCTCGGCGACGGTCTCCCTGACGCGCTTGAGAAGGTATGGCAGGTCCCACCCTTCCACGTACATCCTGACCGGACTGGAACCGAGGAAAGCGGCTACCTCGACGGCCATGCCGGCGCGCTCCGATACTTCCTCTATGGCTTGTACGTCTTCGAGCACTGTACGGGCGGCGCAATTGGGGTAAAGAGGAAGTTTTTTTTCAGCTATCTCCCCGGCGAGGAGAACCGAGTCTTCAAGAAGCCTGGGACCGGCGGCGGGGAAACCGATATCCAGGGCGGTAACCCCCAGTTTCACCAGAATGTGCAGGAGTTCCACCTTGGCTTCCACCGGCGGGACCTTCGCGGAGGGGGACTGAAGACCGTCGCGAAGGGTTTCGTCGTTCAACTTTACCTGGCGCGCTTCCAGTGCCTTGCCGGCCTCTTCGTCTGCCTTGTTCCAGTCATAGATCCAGGGGATTTCTCTGGAATGCATGTGACGAACACCTCTCTTACAGCGAATCTACCATAACCTTTAACAAGAGGCCGAACCGCGTGCAAATACCTTCCCCTGGTACTTGCTCCCCGGCCTCTTGTTGGTGAGTCATCGTGAAAATGGTGCTACCCTTGGTCGCTTTGGACTACCGCCTCTTGAAGACGGGTTTCCTCTTTTCCATAAAGGCGCCCGTACCCTCTTTCATGTCCTCGGAAGCGCAGCAGAGGCCGAAGAGGGTGGCTTCAAGATAGCAGCCTTCCTCCACCGGCATGTCCAGGCCGGTCTGCACCGCCTCCACGCAGGCCCTGATGCCAAGGGGGCTCTGCCTGGATATCTTCTCCGCGAGTTCCATGGCTTTCTCAACTGCTTTGCCCTCCGGGACGACGGCGTT
Organism: uncultured Thermoanaerobaculia bacterium; assembly: GCA_964537405.1. Lineage (GTDB taxonomy): Bacteria > Acidobacteriota > UBA4820 > UBA4820 > DSQY01 > CAVRTJ01. The sequence continues at coordinate 10,166 of CAZIBS010000068.1, read as the reverse complement.
AACGAGACCAAGTTCGTAGGCCCTCTTGGCGTCTATCATTCCACCGGTCAGGAGCAATTCAAGGGCGGGTCCCTTGCCTACAAGCCTGGGTAGTCTCTGCGTGCCTCCGTAGCCGGGGATGATACCCAGTTTTACCTCGGGTTGTCCGAACCTGGCGTTCTCGGAGGCAACCCTCAGGTGGCACGCCATTGATAGTTCGCAACCGCCTCCCAGGGCAAAGCCGTTCACCGCCGCTATAACCGGCTTGGAAAGGAGTTCAATCCTGCGGTAGAGAGCCTGGCCGAAGAGGGCGAAGGAGCGGCCGGATAGGGCGTCCAGAGAGGCGATCTCGCCGATATCCGCCCCGGCTACGAAGGCTTTGTCACCGGCGCCGGTGATAACTACCACGGCGACCGCTTCGGACTCCTCGGCCCGGCCCACAACAATGCCCAGCTCCTCCAGGGTGGCCCTGTTAAGGGCGTTGAGTTTTTCCGGCCGGTTTATCGTCAGGAGGGCGATAGGGCCCCTCTCTTCGTAGAGCACCTTTTCTTTATCCACCCTCTACCTCCTTTCGGTCTTGAGCGCACTCGTTACGGAAGGATCACGAAAAGAGAACCGTTAACCGCCGCCCTGCTCGACGAACTTCAACCGGAGTGTTCCGAAGCCTACCTGGGTACCGGACTTTATCGGAGTCAGGATGCCGGTTGGAATACGCTTGTTGCTGATGAAGGTGCCATTCAGCGTCCCGACCTCTTCCACGATGTAGAAAACGCCATTGCTGTGTATGAGCTTCGCGTGGCGCCTGGAGACGCTGCGCTTGACGTCTTCATCGGTTAGATCCACGTCCGGCACTATGCCGGTTACGGGATCCTTCCTTCCAATGAGGGAGACATCCTTGTAAAGGTTGAAAACCCTCAACGAGCCCTCAACGAGAAACTGGGCCAGCACGGGGGGGTTGTCCTCTTCTTCGGAGGGTTCTTCGACGCTTGGCGCTGTTGTCTCATCAGCAAAAGTGCGCGTTTTTCCACTGGATTTCAAGGCTCTTTCGAGTTCTTCCGTCGTTTCGCGAAGGCGCATGGAGAGTTTCCTGAGCATTCGTACGGCGATTTCAATGTTGCTCTGAATCATCTGGTGAAAGGTCGCGCCGTTGATGACGATCAATTCGGAATCTTCGACCACCTCCGCCGTTGCCGAACGCGGAGATTCCTCCAGGAGGCTCATCTCCCCAAAAAAATCGCCCTTCTCGAAGATCCTACGGAAGGCGGCTTCATCCTTCAACACCCTGTATATGGCCACCTTGCCCCGCTGAATTATGTACATCTCCGCCCCGGGGTCTCCCTCTTTGAAGATTATTTCGCCCTTCTTGTAGGGAGCAACAAAGTCTTTCAGGGGATGTGCCATATCCACCTCTCTTCAACACCTTCAGTTTAAAACAATCCCGCGCTCCTGCCAAGACTCGGGAGCGGTTTCTTTACTGTTTTATCTCAATGGTCATCTGGCCGGACTCCGTGGAATCGATCTTCTGCAGGAAGGCGGCAAAAGCGCTGTATCTATCTGGTTGGATAACCTGGTAGGGCAAGGCGAACTTTCGATGGATAACTATGCGCCCACCACCCTTCTTTTCCGTAAGGCTGTATCTCCCGAAGGGGGATTCAATGGTTAGGCTTGGAAGCGTATAGTCGGTGCGGGCGCCGGGCGGCAATACTATCGTTATCTCTTCATCGGTGTAGAAGGGACTCCCGGTTGTCAGGGGCAGCGTGCGCTTGTTCAGGCTGGCAAAAGCCCGTACCAGTCTCAAGGCTGGCAGCGGATCCGGGATGGTTACCACTCCTCCGGCAACGCTTCCATATCCGTGGACCAGGATGGTAAAGTCCCATTCCAGGGGGTTTGCAAGGTCCGTCTCGTTCTTGAACTTTAACTTTTCGATAGCGATATTGCCGAATTTCCTTGAGAGCCCGTTCTGCATCGCCTTCTTTATATGGTCCTTATTTAGCTTTTTAAGCATCGACCGTAAGGACTGCGAGGTGTCGGGATCCAGGGTGCTTCTGTATTCAATCCTGGCATCGCCGTTGGGGAGGATGGTTCTTGTCCCGTACGTTTTTGCTTTTTGCCACGGACCGGTGTCCACAGGCGTTGTTACCTCTTTCCAGGGCGTTGTGGACAGAAGGGAGAGCGCCCGTGCCCCTTGTAAGGAAAGGGGGAGTATACCGGGCGTGCGGTAGGGGCTGGTGAGCGTAAAAAAACGCGCGGGGGTTTTAGCCCCGGTTTTCACTTCGAGAATCGGGACGTGAAATTTGGATAACCGGGGGAACCCCGGCGCATCCCGGTTCTCCGTGACCGGTTGCGCCAACAGGATATTAAAGGGGATGTGCGCCAGTTTGAGGAATGCGCAAACAACAGGAATCCTGCTACCCCTTCCGGTAAGGAGCGATTCGGTCGGGTTCCTCCAGCTCGCGGTGCCCTCTCCCTGTATCCTGCCCATGGAGTAGCTTATGATTTTCTTCAGCTTATCGTTGTTCGTCTTCGCTCCGTGAACCGCCTCGTAGTAATCCTTCTCCAACTCCGGGGTTGTTTGGAAGGCCCCCTTGATGCCGTTCTTGAAGTAGAGGGCGAGGTTTTTCCACGTTACGCCGCCTACGGCCTCCGTGTATGGCGTGTAGAAGAGGCTGCCCGGCGTGTTGGGCTCGCGGGGAAGACGCGGCATATTCCTGTACTTCCAGTCCACCCACGCCAGGTTCCCATTGATTCCCCTTTTGCCGGGCGAGGGCAGGTGTTCTTCAATGAAGCGCATGGAAAACGATTTGGGGTATTCCATGTAAAGTTCGGTCCTGTGGAAGGGCCTGTCGATATCCTGAAAGAGATAGACCTGCTCGGCCAGGTAACTCTTAGGCTTAACCGGGTTCGGGGGTTTGAAGGTAATGTATTCATATTCGATAAGGTCGCCCGGTTCCAGGCCCGGCATGCTTGCCGTCTTCTTCTCCGTAATCTGCTCGGGCTCGAGGATTCTCCCGTCAGGCTTGATGGTTCTGACCAAGAGGACAATCTGGCCCGGCAGGTTCTGTTCGCCTTCCTTGTTAACGCCCGCTTTATCGTTGATCCGGACGATGCCGTGGTAACGTTCTATCGAAGAACCGTCAGGTTCAATGCGTATTGCCATCTGGTCCAGGAGCAGCGAAGAAGGCGCCATATCGGGCTTTTTCGCGGTGTCTTCCCTGAGGACCGTTGCGAGGCTGAGTCGCCTATCCTGGAAGGGCAGCGGCGCTCCGAGCAGAATACGGGCCAGGTCAACCTTAAAAGCGCTTGGGATTCTCTTCTTCAACGCTTTCCACGCATCAAAGCCGGCCTTGTCGTCTCCCTGGAGAAAACAAGCCCTTGCAAGGAGCAGAGCTATAGTTTTGGATCTTGGTTCCAGTTTAACCAGTTTCTTAAAACGCCTTCGGGCTTCGGAATAGTTGCCGGTCCTCATGGCGACATCCGCCAGCTTGTAATCATAAACGAGGTCGCGGTCGCCGTTGCGCCGCAGCTCCTTATTGAGCAAGGTTTTGAGTGCATGCCAGTCGTGGGTTTCCCGGTAATAGGTTTCCCACTCGCCGGAGTCATCTTTGAGCTTTTGCAGGCGTTGGATGGCCCTCTTCTCTCCGTTTCTGTCCCCTATGCCTTGAAGGAGACGTATCCAGCCGTACTCCACGCTCGCGCACTCCGGATGGTAAGCCGAAGCCTCCTCCAACACCTTTCGCGCTTGGCCGTCCCACCCCAGGTTATCCTCAAGACGGGCCAGCGTCAGGAACCACCTGGGATCCGATGGAACATTCCTGGTAAGCTTCTTCAGAATGACGAGATTCTGGTCGGAATCAGAGTTGTCTCCCTTCAGGAAGGCTTGGAAATAGAGGATCATCGGCGCCTTCGGAGCAACCTTCAGGACGCGGTCTACGGCGCTTTCGGCGCGACTCTCGGCGATCTTGGAGGGTAGGTCCCCCGATTCAAAGAGGTATGCCCGGGCTACAAGGTAATTCCAGAGCAGACCCTTTGGCGTCTTGCGCGAAGCGTCTTCCAGTTTGAGGCGTCCCCTTGCGTCGTCCCCAAGCCACCTCAACCACAGCCCCTCCAGCCCCTCTCTTTCGGGTCCATTGACGGAGAGTTTTTTAAGCGGTGAAACGATGGCGCTCTTCTCGTCCTTGAAACCCGCGGTACGTCCGCCGGGAGGTGTTTTTCCGGTAGTGAGCCAGTGAACCTTCAGGGGCTCGCCTTCCGTGGTCAGGAGGGCAATGTGTATACCCGCTCCGGTGCTGCCCGCGTGAAGTTTTACAAGCAACCTGTGGCGTCCCCTTCTGAGCAGTACCTTGCGCAGCCTTGTCGGACAAGCCTGGGAGTCGAAAATGTTATTTTCCGCGAGTTGCCGGTCATCCAGGATGACTTTAAAACTGCTGTCGGTATTGAAGTAAAGAAGCGCTTCCTCCCGCCTGTCCACCTCAAAGGGGAGAAGAATGTAGTAGTTGGATTCGCCTTCGTTCCACATTCTGTAGAGAGGCGGCCTGGCCAACGTCCCGTCCAGCGACGAGTAGTTCCACTTGATATCCTTGAGGTGTCCGTGCTCTACCGATTCGCTTTTGAGGAAAGCAAGCCTCGTTAGGGTGGTCTCCGGGGCGGAGAAGTAGGCGCCGGGAACGAAACCCGTGTTTTTAAAGGCCGAGCGCCTCCGTACCTGGTCGCCGCTCCTCAAGGCCAGGTTGTAAGCAAACCACCTGAGGACAAGGCGAACCAGCGGATCCATGGCGCGATCCCGGTCAAAAGAGGCAAGGCTGTCTCTGACGAGTGTTGTCGTCACGTCGTTGAAGGTGGCGTCGTTTCCAAGGAAATCTTCAAGAAGGAAGGCCATGGGGCTGCCCGGATTGTTCCGCAGGCCTTCAAGGGCCGTTACGAGCGATTGCTCCCTCTCTCCGCGGATTTCCTGAACGTAGGTGAGGCCCACGGTGGCCTCCGCGTTCTTTGGATTGGTCCCAAGCTCAGCCTTGAAGATCTTTTCCAGTTGGGCGGGTGATTGATCACCGCTCACGAGGCTCTGCCAACCCTCAGAGAGTTTCCGTCCGGGAACAGCCCTTGTCCGCAATTTCTGTGTCGAGCCGCGGGTTTGCTTGTGCGACGCACCAAATGCACGCCTCCGCGTAATCCCTTGCTCTCCTTGACCTTGCGGAAAATTCCTCGTTTCCGGACTGGAACCTCCACTTCTCTTCATCCGACTTTCCGGATGGACACTGGAGAGCGAGGCAAAAATGGAAGTGCACAGGAGGACCGAGACGACGGTGATCGCCAGCATTCTACCGGTAGTCGCCTTTAACCGCGAGTATATCATGGCTGACCTCCTCCGAAATCGACCGTTATGTGTTGACCAAGTGCGCTGTCTACGGACTGGCAAAAGTTTTTGAAAGCCGCGTAGTCCCGGGTCGCGACCCGGGTGACGTCAAGCCTTACCTCCGTAACCACTCTGAGGACGCCTTTACGGCTCTCCACCTTGCGTTCGATGGCCCCGAAAGGGCTTTTTAAATCAAGGAGGGGAGGTGCCTTGGCTACGGCGCCGGGTGGCAGATGGTAGGTAACGTCGTAGCTCTGGCTCCAGGGGTAGTCGAGCACAACCGGATAGGTGCGCTTGTCCAATGAAGCCATTGAAGAGGACATTTTAAGGTGTCCCATCCACGTTGGCAGGCTGACCCGTCCGCTTCCGTCCGGTCTCGCCACCTGTCCCAGCGTACCCTTGAAAGAGATGCGAACGGGCGTTTTCAGCGTCAGGATGCCTTTCCCACTGGCCGAGGTGAGGTGCGTTCCGGGGAAGGTCCCGGAAAGATCCTTTTGCAGCATTTCCCTGCGCCTTCCCGCGTCATGGTACCTCTGCCGTATCCACGCGCACTCGACGCCCTTGACAACTATGTCGCAGCTTACGGCCGCGTCCTGGCTGTCCTTAGAAACAGAGAGGTCGTATTTAGCCTTGTAGGTATCGTCTCCCGGCTTGTCCACCGGCGTTTTCATGCGCTTCGTGCGCCCGTCGGGCCAGACGACCTGGACCCAGACATCCTGGTCCTGGTAGGGTAACTCGGTGGCGCCGGAGTATTCGGCCGTTCCGTCCAGAAAGAGATGCAATTCGGGAACGTAACAGATGGCGTGGTTGAAGATGGCGAGGGAAGCCGGTTCGGGATACACGGCGCCCAGGGAGCGAATCCGAACCAGGACAATAGCCGCGTCAAGGCCAGCTTCTCTCAACATGACCGCCATGAGAAGAGCCTTGTCCTTGCAGTCCCCGAAGCGGCGCGCAAAGATCTGGCGAACCTTGTAGGGTCGTATTCCATGGACACCGAACTCCAGCCCGACGTACCTGGTTTTCTGCACAACCCATCGATGTATGGCTTCAACCCTGGCCGTATCGTTCTTGGCGCCCTTGGTAAGTCTTTTTACCAGGGCCTTCATTTCCCGGGTAGGCACCCACTGGTCCTTGATGAAGCCCGCGTACCAAGACCCCATGGCGTCCCACGTTTTGAAGGTGGAAACGTGAAGGTAGGGCACCAAGTCTGTCATCCCTGGCATATTCGGCTCGGGCCCAATGCGCGTTAAGTTGCGGGCAACCCAGCGGTAAATTTTACGCTTTCCGATGGAGACCTCCATCGGGGAAACATTGAGCTTCTCGGAGTGGAAGTAGAGCGGGAAGGCCTTCGGCAGTATCAGCGTGTACTCCTTCTCCAAAACCGGCATCACACCGCCGAAAAGCACCAGATCCCCGAAATACATGCCGTATTGGTTTGATTGTCCCACGTCCGAGATCTTGTATTCTATCCAAATCCTGTCTCCCGCCTTAAGCGAGGGAAAGGAAAGGACTAGGTTTCGGTTCCTGTAGTATAGCCGGAACTGCGGGTCCGAGAGGTAATCCGTCACTCCCGTGTTTGCGTGAACCTTGCTGCCGTCCGGCTTGATGATGTAGGCTCCCAGTACTTTTACCTCCTGCCTGTCCGGGTCGAAGGAGATAGGAATGTACTGAAGCTGTTGGGCGGCGCCGGCTTTCAAGACCTGGATTACGCGCTGTACGTATCGGCTGGCCATGCCGTTCGTCTGTACTTTAACCACCGTGTTATCCAGGAGAACAACGGCTTGCTGGCCCTCGTTACCGCTCAAGTCCGAGGGCACTTCCTTTGCCGGGACCCTGTAGTTGCTCTCGAAACCCTTCTTTTCGGGACTCAGAAAGGCTACTTTTCTCCTTACCATCACTAACTGGGGTTTCAGAAGCAAAGCGGTCTTGTATTCTTCGAGGGCGCTTTTTACCTTTCCCCGGGCGTCCAGGATGTCTCCGAGCAGTTCGTGGCCGCCGGGCCAGTCGGGGGCCCAGTCAAGAACCGGCTTGATAACCGCCTCCGCCGCCACCGGCCTGTTAAATTTTAGAAGATAAGAAGCGAATCTGTAAAAGACCGCCTGGTGCAGCGGAAAACGCTTAACCATGGCCTTAAACATGTTGACGGTTTCATTTTCCTTGCCGTTCCCGATCAGTTCCGATAATACCATGCTCCAGGCGGTAGGATTCTCAAGATTATTCCGCCATATCCGCCTGGACACCTCATCGGCAAGATTGTAGCGATCCATATCATTCAACGCTTCGAAGTAGGTTTCCCGGACCGGGTAGCAATCCGGCGCCGCACGGTAGAGCTTAGCTAACTTTCTGAACGCTATTGCGTCGGAGACGCCTTCCAGTTGCAGACCGTAGAGCGAGGAGGCCGTTATGGGATCCGAAGGAGCGGCTTTTACGGCACGTTGAAGATAGGGAAGGGCGGCGTAGGTCATTCCGCGTTGGGAATAGTAGTCCGCCATGTCGAGCAAGGCCGGAACGTAGTCGGGAGAAACCTTCAGGGCCTTCGCGGCGGCGTCTCTACGTTTGTTGTGGTCCTGCTCCGCTCTCGAAAGTGCGAGCCAGTATGCGGGATTATTGCCCGCTTCCTCGGCTGCTTTCTTTAAAATATCCACATTCTTGGGATCCACCCGGTCAAAGGTCTGTAGAAAAGAGGTGTAAAGGCCGTATGTTTCCTCATCGCCCGGCAACTTGCTTTTTTTCGCCGCCGCTTTCAGCACCGCTTCGGGATCATCAAAGGTGTACTTTTTTTCGGGAGAACCATCCTTGAAGAGGATGCTCGCCAGCTTCTCCTTCACCACCCGCGGGTCGTTCGTATCCTGAATCCCTTGCAGCGCCCTTCCCGTTGAGTCGGTGAGCCGCATTTCGAAGTTCCAGCCGCCACTCTGGTTGCAGAGCTTGACGAGGATTATGTTCCACCCCTTTCTCAGCGTGCAGCTATCCGCGTATTGGTCGAAGGCCAGGCCGTTGTAGATCTTTCGGCCTCCAACCTCTTCACCATCGACCCAGAGTTTGTAGGCCTCGTTGTAGCCGCCTCGGATTACGCAAGGGGTTTTCCGGCCGACCCTGACGAAGCTCATCGCGTACCCGACCACCTTCTCGGCCGGATCGATCAACTGCCCCATGGGAACGATGCCCCACGTCAATTGGGAGGGCGCGGCCCGCCAGGAAACCTGGTGTCCCTTTCCCATGTATGAGCCTTCGTATTCGAGTTTATTTTCCGGTGGATACTTGGAGTCGTAACCAACCTTGTTATCATCGTCAAAGGGACCGATAACCCTCCAGTGAGTAACGAAGCCCAGTGAGGTTGCGAGGGCATGAGCCTCCTTCATTTTCCCCTCGTTGGCGAGTTGGAACGCGAGCACGCTCGCGGCGTGCGCGGCAACTTCGGGGTTGACGTCCGGTGCATGAATCGTCTCGCGCAAGGCCTCTTCGAAGGGCAAGCGGTTGACCTGTTTAACCTCCAAAGCATTTGCCCTGTAAATGTCTACTATTCCACGAAAGTTTGATCGGTTCTTTGCAAGGTCGCTTAGGGCTTTGTCCTGGAGCGTGCGAAAAACACCGCCTGCCATGACGATAATACCGGTTGAAGCAACAAGAAAGGCGCCAAGGATTGCAAGACGAAGAGCCGGGGTCTTCCTCCGGTGACGCGCCACAAACGAGGAGCGCGGCCCTTTCTCGCCCGGCATGCCGGTCAGGATGGAACGGGCCATCTGTGCCGGAGAACCTTTCAAACGCGATATTCCCATTACACTCCCCTTAGACAATCCGGTTGCAGGTTAAGAAGACCTTGCTCAGCCGCCGCTACAACGTCCAGCAATCTATCCCGATCTCTCGAGAGGCGCCCTCCAATGGGCAGTGGATTGGAAGCGTGGTTTGCCCTGAAAACGGTATCGCGCAAGGATAACTTCGAGATAAGAACCTTGAGTTCCCGAAGAATTCCGCTGTCTCCGGGCACGGTGAACATACCTTTTTCTATTCTCCTGTAGAGCGGCGCCTCTTTGACCGGACGCCACGTCAAAGCCGACAGGTACTCCGGCTGCATCGCGCTGCATACTTCCGCCGTAAGTACGGCGTGCTCTTCCCAATCCTTCACGCCTCCCAGGCCAAGTAGTACCATGACGGAAGCATTAAGAGAAGCCTCGCGCCCTTTAAGCACCGCCTTTGTCGACTCTTCGGGAGTGACGCCTTTGCCCATCGCCCTGAGAACTTTTGCGCTGCCCGACTCCAACCCAAGGTAAAAGAGAGTTAAACCGGCCTGCCGGAGACAATGGAGTTCTTCGGCGCTCTTTTCAAGGAGATTTATCGCCGTAGCGTAGAGCGAAACACGGCGAAGACGGGGAAAGGAGCGATTAAGCTCCTCAAGTATCTCCAGCAGTAGGCCGGTCGGAGCCGCCAGAGCGTCGCCGTCCCCGAGAAAGACCCTCGGGCAACCGGGCCACCCCGTCGCCGCTTCCCGTATTTCGCCCAGAAGTTCCTTCAGGGGCCTTACGAAGTAGCTCTTGTTGCGGTACATGGCGCAGAAGACACACTTTCCGTAGGAACATCCAACCGTAACCTGGAGGATTAAGCTGTCGGCTTCCGAAGGAGGTCTGAATACCGGTTCAAAATAGCGCACTATTCCCTCTGAAAACAAAGAGGGAATAGTACCCGACTTAATCCTTACGGTCAAGCTTTGGCTCTCCCCCTAATTCCGAGATGGGTGCGAAAGAAGTTCCCCGGTGGAGCATTGGAAGCGAAATTGGAGGGGTTGGCCGAGCTTACGGGCGGTTAAAGCGGCATAAATGGCTCCAAAGAATGGCTGGAG
>CAZIBS010000067.1:0-13315 GCA_964537405.1 uncultured Thermoanaerobaculia bacterium | reverse complement strand
TGGTTTGACCAGGGCGATTCAGTCAAGAAGAAAGAGTGAAGCGCTAATGATTCTAAAGAATGAAACATGGGGTCACATCTTGCAATACGGCAAAAGAGATCTTTTGCGAGCCTGCCGTCGGATTCCGGACAAGCCGGAATGACGGCAAGGGGGTGGTCTTCAGCGCGACGATCGGGACGGACTCCTCGGGTCCCGACAACCGGCTCTCCACGGTAACGCGCGGCGGAAGGATAGGCGGCGTGCAGACCGGGATCAGACGAACCGACGACACCATGGTTTACGACGCCAACGGCAACCTCGTGGACGACGGGACGTACACCTACGATTACGATGAACTCAACCACCGCATCAGTGCCGCGCGCATTGATACGAACGCGCTTGTCGGGAAATACTTCTACGACGCTACGGGAAAGCGCATAGCGAAGGTCGCCTACGACGCCTCGGGAAGCCCCTTGAGCTACACCAACCGGTACCGGAGCGTGCTTTCATCCACTCCAAACTTTCCGGCAAGGCTCCTGACACTGAACCCTACCTCTTTCATTTTCGCTGCCGCCATGACATCCTCTTTCCGGAGCTTGGCCACCTGTCACCTCCTTGAGAATTGCTGCTTCCAAGACTCAAGTGTGACCCGGCCAGGCTCCTTTCTCCAGTGCGGGAATCTGGATGTCCCCTAAGACTCATTTTAAAGTGTCTTTTGACAAAAGTGTCTTTTGACACGCAGGTTAGCATAAAATGTAACACATTATAAGCTAATACTGTTCCAGTTCACTAGTAGGGTTGTGCTTTAATTTTTGACTGGGACAGGGTATTATTGAGTCGAAAGGAGGTATAGAGATGTTTAGAAAATTGGCCCTCATCCTAACTATAGCTTTGTTTTTCTCTGTGGTGTCCTGGGCGTCTACTGTATGTGTTGTAGATGATATTTCTAATGCTGACTATGTGGTCTATGTGTATGATAGTAGCCGTTCTAATAGTCACAACGTATATTGGACTGACTCTAAGTCTGAAGCTACCGGGGATAAGTATATTTGGTTTAAGGTTGATGACTGTTCTGATGCAGACTTTTCCATATACTTTACTGACGATGTTTCTGAGGCTAATATGAAAGTGACTTACGTGGAGGATATATCAAATGCTGACTAAGATGGGAGAGCACCCAGCCAGGAGAGTAATTGGTCATATACACTACAAACTCTTGAATGACCAGATTTAGGGCTGACTGGAGTTCTGGAGCCAGAATACTTATCTCTCCTCATTTTTCTTCTTCGGGCCGGGCTTTTGCTTCTTGAGCGGGCGTTCAAGTACCTTCTCCAGTCGTTCGAGAAAGCTCTCTGAGCCCGGGGGGCGGCCCGTTCGCCGGCCACATCATGATTTACGGGCTACTAACTGGAATTCCTTTTCAGGACTTCCAGGCACGCTCTGAAAACCGCGCTGGAGGAGACGGCTTCAAGGCAGGGAGGTTTGCCGGATGGAGTGGGCGAGCAGTCTTTCCAGAATGACTGGCGGCAGGGTGAGCAGGGGAGGTCGGCGTAGACAACGCGGAATGGAACCTTGGAGGTATAGGGGGCGGTTTTGACCGGTGCGCCTGGGCCGAAGATGGCAACAAGCGGTGTTTCCACGGCAGCGGCGACGTGCATCGGCCCTGAATCGTTGCCTACGAAGAGGGCGCTCTTCGCGATCAGGGCAACCATTCCCCCAAAGGTTGTCTCACCGGCAAGATCCACGGCGGAGGGACAACGGGCAACGAAGCCCTCGTGAAGATGGCGCTCGGCCCGTGTTCCAAGCAGGACCGGACGCAAGTTGGTCTCTCTCTCAAGTCGTGCAGCCATTTCTCCGAAGCGTTCGGAGTGCCAGGCGCGCTCCGCTTTGCTGGCCGTTGTGTGAAATACAACAAAGGGTTCAACAACTCCGGCTCCCGAGAGAAGCCGCCGCGCTTCGTTTCTCCACTCCGCGGAGACGGGAAGCGTCAATCCTTCGTTTCCGAGTTTTATGCCGAGCGGTTCGAGAACTTTGGCGAATTGCTTCACGTGGTGGGCTTTCCAGTCCTTTCCGCTAAAAGCCACCGGGTGGCTGAGGAGAAAGCGGCGGTGGTCCGTGTCCAGCCCAATCCTGACCGGAATCCCGGCCAGACGGACCAAGAGCGCCTCGCGAAAGCCCTTTGGGAAGACTATCGCCGAGTCGAAGCGTTCCCCGGACAGAGCCCTCGCCTCGTGGAGCGTGCCAGCGATACCCGTTCCGCGCAGCGTTCGGACCTCATCGAAGAACGGCAGCGCCTCGGCGGCGGCCAGCACCTTCGCCTTTGCCAGGGCTGTAAGGTGCAGCCCTGGGTGGCTGGCTTTCAACGCCGATAGGGCCGGTGTGCAGAAGAGAAGGTCGCCGATCCAGTTAGGCAGACGGACGAGCGCCCTTCGGCCGGCCTCCATCAAGCGCCCCGCAAGAAGAACCAGTAGAACAGGAATAGCAGGAATGCACAGAGTAAAAGGGCCGCGCTTATCTTTATCCGCGACCAAGGTTTTCTGCCGTAGAGCTTTCCCGTCTGTCCGTTGACTACGAAGGGAAAAACATTGCCCTTGTACTTGAAGGAGCCGACCCAGAGGGGACAGAGAAGGTGCTTGAAGGTCTGTTCGGAGAAGGTGGTGTTTACCCTCAGGTCGCGTTGCGTATCGCCCGGGACATCGCCGGAGCAGCGTTTACGCTGGCAGGCTTCCATGTCGGCCTTGGCGATGAGGTAGACCTGCTTGAGCGGCATGTCGGCACTGAGAACGCCGAAACCGGAAAGATAGCTGGTGTTGAAGGCCGTGAGGTCGCGCTCCCGGGCCTCGAAATCTTCCTTAGCGGGAACGGCTATGAGCGATGAACAGTGGGGACGGCGCACCTCCCGGTGGGCGGGATCCCACTTCAGTTCCCCTCCACACTTTGGGCACGGAAAGGTTTGTCCTCGAGCGTTCTTTTTGCTTTTGTCGTCCACCGGTAGGCTCCCTTACATAACGGGGCGGGTTGGCGAAACCTTCATGACGTTTAACAAAAGGTCGATCTGCTACTGCCTGTGCGGTGCACGCCGCGGCAAACCATGAGTGGGCACGGCACGCCGCGGCAAACCATGAGTGGGCACGGCACGCCGTGCCCCTACTGCCTCCCTGCTTACCATAGTTTTATGACCAACAGGGCGGCGGTGTAATCGTGTTCGACCGGTTTCAGATCGCTCTTGAGCGCGTAGCCGAAATCCAGTGTCCAGTAGGTATTCCACGGCCCCGTAACACCGGCGTTTAATTTTAAGCCGGTGTGGTTTTGCCAGAGGTCGTTTTCGCGCCGTGGCTGAACCCTGGCGTGTTGAGCGGTAAGGCCGAACCTGATGATGTTGGCCAGGTTGAACTGGTACACGAGAGAGGCTATAACCCCCCGGTCGAAGCGAACGCCGCTCCCGGTGAAACCGGCAAGGGAATGGACGCCGAGGTAGGTGAAACCGTAGCGGCTGAAACGGTCCAGATTCCGCCCGTCCATCCACACAACCTTGGCCGTTATATCCTGGAAGTAGGGCAGGTAGAAACTCTTGCTGAAGGAGGCGTTCCATAGCCCGTATTCCTTGAAACGATTGACGTCAAGGTGGCGCCCCGGCACACCCCAGGGCTTCCAGTCGGTTCGCTTGTGTCCCTTGTAGGAGGCGTCGGCCGACCATCCTCTCCACGAAAAGTCGTACGAGAGCCCGGCCGACACGTCCGTATGGTCCTTTGGCAGACGAAAGACGCCAGCCGTTTCCTTGGCGCGGGAAAAACCGTAGTAGGTCGCGCCAAGGTTCAGAGAAAGTTTGGAGAGTTGGTTAAAACGCCATCCGAGCCCGCAGGCGGCATACTCTCTCAAGACTTTCACGCGCCGGCTCTTGTCCTCTTTTCCATGGAGGTAGAAGCGATTCTCGAAGGGTATTGCGAAGAGCGCCGCGTTGAGACTTCCGTCAAACTTCGGCAAGAGATTCACCTTCGCGACGGTCAGGGTGTTCACGGCGCCGCCGACGAGAAGATTGATCTGAGTACCCGTCTTGCGCCAGTTGTAGTTGAAGTAGTTGACGCCGACGATGGGCAGTGGAAAATCCAGGCTTTTATCGTAGTAGAAGCCTCCCGCTGCGGCCAGGCGGCTCGTCTTTGACTCCATCATGAGCTTGCGCGTTCCGTTCTTCTGCTTTTCGAGGTAACGCAGTCCTTTGGGGGTTTCCTGCAAGATGGGCTTATCAGAGGCCTCGGCTCTGGTCACATCCTCCTGGAAACTCTTCTCGTTCAGCACCGGTTTTCCGAAGACGATCCCGCGCTCGGCGATCACGTTTCTTCCACCAATGGAAAGAATCTGCTGGCCCTTGACCTTGAAGAGCAGCCAAAATGTTCTTCCTTCACCCGAGTGGAAGGGAGCGTAGGTGTCGGTTTCCTCGTTGCTCACTAGCGGCGCTTCAAGGCCGGACTGCTTTACGGTCATTCGTATCTTGGCGTAGGTGTTTTTGTCTATCCACACCCTTCCCGAATAAAAGCTCCCCTTAGCGTTGGCAAGGGGTGTGAAGGCGATTACGTAGCAGTCGTGGTCGCCGATCCGACTTTCTTTGACGTACCTGTATTTGTAGTCTCGCCCGAGCGTGAGGGCAAGGGGCAGGGTGTTGACCTTGGAGACCTCGATGATGGGCAGTTGGGGCAGTTTCTTCCCCCTCCACTTGACGCCGTTGATAAGGAGTTCGTTCTGGACCCACCTCGCACCCGTACCCTTCTCAAAAAGAAAGGTGTTTTTGAAGGTTACGTCCAGGCTTCCACCACTTCCCGCAAGTTTAAAGTGGTAGCTAACGATCGCCGCGCGCTTGTAGTTGTTGAGAAATATCTCCTGCGGTTTCTGGAGCGCTTGGTGTCTTGCGAGGATAACCGCTACCGGTATCCTGAAGGTCGTTGAAACCAACACCCGGCTTTCTCCCACCGTACCGGTCTTGAGGCGGCTGAAGAGCACTACCAGTGCCTTGCCCTTCCACGGAACCTTGAGGATTGTTTCATGCTTCTTCCGATTGGCCGTGTATCCGAGTTCAATTTTATCGCCGAAGGGAAGAGGATAGGCCACGGGATTCGCCACGTCCGCGGTTGGCAGGTGGATGGAAAGCTCCGCAGCCTTCGAGCCGGTCGTCCTCGGTACGAGAACCATGCCTTGAACCATGGTGGTTCCGTCGAGAAGGTTGATGATTCCGATGTCGGGCCGCGGACCGTTTTTGTCCTTAATCGAGGTGGCCTGCGTCACGTAGCCGGGCGCCATTTGAGGCGACAGGCACGCCCTCAGGTTCAAAAGGGCCGTCCAGACGGCCTCCACGTTAACGGGCCCTATGTCGGTAAAGGTTGCGTTGCGCGACGCGGCCAGCAACACGAGCAAATCCGCGCCTATAGGGCTCTTCGTCTTTGGCAGGTGCAGGAGTAACGGCGCTCCGAGGTGGTAGGATTCGAGGTAACGCACGACCTTTTCCGAGGGGGCGCCGGTAGGATCGGTTGCCACTGAGGAGTAACCCTCCACGTAAGCCCTGAAATGCCTGGCGTAGAGGGGGGTCATTAGTGGAAGGTCCTCCGTTTTTACTTCACCGATAAGGATGGTTGCATGGCTGCCGCCTCGTAGAGCCACCGTCATCTCCTTGAGGGCAAGCGCCAACTTGTTGGGGTTCCCCTGTAGAATCTTTGAGAACTGGGACTTGGTCATGGAGAGTCCCAGGATCTTGGCGTGTCCGGCGGCATGCTCGGAGAGAGATGCCAGGTAAGATAAAACGCCCTGCGTTCCCGGGGCGCCGGGCAACTGTGTGCAGATGCCGAGGTTCGCGTGAGCGGTTCCGATTGCCCGCGTCGTGTCGTCCAGTGAGGCCCAATCGGGGGCGGCAGCCCACTCCTTGGGGATGGAAAGAAATACCCAAAGGGGATTATCCGGGGCGGCCGGATGCTTGCGCAGGGCTTCCACGGTAGCGGACCACTCCCCGGGCGTAACCCGGATTCCGAAGCGCATGGATTGTTGGGGGGCGGGCGCCTTAGGTCGCGCCAGGGCGGCTGCCGGTAGAAGCAACGCCACGATCAGACTTGCCAACAGGATTCGGCGCATATAGAAATCTCCACTCGCTCCCGACGGGCTTCAAGGTCGGCAAAAGATATGTTACACCTATGTTTCCACTAAATAAAGCGGCCCGGGAAAGAAAGATCCCGGGCCGTCCGATTAGCGGCTACACTATAACTGGATAGGGAACGTACGCTGCGGTGCTTAGCTTATTCCCCGTCGTCACCGATGGCTTCGCTGGGGCACGATTCCATGGCGTCCTGGCAGGCCTGCTCCTCTTCGTCCGTCTCCGGCTGCTTGTGGACATAGGCGTATTCTCCGTCTTCATCCATGACAAAATGGTCCGGCGCTATTGAGATGCAGGAATCGCATCCGATACAGTTTTCGTCGACGTACCACTTACCGGGTACGTTTTCTTTGTTCTTCAGGTCAACTTCGGCCATCTTGCAATCCTCCTCTAATCGCGGCGCCGGGCTATGCCCGGCTCAAGGTTGTGGAATATATACTTACCTCTCCGCCAAGTCAAGTGCCCGAATCGCGCCATCTGAAATCTCACTGAGCGGGGATATGTCGCGCCATATAAAATCTTACTCAGGGGGTGGTAATAAGAAGATGATCGGGAAAAGGGTGAAAATGGCAGAGAAGCATAAGGCGAATGCAGTCAGATTACTTGACACAATCTCACTCAGGTATTACCCTGGTAGAATACGCAGGGAATAACTCCCTGGTATGAGCAACTGAATAGAATAGGAGGAACCAGTAAATGGGTAAAATAATTGGAATAGACCTGGGCACTACCAACTCGGTTGTGGCCGTTATGGAATCGGGACAGCCGGTTGTTATTCCCAATCAGGAGGGAGACCGAACGACTCCGTCGGTTGTGGCGTTTACGGATAAGGGTGAGATACTGGTCGGCAAGGTTGCCAAGCGCCAAGCGATAACCAACCCAACGAACACGGTTTTTTCAATCAAGCGCTTCATGGGAAGGCGCTTCAACGAAGTTCAGCACGAGGTGGAGACCGTTCCCTTTAAGTCTGTCCCGATGGACAACGGAGACGTGCGCGTCGAGGCAAGGGGAAAAAAGTACTCACCACCGGAAATATCGGCAATGATCCTGAAGAAACTCAAGGAGGCCGCCGAGGCGTACCTTGGCGAAAAGGTTACGCAAGCTGTCATTACCGTTCCCGCCTACTTCAACGACAGCCAGCGGCAGGCGACGAAGGACGCGGGGCGGATAGCGGGGCTTGAGGTCCCACGCATCATTAACGAACCAACGGCCGCGGCTCTGGCCTATGGTCTGGACAAGAAAAAAGAGGAAACGATAGCCGTGTACGACTTCGGCGGCGGCACCTTCGACATTTCGGTTCTCGAGGTCGGCGAGGGAGTCATCGAAGTTAAGTCCACGAATGGTGATACCCACCTTGGCGGAGACGACGTGGACAAGGTTGTCATCGACTGGGTGGTGGATTCCTTCAAGAAGGACACCGGAGTCAATCTGTCAACGGACCCCATGGCCCTTCAGCGATTGAAAGAGGCCTGCGAAAGGGCCAAAATCGAGCTATCACAAACCTTTGAAACGGAGATAAACCTTCCATTCATAACGGCGGACGCCTCGGGGCCCAAGCACTTGCAGATGAAACTAACCAGGGCTCACCTTGAAGATCTCGCTTCCGCTATTTTTCAACGTACGATGGAACCGTGCAAAGCGGCGTTAAACGACGCGAAGATCGGGCCGCAGCAGATCAATGAAACGGTTCTGGTTGGCGGCTCCACCCGCATTCCCAAGATCGTCCAACTCGTTACGGACTTCTTTGCCAAGGAACCCCACAAAGGTGTAAATCCCGACGAAGTTGTTGCTGTCGGCGCGGCTATCCAGGCTGGAGTTTTGGGCGGAGAAGTCAAGGACATTCTACTCCTCGACGTGACACCCCTTACCCTCGGCGTGGAGACGCTGGGCGGCGTAGCCACTCCACTGATCAACCGCAACGCCACGATTCCGGCTCGCCGCAAGGAAGTCTTTACAACCGCCGCGGACAACCAGACTGAAGTCGAGATCGTCGTTTTTCAGGGAGAGCGGCCGATAGCGCGTGACAATAAGGTGTTGGGGACCTTCAAGCTGATAGGCATTCCCCCCGCTCCGCGCAACGTTCCGCAGGTCGAAGTGGCCTTCGACATCGACGCGAACGGCATCCTGAACGTATCCGCTAAGGACACGGCGACCGGCAAAGAGCAGAGCATCACCATCACGGCGTCCTCCGGCCTTACCAAGGACGAGATTGACCGGATGATTAAAGAGGCGGAGAAACACAAGCAGGAGGACCAGAAACACAAGGAGGAGATAGAGGCCAAGAACCAGGCCGACCAACTCCTCTACGGCACCGAGAAGCTTCTTCAGGAAAACGCGGGCAAGATCGCGGCCGACGACGAGAAAAAGGTGCACGATGCCGTTGACGAGCTTAAGAAGGCCAAAGATAGTGGTTCAGCGGAGTCCATAAAAAAAGCCATCGACAACCTAAACACCGCCACCCACTCCATTGCCGAAGCAATGTACGCACAGGCGAAGGCACAGCAGGCGCCAGGCGGTACCCCGGACCAGCCTGGAGAGCAGGCGCCTTCCGCCGATGAGCAGGGGGATGAGAAGAAGAAAGACGGGGAAGTTATCGACGCCGAGTTTGAAGACGTGAAATAATTGCCGGAGAAACCGATGGGAGGCTGGAGCACCGGGAGGAATCAATGACCGATAGAAGAACTCCGCTTCAGGAGCTTATGCGGATTCAAAAGCAGATGAATGCCATCTTTAACGAGATGATACAACCCGGCGGCGCCGTCGCCTATCCTCTGGCCGGCGTATCCTGGATTCCATGTGCCGACGTCTACGAGGATTCCTCAAATTACTTCGTAGAGGTCGAGCTTCCCGGCGTCTTCATTAAGGATGTCGAAGTTGTCTGCCAAGACAACATCCTTCGGATCTCCGGTGACAGAAAAGCATCGGAAGAGACGCTCAGGCAAGGCGTGCAGAGGATAGAGCGCTACTCCGGTCCCTTCCTGCGCGAATTTTCCTTCCCGGACGCCATAGACGAAACGGGCGTGAAGGCATCGCTCAAAGACGGGCTTCTGGTGTTGTCGATACCAAGGGAAAAAAGCCATAAAGACATCGCCCTGAAGTGAGCGGGAGGGGGGTAGTTTACAATGGCAGGTAAAGACCTCTACGCCATTCTCGGCCTTTCCCGCGGAGCCTCGGCGGCCGCGGTCAAGAAGGCTTACAAGCAACTCGCCAGGAAGTACCATCCGGACCTGAATCCCGGCGATAAGAGAGCCGAAGAGCGTTTTAAGGATATTTCGGAAGCCTACTCGGTTCTATCCGACGTAGAGAAGAAAAAGCGGTACGACACCCTCGGGACGCTCGGGAACCATGGGCCTCAAACGAGCCATGGGGTCAACTTCACCGGTTTCGATTTCGACGCCGGCTCGTCGGCGGGAGGATTCGGAGACCTCTTTGAATCCTTTTTGCGTACATCGCGGGCCGAAAAACCCCGGGGAGCGGTCGCGGGAGAAGACCTTGTATTTCCGCTGACGCTTACGTTGAGGGAAGCTTACGAGGGAAAGAAAACCCGGCTTGCCATCCACCACACCGTAGTCTGCCGCTCCTGCGGAGGTGAGGGCCGCATTCCCCCGAAGAATCCCGCTCCGTGCCCATCCTGCGGAGGAACGGGCAAGATGGGTCTTGCCCAGGGGCACCTCACCTTTTCCCGTGTCTGTCCTAACTGCGGGGGCAGTGGACGGGACCCCGGGCTGGTGTGTCGTTTTTGCGGAGGAAGGGGAGTTGTGGATGTTGCAAAAACCGTCTCGGTCTCCATCCCGGCAGGTGTGGACACCGGTTCCCGCGTAAGGTTGAAGGGAAAGGGACAGGCCGGCTTGAGGGGCGGCAAGGCGGGAGACCTCTACATAGAAACACACATTCTTCCCGATAAAAGCTTCACCAGGGAGGGGCGAAACCTGAAGGAAAAGGTGCCTATTACAATCGTGGAAGCAGTGCTGGGAGCACGGATCACCGTTCCGACCATGGCGGGCTCAGCCACGATGAAGATCCCCCCAGGGACCTCTTCCGGCCAGGTCTTTCGCTTGAAAGAAAGGGGAATGCCATCCCTCAGGGGCGGCGCCCGGGGCGACCTCATGGTGGAGGTAGCCATCGTAACTCCGAAGGTCGTGGATGAAAAAGCCAAGGAACTCCTGAGGGAGTTTGAGCGGTTGAATCCTGAAAGCCCACGCCAATATACTTCCCTCTAGGGAGCGCACTCATGGTTGCAGCAACATCCAGTGATAACGAAAAACGCTACTACATGATCTCAGCCGTGGCAAAGCGTTTTAACGTTCACCCCCAAACTCTCAGGCTCTATGAGAGAGACGGCCTTCTGCAACCATCGAGAACCGAGGGCAACACGAGGCTCTATACCGACGAGGACCTTCAGCGCCTCAAGGTGATTTTGAACCTCACCCGAAACTTGGGCGTCAACCTCGCCGGCGTGGAGATAGTGTTGAATATGCGGGAGAATATGGGCCGTATGCAGGAGGAGATGAACGCCTTCATAGACTTTTTTCTGGAACAATTGCGGAACCAGAGCGGCGCCAGCAGAGAAGAGGTCCGGAAGCAGGCGTTGGCACGCATGCCGCAACGTTCCATCCAGCTCTTCCTGGAGCGGATGGAGGAAGAAGATGGTGGCGAGCCGTAGGGCCGGGGTTCCCGAGAACCCCGCCATGCTCAAGCGCTATCTGAGGGAAATCTCCCGTTTCAAGCTGCTCTCGCCGGAAGAAGAGAAGGAACTTAGCCGGAGGATTCAAGCCGGAGACGAAGACGCGTTAAAACAGCTTGTAGAGGCCAACCTTCGTTTCGTCGTTTCCTTCGCCAAGAAATACAGGACCTGGGGGTTGTCCTTCCAGGATATTATAAACGAAGGCAACATCGGCCTCATAGAAGCCGCCAAGCGCTTCGATCCGGAGAGGGGCGTCAAGTTCATTACCTACGCGGTTTGGTGGATCAGGCAAGCCATTATTCACGCCCTCTCCGAACAGGGCGGTCCGATGCGCATACCCCAGAAACAGGCGAATCTGCTCTACAACATCCACAAGACGATCACTGCCATGACGCCGGTCTTGCAACGTAAGCCTACGGTAGATGAACTGGCGAAAGAGCTTTCGGTTTCAACGGAGAACATTGAGCTGCTCATGAAGGCCGAGACCGAAGAGCTTCCGCTGGAATCCCACTCCGACGATGGTTCGGACTTCCAGCTTCTCGACAAGATAGAGCAGTTCACGATGCCGCCGGTCGACGAAAATCTTGTGCAGGAATCCTTCAAAAAGCTGCTCTCCGGGATACTAAAAGAACTTGACGAGAAGGAAGTGACCATTCTTACCCTGCGCTACGGACTTGACGGCAAGGAACCACGAACCCTGAAGCAAGTGGGAAAGGAGGTAGGCCTCAGCAGGGAACGCATCAGGCAGATCGAGTGCAAGGCGCTCGATAAGCTCAAAAAGAGCAACAGGAGTCGGCACATATTCGACCACCTGAATTGAGGAAAACATGACCAGGATAAGCACTTTAGCACTGGTTCTTATATCGGCATCCTTTTCACTGGCGCTCTTTGGTGGCGTTCCATCAACGTCGGATCTCAAATCCCAGGCGCTAATGGAACGCGGCGCCGGCTTGATCAAGATGGGGCGGCTGGAGGCGGCTGAAGACGATCTCAGGCGGGCAACCGAGTTGAACGACAAGAGCGCCATGGCGTTCTACTACCTTGGAACGGCCTTCATGGCTCAACGCAAATACGCGGAGGCGGAACCCAGTTTTCGCCGCGCTCTCGCGCTGAACAAAAAAACTCCCACCCTGGGTCGTAAACAGTGGAGAGAGGCTGCGGACGCCATCGGGCTTTGTGGCGCCTTTCGCAATGCCTTCGTGAAGGCCAGACTTTGGTACGAAAGTGCCATAGCCAAGGATCCCGCCTACCCGGCATTCCACTACAATCTGGCCTGCATTTACGCCAGGCAGGGAGACAGGAAGAGTGCCCTCAAGGAACTGCGAGCGGCCCTTGAAACCGACGCCGCCACCGGCAATGCTCCGATGCTGCCGGACCCCCTGCTCGACGATGACCTCAAGGGTTTCAGGGGAGACCCGGGTTTTCAGGCGCTTCTCATCATGAACCTGGGACCGCAGCCAAACGACGGACCGGGAAGCGCATTGATCCGCAGGGGCGCGAAATACCTGGTTTCCGGCGACTATACAAAGGCCGTGATTGTTGAAAGGGAAGCGCTTATCAAGGCGAAGGAGTCGGCGTTAGCCTGGTACTACCTTGGAGGAGGTCTTGAGATGGAGGGAAAAATGGCCGAAGCCGCCAAGGCCTACGAGCGGGCGGCGGCCCTCGATCTTCCCCCAAACCGTCCTCTCACCAAAGCCATGTTTCGTGTTGCAACAACGAGGGCCGGCGTAATCTACACGGCAGGGAAAGCGTACGGCAAGGCGATAACTCTCCTGCTCGAAGCCACCCGGGCGGCTCCCTACCATCCCGTGGCCTACTACCACTTGGCCAGAGCCTACGCCCTCTACGGCAAGAAGCAAAAGGCGGAAGAAGCGCTGAAGAAGGCTTTCCTACTGAAAGACAACATGACGGCCCTGGACGGGGTTCTTGCGGATCCATCCCGCGACCCTGCCTTCGCGAGCTTCTCCAAAGACAAGGATTGGAAGAGCTTCCTCAAGACCCTGAACGCGAAAAAAACTTAAAAACTCATCGGTTTAGACGCGCAGGAGAGCGAACTCGCGGTCTAGCATGAACACCGGGTTTCATAGAAAACAATCAATCCTGAAGCATATCTTCCAGCAGCCCAAGCAGTGTAACTAATTGATATATGGGGTTGGAGGTGTTTTGTGGCACCATGATGTAGCCACCAATCAATTCAAACTCATCTTGAACAGTTGATCGCGTTTTCCACAGGGTACGGGAGTGTCAAACCCCCGTAAAACAAGGAAAGTGGTTTTTGGAGAGCCGTGCAACATAGTGCCACAGATAAGTTATTGTACACTTGACATCTATAATTGGTTATAGTATTATCATGGTGGAAGGATGGTTCGGGCATATTCTTGCGCCAAAAGAAAGCCGGGAAATACACCTACCTGCAAGGATCATTCGGGGCTGGAAGCCCCTCCCGCGGATTGATGGTTGGTTTGGATCATTCGGGGCTGGAAGCCCCTCCCGCGGATTGATGGTTGGTTTGGATCATT
>CAZIBS010000066.1:0-13322 GCA_964537405.1 uncultured Thermoanaerobaculia bacterium | reverse complement strand
TCAGCATTTAGATTCCTCATTATACCTATGACAATATGACAGTAGCAATATGCCCCAGAGCATTCCACCTGCTCCGCATCCTCGAACGGTGGGTCGCGTCTAGCCATCCAAAACCTCGGCGCCAGATGGGTCGCTAAAACTTGCGATGAGCGATCCCGGGGGTTAGAGTAGACGACCGTTGGAGGAGGGGTTGATATGAGCGAAGCCGAAGGTGCCGTGGGTGAATTCAAGCGAGTACTTGGATCGTACGGCGTGAATGCCGAGGTCGAATCACTGTTCGCCCTGAGGGATATCCTGCGCGTCATCGAAAAACTCGAGATGCTCGAAGCCATAGGCTGCAACCACAATTGTCCTCTTTGCTCCTGGGGCGATCCCGCTGCTAAACCATGGGAAAACCACTGTCGATTCTGGGCATTCCAGGAACTCTTGGAGGACGCCGATCCAGGCAGGAGGCGGGGAAATGCCCTTGTTCAGCACGAAGCCGTGACTTTGCTTGCCGCACTCAAAGAGCGTCCCCTTGCGCCGGCTTGATCAGTAAAACTCAACCGGATGGAGGGCGGAAGGATTCTCCCGGCCACGGACGCTCCGGAAGACCCAGAAAACGCCGCCTGAACCACTGAAGGTAGATATCCCAGAAGGGCCTGGGCAACTGCCAGGACATGACCTTCTTTAGGCGTATTGCTCTCCTCGACCTTCGACGGATTTTCAGGCTTTTCCACCAGAGTGGTACGCAACGCCCCCCGCCGCTCCTTCGCCCGGCCCAGATCGCCCATAGGGACGCTTTAGCCAGGAAGGGAGAAAAAAGCAGCAGTTGGCCCGGGGGCCAATAACGGCACGCTATGGCCAGAATGTTCCGGTGGAGCCAGAAGCGCTTTGCCAGGGACATACGACTCTTGTCCTCCTGGACGGACACTCCGCGCTTGTGCGCCACGCGCACCTCCGGAAGGAGGTGAATCTCCCACCCGGCGGCGCGGAGACGAAACATGAGATCAACATCCTCCAGGAGTACGAAGAAATCTTCGTCCAGGAGACCAACCTCCCGAAGGCACTCTCTTCGAAAGAGGGCCGCCGCCGCACATGCGCCGAAGACGGCAACCGGACCACTTGGCGCTTCCGAAACGGGATGACCCATTTGGCGATCCCTGGCACCGGGATAGTGAAATATCTCCTGGCCGCTGCTGTCGATTAGACCGGGGTTGCCTGCGTTGACCAGCAATGGTTGGACGACGCCGACCTCCGTGTGGTTCGCCAGGTATTCGACGAGCCCATCCAAGGCTCCGGGCGGAACAACGGTGTCGTTATTCAGGAGCATTATCCAGGGGAAATCGTTTTCCAGGCACCAGCGAAGCCCAACGTTGTTCCCTCCCGCGAAACCCAGGTTCCGCCGGTTCTCCAGGTAAACCGCCCATGGAAAGCGGTCTGCAACTGCGCGGTAGGTTCCGTCACCGGAACCATTGTCTACCACGACCACGGCGTCGCCGGAACGCAGTTGTCCCTCAAGACTCTCCAGGCAGGCAAGGGTATTCTCCCTTCCATTCCAGGTTAGGACTACCAGCGCCAGCCTGTGCGCCGTACCAGCTTCGCTTCTTGGATCCATTTCGACTTTTTCAACCAAGGTAACCAAGGCTCCGCAGTCGTTCCGCCACTTCGCACCCCTCTTCCTGCGCGCGGGACCGGCGTGGTGAAGTCCAAGGCGGGGCGGTTCCCGGAGACCGTCCCAG
Source organism: uncultured Thermoanaerobaculia bacterium (assembly GCA_964537405.1). GTDB lineage: Bacteria > Acidobacteriota > UBA4820 > UBA4820 > DSQY01 > CAVRTJ01. The sequence continues at coordinate 11,601 of CAZIBS010000066.1, read as the reverse complement.
AGCCAGCTCATCGGGAACCCGCCCCTCCATGTGCCCGGGTACCGATTCTCCGGCCCAGTGCATCAACACGGGAGCTATATCCGCAAGGGTCATACCAGCCACGCTACCCCCGGGTATCCCTTTGCCAACGGCAAGAATAATGCCCATGGGATCGTGACCTCCAACCCCACCCGGCTGGAAGAGATCAAGGTGGTAGAGGCTGAGCGTGGCCGAGCACTCCCAATCGGGCGTGTTGAAGAGCAGGTCCGGTCCCCGCGATGCCACCGGACCGGTGTAGAGGTCGCAGCCGGAGCGTACCCACTCGCACAGGGCATCGCCATTGGGGTCTCTCGCCTCCCTGAGCCTTTGAACTATCGCCGAAGCTACGCCGGCGCGCTCTTCAGGAGCAACCGTACCGGCACTAAAACGCTTTCGGTCGTTCACGTACACACCCCTCTGCTCGGCTGAGGGGGCCAGCGCGAGAGTTTCGAGCGGATCGAGTTCAAGCCTGGGATCCCAGTGTTCATAGCGTCCGCGGTACCAGCGTCGCCAGAGGCGTCCACGCAATCCCGGCGTCTTACAGCGTTCTACCGTCACTCCCGGCGGGCTCTTTCCCACTTTACCGTCTTCGGCGTGGAGAGCCGCGTCGAAGGCATGCACGTTCCCGGGAAGCGCCGTAATCGGCCGCTGGCGCGCCCATCCTTCCCGTATCAACCATTCGTTAATAAGAAAAAAGCCCTTCTTCTCCGCGAAGCCGTGGTCGGAAACCAGGAGGAGGTGATCGTCCTTCTCCATGTGGTCGGCTATCCAGCCCAAGTACCCATCGAGGTCTCCAAAAAGCGCCTCCCCCTCACGGCACTCTCCAGGTTTTCCGAGAAGCGTTCCATAGGCGGCGTGGCTCGCCCAGTCGCTGCCCGAAAAGACGGCCATGAACAACCGCCAGTCTTCACGGTCCCACAGATCCTTGAGTGCGTCGAACCTCGCCCTTTCCAGGGCGCGTACGTCCCGAAGGTAGGCCTCCACGTTGCCGGCGCGAAGAAGAGAAGTGTCGGGAACCACCCGGTAAGCCCCCGACCAAGGGCGTTCCCGAAGAACGGGGGGAAAGATCGGCGAAGGGCCGCGAGTCATAAGGGAGGTGACGGTCGGATCTCCGGTGAGTGGCGGGTAGGTAACGGGAAGGTTCAGAAGCACAGCCGGCCTCAAGTGTTCATAGACGGTTTTAACCCTTATGTGGTGGGTTGCGGCCGGTTCGCGGTGAAAGAGTTCTTCCTTGGGAAGGGTGAAGTCGAAGACGCCGTGGCGGCCCGGCCCCACCCCCGTTGCAACGGTTACCCACGCCGGACCGGTGACGGGAGGGTCGGTGGAACGTAGGGCGCCGGATACTCCCTCGCTCTTCAGTTCCTTCAAACGCGGCATCGCTCCCCTCTCGATGAGCGCGTTCAGCAACTCCCACGTAGCCCCGTCAAAGCCGGTCATTATCTCCCTGCCACTCATTACACGTACCCCAGGGACCGCAGGCGGGCTTCCACCGCGTCGGCGTCTTCCTCGCTGTATGCGCCGCCTACTTGCGAGAGGCGTTTCCAGCGCCGGACGCCGATATCGTTGCCGAGCCAGGAATGTCCATCGGCATCTTCGGGGGCGGGCAGGCCCAAGAAGTCCAGGGCCGTAATCGCCACATCGGTCAGCGTGGCGCCGGGGGCAAGCACTCCCGGCCGGACACCCCTTCCATAGACCAGCCCCATGCCTTCAGGCCGGTGGCTGCCTGTCTTCCTGACGCCGTACTGGCTTGATGGCGCCGTAAGCGAACCCACCAGTTCCGACCTAAGGGCGAAGCGGCCATTTTCCTCAAGAACCCAATCGGGACCTTCCGAACCCGGGCCCCACAATTCATCTTTGAAGTGGGCGGCAATGATTACCCGGCTGCCGTTTTCGGGATCCCGCAGGCCGAGCAGTTCCCCCCTCAACAACTCGCGGTCCCCATCATCCATGGGATGGTCGGGATTCTCAAGGAGCGCGCGACCGGACACCGATGCAAAGTGGACACTGGATCTTTTCCAATCAAACCAATCAAAGGGTTTCACCTTCCCCCCCCTGGAAAGTCTCCGCTGCAACGTCCACCGCCCAAGCCTGCCCTTCAGTTTGAGCCATCCTTTCTCAATAAGGTACCGGTTGAGGAAAACGTCGGTGTGGAGAGGTCCGAAACCGTGGTCGGAAAGCAGGATCACTCCGTCCCACGACCCCGCCTCCAGCAATCTTGCGAGGAACTTATCCAACCTCTTGTAGTACCTGAGCAACGCTTCCTCAAGAAACCCCCGCCCGGGATAGGCCGGGTGGCCTTTATCCCAAAAGTGCCAGTAGAAGTGCTGAAGCCGGTCCAGTTCGTCAACGACAACCACGGCGGTATCAACGGGACGCTCTTTGAGCAACTTCAGGGCCAACGCCTCGTAGCCGTCCGTGAAGGAGTGGAGATGCCTCTCCCACTCCTCGTAATCCCCCTGCTTCAGAAGATCGGTAGAAAGTGCGTGGGAATAGTCGGGGAAAAAATTCCGAATCCACGGAGAGAGTTCCCGGGGGCTGGTCCAATCTTCAGCGCCGGGAGGGACGCCCATTCGGCAGAGCATCCAACCATTCACGCGGTCCGGGGGATAGGTAGCCGGGACGCCAAGAACGCCCACCGTTCCTTCCGCCTGGCTGACAATCTCCCACAGGGCGGGACTGCGGCGCGAAGTGCTATCGATAAGTTTCATGTTATGCCCGTCTTTGTCGCGGGTGAAGAAGTCATACACCCCGTGGATTCCCGGCCCCACCCCGGTGAAGGCGGTGGTCCAGCCCGGCGGAGTCAAGGGGGGGATGGTGGAGCGAACGCTGCCCCAGCGCCCCCCGACCATAAGGCGGTTAAAGGTCGGGAGTTCACCCGCCTCCGCCCACGGCGCGGCTAGTTCCCACGTACCTCCGTCCAAACCGAAGATCAGGAGTTTTTTCGCCACAATTTTCCAATCCATGCCATTACATCCTCCCTTTCGGAGGCGGTAAGCCCGGCAACAAGGCCGAAGCCAAGCCATACTACCCCGACAACCGCCGTCGTAGCCAACACGGGGAGTCCGTTTCCCTCGGCCAGTTTACCCCCCAACGCCAGGCAACAAAAGAGGACCACGAGGGCAAAAAGACGCGGCGTGAAGGGATGCGCCCTTACCAGCCGATGCGTGAGCCCGAGACGCGCCAAGTTGGTTAAGACGAGGGCGGATGCGGTAGCGATGGCGGCGCCCCTTACTCCAAGCCTCGGGATGAGGGTAACAGCGAGTGAGACCTGAATAAAGAGGAAAAAAAGGGTAGTTGCCAGGGTCCACCCGCTGTGGCCCGACATCGTCAAGAGGGATCCGGAGGGACCGCAGGCCGAAGAAACCAACTTTCCAGTGGCAAGAATACCGAGGGCGATCGCCCCGCCGGTAAAGCCGCGCCCGAAGAGGCGCATGATTCCCGGACCCGCCAGAATAAAGGGAAGGGCGAGGAGTCCCGCCCACAGCAAGGCCCACCGCGCGCTGGCGGCCATTAGGTACCCAACGTCCTCGATTCTGCCCTCTTCGAGTATTTGAACGGACCTTGGTCCGAAAGCCAGGTTCATCCTATCGCCCGCCAGTCCCACCAGGGGCGCCAGCCTGGTTGCCAGTGCGTAAACTCCAACCTGCGTAGCCGGCAAAAAGATGGCGGCCAGGAATATATCCAGACGCTTCGTCGTTTGCGCCACGAGCCTGGTACCCGCCAGCGGCAGAGAGAAGCGCCAGAACTCCGCCGTCTTGATCGCTTTGACCGGCGTCCATCCCAACCACCGTTTCAACCATACCCATCCCAGAAATGTCCCCAACGCACCGCCGATAAGCTGAACGCCCAGCACTCCCGGCAGCCCCCACCCCTTTACCAAGACGATAAGCAGCGCCGCCAGGACCACGGGTGGAACCACGAGGTCTTCCAATATAACTTTGGTGCGAATGTGCTGCATCCCCCTGAGGGCTGCCATGGCCGTACCGCCGATGAGGCCGATGGGGATGAGGGCCGCCAGAACCGGCAGGATGATCCTGAGCCCGTCCTTCTCGAGCCACGAGGCGATTGGATCCGCCAGCATGTTCAGCAAAAACATCGCGGCCAGGCCTACAAGGGCCATTATCAAAGCCACGCGCTTTATTAAAAACCTCGCCTTTGCCTTTTCTCCACGCGCCTCGTACTTCGCCGTGTACCGGACAATTCCCCCGGCCGAGCCCAGGGATGCCATCTGTTGGACTACACCGGCGATCATGAGTCCCACGTGAACCAAACCGTAGGCCGCGGGTCCGAGTATGTGGGTATTGGCAAGGGTTATTCCCATCCGGATGGGAAGGTTGAGCAGGGCCGTAATTCCAGCCGTTCCACCCTTGACGGCAACCATGGAACGATCGGCAAGGTTCGGGTCTGAAGGTGTTCTCATTGCGGGGCGTATGCCTTCGAAAGCCGGGTGCGGACCGACGCCGCTCCTGAATCCAGCGAAAAGGCCATGTCACATATACCCCAGGCCGCGTAGCTGGGCTTCGATCTCAAAGTCCACGCCCTCATCGGCAATCTTAAGCCCTTCAAGCTCTTCCAGGATTTCCGCCAACCGTCCGGGTAGTTCCACCGGTTTGAGGCCCTTTCCTTCAATCCAGCCCGTCTGCTTAAAAATGTTGTTACGCAGTTTCGGTTCCAAGGTGGGGAGTATCCATGGCCGGATATAAGTCCATGAACGACACCTCAGAGCGGCGTGGTAACGTTTGGCGTTCTCCGAGAACTGGTTGCGCTCTTTGTTCAAAGCGGCCAGGGGAAGACCCTGACCCGGCAATTTCAGGTTGTAGTGCCCGGCCAGGCTCTGCGCCAGGTCCCGGTGGCCCACGGAGAACTCCACCGTAGAGCCCGCGTCTTTTCCATCCGGATATTTCAGAAAACAGGGAACGTGAACGGTTTCGTCGAAGAGCAGTTGGTGTCCACAGTAGACGCCGTGTTCACCGAGGTTTTCGCCGTGGTCCGCCGTAATTGCCACCGTGGACCTACCCCAATGCCCGGTCTTCCTCAGCCGTTCGAAAAAGCGGCCTATCTCCAGGTCTATGAAGCGCAGAGCCGCCCTGTAAACCGCCGGCTGGTAGGCCAGTGGTCTCCGTTCGGCCAGAGAACCGGAATCACCGCAAAACCATTGCTTCTCTTCCAGTTGGCTCTTGAGCGTCCTCTCCGCCGAAGCGGAGTCACCGTAACGGGAGAGTTCTTTTGATATAAGGGTTTTGGGAGCCTGGTATGGGGTGTGGGCGTCAAAGAGGTGGATAAACAGGAAAGGATTTGCTTCCGGAGGCTGTCCCTTAATCCACCGCCACGCGGCCTCGAGGGTGTGGTGCGCATCGCGCCTGAACCCCCTCAGGCCGAGCCTGACCTTGGTGCCGTGGACCTTTGCCTGCGAGAAAGATTCCGACCCATTCAGAGTTTTAAAGAAGGCATCCAGGGTGCCGCCCACGCGGCGGCCCAACAGGAGTTCCAGAAAATTGATGGAGACAAAGGCCTCCTGAGACACGCCCCTTGACTCCAACCGGCCGGGAAGGCTGTCGCCGGGCAGTGGAACATCCGCGAAGTTGGAAACTACCCCGTGCTCGCTGGGCCAGAGGCCCGTCAGTAAGGTTCGGTGGCTGGGAAGAGTCACGTTGGCGTGGGCGTAACAGCGCGCGTATGTAACGGCCTCTTCCCTGAAGCGGTCAAGGTTGGGAGTGGGAACCTCATCTCCGCTTACGTGGTCGGCCCGCCCACAGTCTATGGTTATCAGGATACAGGCCATCAGTAAGTTATCATGGCCGGGGACGAACCCGAGAGACGACTGGTAAAGTTGGAGTTTGTAAACCCACTGTTCCGCAAATGTCTGTAGATCATGGCTTGCTCCCTCCGCGCCCTCACGGCGCTATCTTCCCAGAGGATTATATCAGGTCGTGCCAACGACTTCCACGACGCGAAACGCTTTGCGTTTATCGCCATCCCGGTTGGACGATCCAGGATGATACGGCTTTATAGAAATTTGTCGGACGTCGGGCGGGCAGGCGACGCTTACTCGGTGGATTCGTATTTGTAGGGCCGCGATTTGAGAGAAAGCAAGGGTTCGGAAACGGGTGTTTCGTGCGCGCCTTCTTCAGCCGGGATGGAATGACCTTCCAGCGTGCGGTAGGCATCCCTGATTGAGTCCGCTATCTCCCGTTCAGCCATGGCCTTGAACCGCTGCGCCTCACCGGGATGTACGCAGCAGACGAAAGTGTCCTCTTCGCTCTGCCCAACGACTCCGGCTGACGTCGCCCGATGGCAGATGTCTTTAAGGCGCCACGCGATTCCGTGGATCAGGCCCTTGCACCGAGACATCCCGTAGCGCTTTATAAAAGCCTGGACGCCGGCTGTCGGAAAGAAGAACTCAACAAGACCGACCTCGCCGCCGGCGGCTTCTCTCGCTTTGTACTCTTCCAGAATTCTCTCTGTCGCCGGTAACCCGGTCCACGCCGTTAAACGCCTGCCGGAAGTGGTTTCTTCAATAAGCTGCTCCACCAACTGCTCGAGTTCGCGCGGTTCGTAAGGTTTCGTAACATAGGCGTCGGCGCCGCAGTCGTAGCCGCTGAAAACGTCCTCCTTCAGGCTCTTTGCCGTGAGTAAAATAATGGGGATTCCGGAAAGTGCCGGATCGCTCTTGAGGTTTCTGCAGACCTGGTATCCGTCTTTTTTGGGCATCATGACGTCCAGTATCATCAGGTCGGGGCGGAAGGATCGAAACCCGGCCTCGGCCTCTTCTCCGTCGAAGGCCACGTGCACCTCATAGCCCAGGAGATCGAAGTTCAGCTTAAGGACCTCGATAATGGCTGCGTTGTCATCAGCTATCAGGAGTTTGTGGGGCATGCAATTCCTCCGGGTTACCACGGGGCAGGAAGACTTCGATGGCTGTTCCGGGTTGATCACCTTCGGAGCACCCGAGAAAGTTTCTGTCTTCCTCAGTGAGCGGTGATTCCAGCACCAGTTCTCCTCCGAGCCTTTCAGCGATGTTTTTTGCTATAACGAGCCCCAGCCCTGTTCCGCTGACCGACCTCTTTACATTACTCGCTCTGAAGAAGGGTGTAAAGAGTTTTTCCCGCTCCTTCTCGGGAACGCCCGGGCCGTCGTCCATCACGCGAACGCCGGCGCCTCTGCTTCCGCCCGTCACCATAAGGCCCGCGCGGCCTCCAATGCCAACGTACTTTACGGCGTTGCCGATCAGGTTCGTAAAGAGGTTGGAGAGCATATTCGCGTCGCCCCCCACTTTGACCTCCCGGAGCACCTCCCGCCACAGAATGGACTTACCCTGAATCGTGTCGCCGAAGTTCCCCCTGATCTTCCTTAGAAGTGGGGCCAAGGCTACCGCTTCCTTTGGCATTCCCGTTGTCTGTACACGGCTCAGACGTACTACGTCGTCGAGAATCTCGCGTATTGCAAGGCCGTTATTCTTAATCAACGTGGCCAGCCTCTTCTGGGTCTTGTTCATGGGACCGGAGCGCCCCTCGTAGAGCAAACCGGCGGCGTTTATAACGGCCGTCAGTGGATTCTTGACCTCGTGGGATATTATGGATATGAGGTTTTCCTTGAGCTTATTGAGACGCAGCCACTCCTGTATATCCTGCGTTACGACGAGAAATTCCGTGGCGCCGGGCCAGGGAACGACCTGTATCTGGAACCAGCGGCCCTCCATCTCGTAGGGAGTCACTACGGGAGCGCCATCTCTCTTGGCTTTCTGTATGAAGCCCAAAAGGATTCGTCCGGCCTCGCGCCCCTTGAAGACCTTCTTCTCCCTCATCTCCACCCCGGTCAGCCCCAGGGCTTCTTGGGCGTTATCGTTGGCAATCAGTATGTTGCCGTCCCCGTCGCAAAGCAGTACGCCGGCCGGAAGACTCCTGATAATGAAGTCGAGCCTCTCCTTCTCCTGGGCGAGCAAAACAAAGAGTTTCGAGGTCAACTGCGGGCCTTCATCGGGTTCGTTCAAGTAAACACCTCCACCGCTGGTTGGAGAGATCACTTCGGAAGGAACGGAGAGCGCCACAACTCCACAAAACCTCCAATCTCTCTTTAGATATTCTATACTATTATTTTCCCCTAGGGAACTTCACTCCCGGGAGAAAACATGGCCGCGTCCTGTTTCGGGATAGGTTTTCGGCGCCGAACCGGTTTGAGCGGAGTCGTAGTATCGCTGCATCGGGTATCAAGCCGGCGACGGCAACAATGCAGATAAGCCTTGTCGCGCCGTACCTGCCTGTGCCTGTGCGCAACGCGGTAGGCAGGCAAATCCCGGTTTAGGTGGTGGACTTAGGGCGATTCGTATCCTTGCCAGGACGGGGTAAAAACATTACCATTCCCACTTGAGCGGAGAGGAACATGGCGGAAGCAAAGAGGGTATTGGTCATCAACCCGGGTTCTACCGGAACAAAACTCGCGCTCTTCTCCGGCGAAGAAAGAGAAATCGAAGAAAGCGTCAAAGCGGAACAATCCACCCGTGGCGTACTTGCTCAACTCCCGGCTCGCCTCGAATGCACGCGCTCCTTCCTGAAACGCCGCGGCGCGCGTCGGTTGAGCGCCGTCGTGGCGCGTGGAGGCCTTATTAGACCGGTACCTTCGGGCACGCTGGTCGTAAACGAGTTAATGCTGGAGGACGCCCGGAAGGGATACCAGGGCGAACACGTCTCCAACCTGGGTTGTCTCATCGCCTGGGAGATAGCTGGCGAATACAACGTTCCGGCCTACGTGGTGGATCCCGTAGCCGTGGATGAGATGACCCGTCTGGCGCGCTACTCCGGGCTTCCCCGGATATCCAGGCAGTCCCTCTCCCACGCCCTCAACCTCCACGCGGCAGCGAGGATGGCCTGCAAGCAACTCGGGAAGGAACTGGCCCATAGCAGTTTGGTTGTGGGCCACTTCGGCGGCGGAATCTCCATAGTTCCGATGGAGGGCGGAAGGATCCTGGACACGAACAACGCCAATTCCGGCGGCCCCTTTTCGCCTACCCGGGCCGGAACGCTCCCCACGCAGCCGCTGATTGAAATGTGCTTCTCCGGCGAATACACCGCCGCGGACATGAAGCGCCTGACCACGAGAGAGGGGGGGCTCATGGCCTACCTCGGCACCGACGACGCCCTCCAGGTGGAGGCCGGAATCGCGCGCGGCGATAAAAAGGCCGGGGAGGTTTACGAAGCCATGGCCTACCAGGCCGCCAAGGAGATCGGCGCGATGGCCACCGTGCTGGCCGGACGGCTTGACGCGGTGGTTCTCACGGGTGGTCTTGCACGCTCCGCTTTGTTCTGCGAGCATCTATCAGAACGGGTCGCCTTCCTTGGTCCCGTATATAGGTTCCCCGGTGAATTCGAGATGGAAGCGCTGGCCGGAGGTGCCCTCAGGGTCCTGTCCGGCGAGGAAGAGGCGATCGACTACCCTGGAGGCGCAACGTGAAGAAACTCATGCTTGGAAATGCTGCAATCGCACAAGGCCGCGTGGAAGGCGCGCATTTCGGCCTTCCAAAAGGGGGTAATTCGTGGAAGAAAAGCTAACTGGTGTTCATCCGGAAAGCAGGATGGAGAGCAGTGAGGTTTCCGATTCGGAAACAAGGCATTTTTCGCAAGGCCAAGGGAATCAAGGGGTTGCGCGGAGTAGCACATTTGGTACGTCGCACAAGCAAGTCCGAAGAGCGACCTGTCTGCGTCGCCGATGCGACAGGCAGGCACAGAGATCACGGGGCATTCCCGAACGGAAACCAACCAGCCTCAAGGTTATACTGGAGACGGCCATCGGACGCGGTCCTTTTACCGTGGTGGTCGCAAACGGTCACGACCCCGCAGCGCTGGAGGCGCTCCTCGAAGCCGAAGAGACGGGGCTCGCGAGGAGTATTCTCGTGGGCGATCCCGGGCTCATCGGACCGGCCATGGACGCGCAACCCAAACACCTCCGCCACGCCGAAATTATCGATGCTTCCAACGAAGAGGAGGCGAACCGCACAGCGGTCCGGCTGGTCAGGGAAGGGGCAGACCGGATTCTCCTGAAGGGCAAGACTAAAACGGGAACGCTCCTCCACGCGGTCCTGGACAGGGAGACCGGGCTGAGGACGAAAAATCTACTTTCAGATGCCTTTCTATTCGAGTATCCTTCAAAAGAGGGTCCAAGGCTGATCTGCATAACCGACGGCGGGATCAACCTGAACCCGGACCTGGACGCAAAGGGGCATATTCTGAAAAACGCCGTGAAACTCTATCACAGGCTCGGTTTCCAGCTACCCAGGGTGTCGGTGCTCTCGGCGGTTGAGGTCGTCCTGCCGGGCCACCAACCCAGCGAGGATGCCGTGGAGCTGACGCGCATGGGGCGTGAGGGTACATTCGGCGAATGCGTGGTCGAAGGGCCGCTCAGTCTCGATCTGTCCATCTCCCCGGCGGCCGCGGCCAGGAAGGGGTACCAAAGCGAAGTCGCCGGCCGGGCCGACATCCTTGTCTGCCCCGACATTGTTTCAGCGAACCTGCTCGCCAAAGCAACCACCTACTTCGCGAACTACCACCTGGCCCACGTAATCATTGGCGCGCAAGTCCCCGTCCTGATTCCGAGTCGTTCCGACACACCCGAAGCCAAGCTCCTCTCCATCGCACTGGGCGCACTAACCATACGGCCCACTCCGGCTGACAAGTAACAAGAACGCTATTCTTTCGAAAGGAGTCCATATTATATGAGTGACAAAGCTTTAGTCCTGATCGACGGCGGCTACCTGGATTATCTACAGCGCGGTTTCGGCTCTCCAAGGCTCGACTACGGCCTCATGGCCAAGGCCACCTGCGACCACTTCGGGTTCAGCCTGTTGAGGTGCGTCTACTTCAACTGCCTCCCGTACCTATCCAACACTCCTTCCCCGGAAGACCGCGAAGCCTTCCGTAAGAAAGAGGGCTTCTACCTGCGCCTCCAGCGGTTGGACCGCTTCGAAGTCAAACTCGGAAGACTCGCCTTCAGGGGCCTCGACGAGACCACCGGTAAACCCGTTCTCGAACAAAAACAGGTCGACGTTCTACTCGCCATCGAGATGGTATACGCCGCCACCAGGCATAGCGTCGACGCGATAATACTTCTCTCGGGCGACGGGGATTTTCTCCCATCCGCCAAGCTCGTCAAACGCGAAGGGTTAACCTTCGCCCTCGTCCACGGCCCCAGGAGCGGCACCCAGTTAACCGTCCAGGAAGCCCTCTGGGAAGCCGCCGACCTCAGGCTCGAACTCGACATGGACTTCCTCAAGCAGTTGCTCAGGGAAGGATGAGCGAAGAGTGATGGATTCCAGATGGTGCGCCCGGCAGGACTCGAACCTGTAACCTCCGGCTCCGTAGGCCGATGCTCTATCCATTTGAGCTACGGGCGCCCCGAATTCAGAAATTATAGATACTTTCCCACGCTACTGCAAGCGATCGATACGCCCAGAATCCGCGATTGAAACGCCCAAGCCTTCGAATCGCTAGGGTCTGCCACGCTCATCTTGAACAGTTGATCGCGTTTTCCACAAGGCAGTGGAAGGAAGACGGGATTCCGCTTCTCATTGAAAAGCTGTCGAAGGGACGGAAG
>CAZIBS010000065.1:0-13744 GCA_964537405.1 uncultured Thermoanaerobaculia bacterium | reverse complement strand
CTGCAACCCAACACCCCATAAGCATTTCAACGTTGTAACGAAAGTAAACTTCGGCTTAAAGTAAAGGTTTCGCTTGCCCTGGAGATTCGTGTAGGACTTTAGTAAACTGTCACGGGCTCGCCCGGAGCCTGTCAGGGCAAGTCGTCCATAAATATATTGTCCGTTAGCGCTCCCCCGGAGGCGATAATAAACAGCCACACCAATACCACCTGTCCAATCCCTGTCCCCGCACAGCTCCTTCTTATAACCGTTTTCAGGCGCTTCCAAACCCCAGTCGTCATTAACTGGAGCAATACCGCAATTTTCGCCGGCCACGGAACTCTGCACGCAATGACCCTTTATGTTCTCCTTCGTAAATGGATTGTCCCTGATTGCAATATCGCCCTCCGGCGTCTTGCTCTCCCATACGCGGCCCGATAGGATGTCAACGCAGACCCAGTCGTGTTCCTCTTTCAATCGCACCTGCCTGTACCAGTACAGAAGTTTTTGCGGCGGACCTACGCTGAAAACATGAATTAAATAGGGGTTCTTTCTCGCGCCACAAAAACTGATCGGGTTTTCCTTGCAGGCATGATTGTATTCCAATGAGGAAACCTCCAGAAAATGAGCCTGCATAAGATGTGTGGGGTTCAAGCGCCATTGCGTGCGAGTATCATACCCAAAGAACACTCTTCCCGTTGCGCCTTTGGATCTATATTCGAATGACCCATCATCACCGGTGTTGAATATTCTCACAATGTCACTGTTTTCCGGATTCGAGAAGGGCCAGAACGGAGCGTGTTCTTCCACCACGCGACATTTGTATCCAGCTACGCCCTTACCGTCCTGGTCCACCACCTTCACCCAGCAGTGCATTCTAGTCTGCATTCCGTGTTGAAAGAACGAAATGGCAACAAAGGGCCAAAACCTCGATAAAACACAAAGGAGGATCAAGATTCCAACCAGCCCGCACAGGGTAATGGCTATTTTCTTTGTGGCTGTCATCGCGTTTGTATCCCTATGTTCAGCAGGAACTGTCCCCAATAGTCTTTTTGCTTGGCAAGCATTCCTCTGAATTGCGCGCCGTGCCACATAACGTACTTTCCATAGGAGTATCTGGCGGGGGAACTCAAATTCACTTCGTTGGCCCGCCAGTCTAAGAACCCACTACTCGGGTCAAGGTGCTGAGTCGAATCATGCCCCCCCAGCGCGCGGCTGTAACTGGCGCCTCCGTAAGCTAACAGCTTATAGCGAGTTTCGGGGTCGGCAAAATCGTACATTCTGGTGCCGGGAATGCAGGAAGACACGGTACACCCGGGAAACAGGTCAATGGGCAGGCTCAGGCAGAAATAATCCTGCCTCGTCGCATCGCGGGTGAAGTACTTCTTGCTTTCGGTTCCGAGTCCATCCAGCCCGTAGTTCATCTTCACTGTCCTGAAAAATTGCAAACCGAGGATGTTTTTTCGATGGTGCTTGATCAACTGGTCGATCAGCCAGCTTCCGCTGAACCTCCCCGCATCGTGATTATACTCTCCCGTGGGATAGTCGTCCGGGTTGTAGAAGTTGAACATCATTCCACTCCTGACGGCCTGCTGAACTGGTTCAAAGTAGGGGGCGTACCGGTGCGGATAACCCGTCATCTCCAGGTAGTATGGATAGTGACCTTGGAGGTCCGGCCACTGTTCCAGCGTTCCCGGACAAAGTACCGAGGCGAAATCCATGTACCAGCCGACGGGCCAAGTTACCAGGTTGTCGCGAAGTCCTTCCCAATCATCATAAGCTGGATAATTTTCATCGTACATCCTGGCGGAGACCGCCGCCTGGCTGAAGGTCATGGATTCAACGACCGGCTTTGCTATGGTCGTATCCAGGGCGATCTGCCTGAGCGCCTCGCTCACAACCATGCACCCCTGGCTGTGGGCGTAGATGTTTACCTTAAACCCACGGTCTTTCAGATCCATGATCAGGCCCTTCAACCCCGCCCCCGATTCCAGCGCATGCACCTCGCTGTTGTCAAAGGTCAGGGCCGAAGTGAGACCATAGGTGTCCGGCCACTTGAAAATGCCGAAGGTTCCTTTGTACCCGAGCCAGTACAACCGCTTGAAGGTGGAGTAGCCGTAGGCCTTCTTCTGCCAGTCCTCCCAGTTCCAGCCATGAACGAAGAGGATGTAATCATGCCTGCCATCGACCACCGGGTCCGGCAGGGTGTGTTCCGCCCTCGCCGTTTGCAGGGGGTCGTGATCCTGATCGTCATCCGTCTGCGATACCGAGTACTCTTCGACGAACTGGCTTACCTTCTTTAACCGAATCGGCACGCTGTATCTGGCCAGAGGGGTCCCCTTGTACCTCAACTCAAGAGTACACAGGGCGTCTCCTTTCGTGACCCCCTCAAACATGAAGGGTACAATTCTCGAACTCGTTATGAACGCATCCGACGGCAGCGCCACTTCATGGCTCTTGTACTCCACGGAGGTCGCCGTCCCGAGGAATTTTGCATCGAGTTGCTTGGCGGCGGCGGGGGAGAAAGCAGCCTTTTCATTCATCTCAACCCTCCGCTTTTAGACGCGACGCTCACGCATACCCGAAGGCGCTTGCGCCGCAGCGCAACGGGAACGGATTTAGCAGCAAATACCAAAGTAAGGATCTGACCGCTATTTCTCCTTTTCTAAAAACCTTTGAGCTTATAGGACACAAGCGCAATTGTAATTTGGTTATCGTACCTATAAAATGATAGCTCCTTATCCGCTTTCTCAGAGGATGTGCTAATTATAGTGCTCTTGCCGTCCACGGTTTTCACCAAAGCAAGGCTCTTTCCGTTCAGCACTACCTGATAAGTCTTCCCATAATACATCACGTTTGTTTCCCGGTTATTTTTTTTTGCCTGCCGAATGATATGCTGCTTCGTCAACGACGCTTTGATTTTTTCATGAATATTCTGGATATCCTGCCAAGTCAGATCGCCAATGGTGCGTTTCTTGGTAGATCGTTGTTTCGCTGTACGCATCGCATCGAGCCACATGTAGGGCAAAGTGTAGTTGCCATCTGGGATTGGGAGAAGATCAACCATAGGTATAGGCTTTTTGAGAAGCTTCCAAGTCATGTTCCTGGGATCAAGGCGCGCCATCGTCATTTTCCCCGTCCTGAATGCTTCACTAGGCGACATGGCTGGCCATGAACTATAATTGTAGTAGTTGGACACTACTACGTAGACGTATTGTGGCGATTCAGGGGCAAGATGCAAATAGTGTATATACTTACCCGTGCCCAACTGGGCCATTGTATTCTTGACAATGGTCGTTTTTCCATTCTCCAGATCAATGACCTGAAGATAGACGATCTGGTCGTTCGCGGAACTGGCGGGAATGAGCGCCACCGCCTTCGGCCTTCCGGGCATGACAACAAGAAAATACGCGGCAAACTCCCCTTTAGTCCATCCGGGATGTCTGGGCGTACCGATTTTGCGAATTTTCCAATCGGAAAATCTGACCAGGTCATAGGTGCCATCGGGCACCGCACAAAGCATGTAGCGGGGCTGTCTATCCCCCATGTTTTCGTTCCACTGACACAGGCTAACAACAGAGAAGCCTAGAAGCAGAGCAAGCAATATTAAGATTCTAATGCACTTCATCAGTAACCTCCTTGACAGGGGTGTTCATATTCATAAGCGATCTTGGCACCATAGTGCCCACCGTTATCGTAAAAGACCCAGGTCTTTGAGTTTTTATCGAATTCAAAGGATACCTTGCCCGTCCATGGCTCCGCCCAACCGGGGATATTCAAAGTCACTGGGTGCGTTTCGCCGTTGAATCGAATGTATGTATCGATATCGAGCGCGCTATGCCCTTTGGTTATGCCATTGTGTTGTATCACGTAGCTGGTCGGCGGAGAGACGTACTGGCTTCCATATGCAAGCCTGACCAAGTAATAAAAATAATGCCTGGCGCTAGTACGGTCCGCTTGAAGTCTCCTCTTTGCCTCGCCTACGTTCTCTTTCCAGTTCCAGATCTGGTCCTTTGTCGGAGGCGAATACCAAGTAATTTGAAACATTCCGAATCCATGCGGAATTGTACTACCAACGACCGGCTCGCCCTTCTTGCCATACGAGGAAATTGTTTCCTCATTGAACTGAAGGTAGCAACGTCCATCCTGCATACCACTTTCGTGCCGTGCCATGGCCTGCAAATACCATGGAGAAGGACCGATGTATCCCTCCGCAACTTGCTGATTAGGGTTCTTTCCAAGAATCTTAAAATGAAATTCCCCGGGAATTCCCATTACCGAGTAATTGATACTGGCATTCCCTCCTCTCACTTTAAGAGGATAAATGTCTCCTATTTCCCAGTCCAAACCGCTATATGGACCAACTTCGGGGTAAAAGTCGTCCTTAGGTAATCCACCGCCAGCTACATCACCATAACCATCATAGGTTGTTTTAAGACGCCACATCACCGTTCCCGTGTAAAAACCGGGGGAAATATATGCTTCCAAAGCCGGCATGGTGGAATCTTCAGTAATGTATACGGACGAATCTTCCCAGATATCCTGGTCTGTAGCGAGATCTTTTAATCTCATCTCATAGTAGGTGATGGGAATTCGCCCTATGACTTTTTCCGCTCTCTTAAAAACAAGCGCATCGCCATTTGGAGTCTCTGAGGCTATCGCAGGCAACAATTTCAGCGTTGCACGTGCAAATGATTCGCCAGGACTCATTGTAATAGAGGTAGGCGGGGTCAGCGTAGCTTTGATGGGATCGCTGACCGAAATCTCGATTGGTCCTCCTATGGGTTCTAGAGCTTCATCGCTTATTAGGACTCTGAAGGTCGTGTTCATCTCTACAGGAAATATTCGCTCAGAGGAGTGTACAACGTATTCTCCTGCATCCGCAGCCTTCGTCTTAGCATCTGGGGTCGGTTTTGAGACCGATACAAGTCCTTCCCACTCCACCCACGGTCTTGAGACGGGCTTTACCACGGAGACCGAGGTCGTCCATGCTCCGTTCCCACCCTGGTTCGCCGTGCCGCACCAGGCGCCGGGATCGTTGGCGAAGTAAAGGTCCGCTTCGCCCTCAAGACTTCCGCTTTGCTTGCTTATCATCATGTTCGCGGCGTTCGCGGCATCGGGATCGTAAATCATTCCGAGGGTTACGGCGTCGTTGGAGTTGTCGTTGCGCTGAATGTAGAAGTTGTACTTCGCGTCGGTCTTCTTGTTCGATTGGCGCTCGAGGGTGATATTCGAGCGGTAGACGGTCGAAACGGGGGCGAGAATATCGCCGCCGCTTGCATCCTGCCCGATGACCTGCCTTGTTTCTTCGAAGCCTTTCCGGTCGTAGAGCTGGAGCGTTGCTGAAATACTCGCCCCCTGGCCGCCGGGAATCCAGAGGCCGATTCGAGGCTTGTCTCCCTCAAAAGCGCTCAGGTATCCCGGCACTTTGTATTGCCCCGGGTGCTGTGGGTCGTCGAGGAGAAACTCCATCCTCGGCTTCTGCGCCCCGACCGCGTTGACTCCGGACTTCACACCACCCTCCCCCGTATAAATAATACCGGTCTCCGAGTCTACCACAATAGTAGCCCTCGAGTAAGTGTTGACGTCCAGGTATCCCATTATCCGGTCGTCGGTGTTGTTGTGGTCTTCGTCGATCATGGCGTAGGGATTGTCGGGGTTGGCTTTGTAGGGGTTGCTGAGGTCCACGACCACCACTCCGCTATCGTAGCACGCGACGTAGGCGATGTGCCTTCTCGTGTCAACCGTCGCGTCGTAGGCCGCGCTCCCGAGGGGAATCACCGTTTTAAGGTGCGGATCGAGGCTCGTGCCGCGCGGGGTAAGCTCGTAAATCAGCAGCCCCGCCCTTCCGCCCGCCAGGACCATGAGGTCCGTGGTTTTCGTGGTGCTTTTGCCGTTGGAGACGCTCGCGTAGGAGTAGCCAGGGTAAACGGCCAGACGCATGTTGCCGGAGGTGGACGAAACGATGCTCGCGGGAAACGGCTCGTACCCCGCGGCCAGGGGACCGGCCGTGCCTGACGTTACGTCCCAGCTCACAACGCCCTTACGATGCACCGCCGCAACCACGAAGCCCGCGTTGTTGTCAGCGGGAGGCAGGATGCCGAGGCCGCCCATGGCCATGGAGATGTCCCACGCTTTGGGAGAGGCCGGGTAGGAACCCATCGTGAATCTTACCGCCTGCGTGTTCTTTTGGGCGACGGCCGCAAGGTCCACCTCCTGCATTCCCACACCGATGGTGGATACAAAGGCGGTCGTTCCCGTGGTCTTGACCACCGTGGGCTCGCCCTGCGCACCACCGAGATCGCTGCCGATCGGATTGCAGAGCCTGGCCCCGGAGATGTGCGCTCCTATCGCCGCGCTCTGGCCGGCCGTGCCCGCCGGGTCCGCGTAGCGCAATTCTATGTCTCCGGGTTGGCCTCCGCTGCCTCCTTCCGTCAGCACCACGACGTTTCTTTGATGCGTCGCACCGTCTTCGGGAACACCCACGTCGTAAGCAATGGCTATGCCGCGCGTGCGACCGCCCGCCGGTTGCGGCCCGCCCAGCACGCTCACGGGATCGGTCGGGTCGGAAACGTCGAGAATGTCGAAACCCTGCTTGCCCGCGGCAATGTAGAGGTAGGCCCCCCGGCGCAAATACACCGCCTCATCACCCCTTCACCACCCGTTTTGAGTGGTCCGGCCGCCGCGTGACAGGGACACACTGAATCGCACCAGGATTCTCATTTGCCACAGCCCGCCCTACTTCGTTTTCGAAGGTTGCGTTGACTTTGTTTTCTCGCCGGCCGGAGGTTTGGCTGTTGTTTGAGACTTCTTTTCGGCCGGTTTCTTTACACTGCCTGGTGCAGCTTTCGTTTCCGGCTTAACTGATGTAGCAGGCTTCGCGACTACTTTCGAGCCCGATGGCGCGGCCGAATGCTGCTTCTTGCCCGCCGTTTCGGGTGAACCCGACGCCTTTTTCGCCGCCGCGGCCCCGGATGGCCCCACGTAAGTCCACTTCAGGATCGTGTAAAGGGCGGGGCCGTCGTGGGCATAAGGAATGTCGTTGCTGGGCGCATACCTGGTGTATTTGAGTTGGGTGAAATAAATGTTTCCCTTCGCGTCGGTGGTCGGTCCGTTATATTCAATATAGTCACCGAACTCCGCCGCGGCATAATCACCGGACACTATCTTGGGAAACACATTCTTTGGACCTTTGAACGTTCCTATTTGCACGCCGTCCGCGTTGAAGAGTTCGTATTCACTTATGAGAACATTACCATCAGGGAGTAATTGCGCGTCTGGCTTCCATTGAATGGCTTCAGCCGGGATGACGGTATTAGGAAACTTCAGGTATTTCTTTCCGTTCTCTTTAACAAAACGCCCCAGTTCCAGAGGCCGCCCGGGAAGCTTGCCCAGCATGTTCCCCTCCAGGTCAACGGCCCAGTAGTCATGAGTTGTGTCGCTGAATTGTGCCAGGATGAAGCCGTTCGGAACGGCGTAGAGACTTGCGCTTCCATGTGGTCCAAAGGGCTTGGGAAAGCATTTGTGAAAATTACCGTCATAATCATAAACACACTCCGATTGACCCAGTATAAGAATACGTTGTGCGCTAGGATGCACGATCATCATTCCAGGCCAAAAAGGAGATGGCCCAGCCATCGACGGTTTGGGAATTGTCTTTTTGACCGACCCGTCCGGGCCAAAAATAAGAATCCTGGCATGAAGCGTATCCGCTATGACGATGTTTCCCTGGTCGTCCACGCAGATATTACTCGCATCGTTGCCTATGTTGATTTCTTCATGGCCGATGCCGACCTGGTTTGGTCCATCGCCCTCCGTCAGCGCGAGAACGGTCGTCGGTCCCTGCCATTGGGCTCTAATTGCCAATGGTAGAGCAAAGATGAGTATCACGAAAAGAAAACCAACTGCCGATGTCGTTTTTGTGCCTAATCCCATAGGATAATCCTCCCATAGTAAGCCGCATGGCCGTAGTTTTGCGGCATACGCGTCACTCTTCGCCAGCCAGGTGTATAGTTCCCATCTGGATCTATCCACCAATCCTGTCCCGCCGCGTGAATGATTTGGTATTTGGCGCCGTTTGGGTCGGTGGGTCGACGGGCCGACCGCCAGACCATCGTAATATGTCCGTTATAGCCCACGATGTCGCCCCGGCGGGGACCAACCTCCCAATCGGAACCGCTGATGCTGTTGTTTTTTTTGCTTGAAAGGTAATATCTCGCGGACCGACTACTATCGAAAAAGCCCCAGGAACCTACCAAGGCGGCCTCATTGCCATGTCCATCCGCTCCGACAAGTTGCGGAACCCTGACGTCAAGATTATAAGAGGGAAACAGCACGGTAGCGTAATTGACGCACCGCTGCACAAACCCCGAGCAATCTATGCCCGACCAGTATTTAATCTGGTACTGGGGATGCGTGCCCCTCACATGCCATTCCAGATTCCTGAGACCGGGGTATCGCAGGGTGCCCGTCGAGGACAAGGAACAATCCGTATTCACGTTGCCGGAGTAGTTCTTGGAAACAAGGTTATATCCCGGTGGCTTGCAGCCCGTGACGGTCGCATTGAACGCTCCAAGCGTCTGCTTGCCGTCCCAGCAGTAGCTGATACCATCGCCCGGGTAATGCTCTTGGTTGACCCTGTCAATCCACGAATGCGCGCTTCCCGTGGCGTACTCCGCAGCCATACCGAGCATCGCTTCCGTAAACTTCTTGACGACGTTGTCGTAGAGTTCCCAGAGACCGGTGTCCGTTACGTCTATAGCGTCGTTTACCTTGACGTCCGTGGCCTCGTATTTCTTCACTACGAGGGTGTCCTTGTCGATGATTCTGTCCAGCCACTTGCCCGCGGTGTTCGCAATGTCTTGGGGATCGCGCAGGTAGTAATCCTTCGTCATTTTGCGGAAGCTGACGGATGTATTGTCGTCGTCTTTGTCGTAGGTCACTCCGCCGCCGGTTCTCGCCGTAAACTTGGTTTTCGTGTTTCTGCCGAGATTGAAGCCGTTGACGGCGTCCTTGAATTTATGGAGGGCTTTTGCGGTTTTTTCTCCATAGAGCCCGTCCTCGTGCAGGAAGACGTAGGTGCCTGCAATAGTCCGCTTTCTCGGAACCACCTCGTTGAGCATGAACTGCGCGAAGTTGAAGGAGCGCTCTTTCGGCGGGAGTCCAGGCAGCACTTGGGGAGGGGCGTTCCAGGCGCCACTGACGGTGGGGTCTTCGACCGTGTACTTTTTGCCTTCGTGGTCTTCTGGCACCAGCTTCGGCTCCATCGCAAGATCAACATACGTCCAGACGGCCTTGCCGTCAAGGACGTCCCGGAGATTGACGTTCTTGTTGGTAAGCACCTTCCAGCGGTAGACGACGTTGGATATGCCTTTGGGGCTGTGAATCGTAAACTCGGCCTCGAGCAGGTGCCGCCACTTGTCTTTGGGATCTTGCGGGTCCTTCCATTTATTCTCGTATTTTGTCGGCGGGGTGGACGGCGGCCGCTTCGGCGCGTTGAGCTTGAAGATCACCCGCCCCTTTGAATCGGTATGGTCCGTTGTATCCGGAACAATCCAATCGTCGTCGAGCCGATCGATTATTCTCCACGTAACCCGGCAGTCGGCGAGCGGTTTGCCCTGCCACGTGGCGGTCAGTACGATGCGCTTGGCCCCCATTGCGGGATAGTAGGTATCGGGCACAAGCGTCAGGCCCTTGAATTCCTTGTCCTTCTCCTCGACCTTCAGCTTCAGGTTGCCCACCGGGAAGAGAAAACGCCATGGGGAAGCGACGCTCTCTCCCGCCAACCTGGGGAGGAGCACTTCGACCGATCCGCCGGCGGCCACGAGAAGTTCGCGGTTCGTAGCGCTCGGTTCCATCAGCGCGTCGGTGGTCAGGATTATGGGATCGGACATGTAGCAGTTGAAGAGCGGCGAGAGCTTGCTGACGGACTGCCGCTTCAACACGAGCGCATTGGGTGAGAGCATCCTGCAGGGCGGCCCGTCCGACGTGGTTTCAGGAGAGGCGCCTGTCTGTGTATAGCTTTGCACGTCCACGGCGATTGTCGGCCCCAGTCCGCCGGGGCGATAGATCACCAGGCGCGCCGTGGGCTGGCCGCTTGCAATCAGCGGAGAAATCGGTGTACCCGGCGCTGAATCAGATGCTTTGCAGAAATAAGCCGATGGACGACTGACCTGGAAAGCGCCTACGGTTCCGCCGGTCGCGGCGGAATACGCCAGACCCGTGTCGGGATCGATGAGCGGCGCTTCCGGACCGACAAAGGCGACATCGTGCGTTATCAGAAGCGGCCCGGGCGGTGTTTCGCTGCCGTCGGCCTTCTCCGTCCACGTCATGGCACCGATGTCGTAGACCCACAGGCCCGCGTTGCCCGTTACGTAAAGCAGCTTGTTTACCGAATCAATGGAAACGTCGGAGGCGAGGTCCGGCGCCGCGCTTGAACCGGACTCCTTGAGTGCCCATGACGCGATGTAAGCCGGGTGGACGACAACGCTGAAAGGATCCCTGCTGCTTTTAACATCGAACATCGAAACACCCTTGGAGCCGTCGGCCACGAAAACGATGTCCCTGAGACCGCTGCTTTTCGTCAGAACCCCCTTAGCACTCCTGGTGAAGGTCTGCCAGCTTTGAGCCGCCGCGAGGCCGAGGCGCCCCCGCCCGAACCCGCGGCCATAGCCCGACGGATCGTATGACGGATAGCCGACGCGCCCGATTTGCTTAATGTCGCCCGAGGCATCCAGAACCCTGAGGTCTTTTCCCGCAAGCGTGAGAAACAGGAGCTTTTCGCTTGGGATATCGCCAACTTTGGAACGTTCTATCTTCGCTAACGATCGAACGTTGAATCCAATATCTTCCGAATCGGACTCCCCTTTCCAGGCTTGAGGCCTGCCGGGATTGACCACGCACAATTTTGTAAGGTCACTGCTTTGCAGCGCAACGCCCAATGTAGATGTGAAAGCTTCTTCGCCGAAAGTCTCCACATCGAAGGGAACGCCCTGGCCGTCCAAATCGGGGCATTCAGTATCTCCCAGCGAGCAGGAAAGACCGTTGCCCCCCATCGGTTCAAGGTACGGGGCAATGCTCAACACGCGATACCCGTCTATAAAACCTCTGGATGCCTCACCTCCACCGACTGCGACCAGCATCGTGAAGGTGTGGGTGGCGTCGGTCTGAGGACAGTTACCCGGCTCGGGTTCATGAACCTTCGTTAGCGACAGCCCGCGAATCAGGCCGAGCGTCTTTACAAAGGCCAGCAGGGACGGACTGCCGGGATTCGATACGTCTATGACCGCGATGCCCGGCGTCTCGCCGTCCGATGTGACCTTCGGTGCGGCGACGAAGAGGAAATCACCTGCCTTTGCCATGTCGCGCGTCAGGCCCAGCGAGGCGTCGAGCTGACCCACGCCCGATTCTCCCCGCGTCGTGAAGGTAGCTTGCGCGGGACCGGGGAGCATATCGCCCGTAATATCCATAACGTTATCAAAGGTAACCCGGTATTTTGCGCCCGATTTCCAGGCGCCGCCGTGCTCAAACTCGATCATCCGGCTGTCGGAGGAATATACGAACGCGCCCTCTACGGCACTCCAGGAATCGTTGGTTGCGTTGTACTTCTCCACCTTGAGCGGGGCGGAACCATCCTTGAACTCCCTGACCGGCTTCGAGAAGACCACGACCAAAGGGTTGAGGGGATCAACCTTGTCTCTGCCGTAGAACAGAACCAGGAGGTCTCCCGGATAGCCGGAGTGGAGATCTGAGACTTCCAGTGTAAAAGATCCGTCGCTCCCGGCCGTAACGGAGGACTGCCCGCCGTCGGGTTTCATGAGGTCGATGACTCCGACCGTTTGGCCGGGCGTTGCCGCGCCGCCGGCACCGTGAATCTCCACTTTGTCGCCCGCGTTGAGGCCGCCGCTCTGGTCTACGTCGGTTACACAGTAGCTTAACGATTCCGTAATATTCTCGGTCATCATTTGCACGTGGAAAGCCTTGACCGAGAAGGGTGATGCCTGGAAAGGATACGGCGGCGTGTGATCGTCGGTTTCCACCCCGCCGCTCGCAATGCCGCCCGCGACGACGACGATTCCCGTTAGATTGTCGCGGTAGACGGTATACCACGTGAGCATATCCATCGCGACGAGCGTGAGATTCTGTTCGCTCTCCGACCGCGCGACCCCCTGTTGGGTCGTTGGCGCGGGCAAGACGTATTCACCCTGAGATGATTCATTGATGGTGCAGACAAACGGAAGACCTTCAAACCGCACCACGGCCGAAGGAGTGTCCGTCAAAATCAGCTTGCCCGCGACGAACCCCCAGCTCGCATCGGCCTGATATATCCGGTAGAGGCCGCTTTCGGTCAAACCGGCGAAGGGCGGACTCTGGGTAACAAGGCAGTTGCCGCCCGCATCGCCCACGCAGGAAGTGGGGCGAAGGGTGTCCATAACCATGGGGGATTTCGTGTTCCGAGGCCCCCAGGTTATCGTCCTGACGAGCCAGTACTGTTTTGCGGGATCGTTCAGGTCCCAGCCTTGCGGGGCGTGCAGGATTACCGCGATCTCCTTCCCGGCGGGGCTTGAAAGGGTCAGATTGAAGGTCGCGCTCGCGGCAAAGCCGCCGGGAACCGGCGCGGCCTGCGTTGCGTCGCCGGGCGTTACGCCTATCGTGGCCGGACCATCGAAAGCGCCGGGGGGGACATCTATGGTCATGGACGGGAGGTCACCCGAGGCGGGGAAGGTGTAAGCGCCGCCGTCGGGTCCCATGGAGACGGTCAAGCCGTCTTCCGAAACGAGCTGCGCGAAGACGTAAACGCGCTCCGCGCCGCCCGCGCCGAGGATGTGCAGTTCAATTCTATCGCCAATCCCGCCGCGCAGGCAGAGGTGGAAGCTCCCGTCCGAAGCGGCGCTCGCCGTGACGCTTCCGTAGTCGTAGTGGTCGGCGTTGACGAGGTAGACGATCGCCCCGCCCTCGACGGCGCCGGGACCGCCTTCAACGCAGATGTTTCCATCGGTGTCGGGCAGCAGGGCCTTGATTACGCCCGGATCGAGGCGCTGCTCGGGAGGCGCTGTCGCGGTGAAGGCGAACCGGTAGGGAGAAACAACCGTGCCGAGCCGGTCCGTCACGGAGGTTACGTCTACGGATACCTCGGCTCCGGCCGGGTAAAAACCGTCGGGCGTGAAAAGAACCGTCCTGCCGCCCGCAACAACGCGCAGGGCGCCGGATATGACCCGGCCCCCGGCGCTGACGCTTATCGCCCCATCGGTCAGGGACGCAGGTCCGACGAGCTTCGAAAAGGTTACCGCTATCCCGGTCGCGATGGGAACACCCGTCGCTCCGTCCGCGGGGTAGGTCGAGGTCACGACAATGGGTTGGGGCGTGATGACTATGTCCTGCATCGCGGTGGGTTCGGTTTCGGTTGGCGTCGCCTGCGCCTCTCCCGAGTCGGCCGTGAGTACGTTGACGGCGCGAAGGGTTACGGCGGCCAGCGGCGACGGAACGACGTAGCTTCCGTCAGGCGCCGAGACGCTTAGGATGCCGCCCATGTCCGCCACCGACAACGCCGCCTGAGGCGCTTTGCCCTGCTTTACGAGGGCTTCTATCTTTTTGGTGAGGAACGCAAGAGAGTGCGGATTGACGATTGCGGATTGCGAAGCACGGGCTGGAACCGGCGGCGCTCCGACGATTCCGACCGCCGCTCCCTCGATGGGCGCGGAGGAGGGAGAAAGCACCTTGCCCGTAACGAGGCCCGTGGGAGCTGTCGCCTTCAGGAAAACGTACC
>CAZIBS010000064.1:0-14260 GCA_964537405.1 uncultured Thermoanaerobaculia bacterium | reverse complement strand
CGGGAATGACGAAGGGAGGAGCGGGAATGACGAAGGGAGGAGCGGGAATGACGAAGGGAGGTACGGGAATGACGAAGGGAGGAGCGGGAATGACGAAGGGAGGAGCGGGAATGACGAAAGGAGGAGCGGGAATGACGAACGTACGGCACGGGAACGACGAACCCACTTTCCCGTCATCCCCGGAACACCGGGGATCCAGTGTGGATTCCCGCTTTCGCGGGAATGACGAAAGCGAGCGCGGGAATGACGAACGATTGGTCAGGAGAAAGGGGTCAACGTTTCTTTCGTGATGGTCAACTTGAAGGGTAGAACGTTTTTTCGTATCATCATCTTACCTTGCAGGTAAATCGCAAGCTCTTTTCAACAACCAATATTCTACCATATCCTACAAGGTATTCCTATGCCTGGCAACCAGTCTCTATCACGGAATTGGGAACCCATCGCGGAATTGGGCGAGCACAGGGGGTTGACAACGGGTTTTTTATCGATTTACAATACCGTGGATGTTGGGGACTGCCCTAATTAGAGAAAGGGGGTTTAAATTATGAGGACAAAGTTAATTGTAGCGGGTTTGTTGACAGCGGGTTTGTGCTTGGCTTCGTGGGCGGGAGACGGAATCCCGGTCGGCAACGCCGTGTTTTACCCCTCAATTGAAGGTATTTATACGAGTACCGACAACCTTTATATGGTGGATTCCTCCATGCAAGGCGGCGATGTAAGCGACGAATTCTGGATTATTCGCCCAAGCCTGGGAATTGAAATCCCATTCAATGAGAGCTTTATTCGCATGGATGTGGGCTACCAGTACAAGGATTACAACCACTACAACCTTAGCGATCACAATAGCTATCACTTCGACTTCAAAGGCCTCTTCAAGCTCAGCAACGGTGCAAAACTGACCTTCAACAACCACGTCATACGCGGTGTGCAAGAGGTGAATGAGTTTGATCCCGGGTACGAGCGGGTATTCGGCGACACCCCCTTTGTCAGGGAAGACGCAAAAATCGGGCTTGAGTTGCCCGTCAACCAAAGGAACGAACTGGGTTTCTACGGCCTCTACAATCAGGTTCACTTCACCGGTGGCGCCTACCAGGCCAGACCTTTTTACAACTACGAGCAATCCGGTGGCGGCTTGACTTGGAAATATGCAACCAGCCCAACCTCCTCCTGGCTGCTGGACGGCCGCTACATCGACAGCAGCCCCAACAGCGAGCGCCAGGACGTTTTGCTCCACACAGCCATGCAGAAGCACTACCACCAGTACGACATCGTCACCGGCTGGGAAGGCAACCACAAGGATATTATGTCTGGCAGCATCAAGGTCGGCTACAGCAAGATGGATTTTACAAACAATGACTATTCGAACTTTCATGGCCTTATCGGGGACGCAACGCTTGGTTTCCAGCCCGCTAAGGAGTTTAAGATCGACTTTGTGGCCTCACGCCATCCCTATCAGTCGACCTACAATATCAATAACTACTACACGGCCACCGTGGGGCAGTTGCAGTTGCAGCAGGAGGTAACCCACTACTTCTTCTGGACGGCGGGATACAGGTACCAGGAGAACGGCTACCCGGACAAAACGAGGGCCGACGTCTACGGGCCGGGCAACATTCCCACGACCCTGGAGTTCTTACTGACTCAGGGTGAACTCAGGAAAGACAAGATATCCAGGATGTACGGAGAGGTGGGCTTTCACTTCACAAAGCAGTTCAGCGTCCGTTTGAACTACCGCCACGAGGACCGTGAGAGCAACATCGACTACCACGATGTCTACGGTATACTGCGTAAGCCTTACTCATACACGGAAAATCGATTCTCCGTTCAGGGCTCGTTGGCCTGGTAGGAACGGGGTTGGTATCGGAAAAACAGGGGTGCCGGGCAACTGGCGCCCCTTTTATTAAGCGCCCGCCCCTTTGGGCGGTTCAAAGGAAACATGTCGAGTAATTCCTGTGAATCCCGTCTTGTCGACTTCCTGAGAACCGTGTTTCTCTCTTGCGCGGTTGTGGCGCTGGCTTATAGCGCAAGCGCGTCTTCCGTCGCCGTGAGTTTAAAGGTCTCGCCCGGAGAGATAGACTGCGCTTTTTCTGCGCCCTTCCAGCTTCAGGCCCGGCGTGTGGGGGACCACGTTACCGTTATAGTGCATACAAACGGCCCAGTGCGGGGGGCGGAGGGTATCAGTGAAGTCAAGCTCATTGACGGCGGGTTTTCGGTAGAACTCCCGTTGGCGGGAGACCCATCTGTTAAGTGGATAAGCGGAGGGATCGCCTTCAGGTGGACGCCCCTTGGCAAAAGCACCCCGGGGACCCTCTTTGATACAACCCTGAAGGCTCCTACCTACCCACTTGGCCCGGGCGACAAACTGAAGATCAACGTCTACAATGTGGAAAACATGAACCAGACGGTTACCGTGGATCCCGATGGGTTTATCACCTTTCCGGTTCTTGATAAGGTCAAGGTCAAGGGGCT
Organism: uncultured Thermoanaerobaculia bacterium; assembly: GCA_964537405.1. GTDB lineage: Bacteria > Acidobacteriota > UBA4820 > UBA4820 > DSQY01 > CAVRTJ01. The sequence continues at coordinate 11,791 of CAZIBS010000064.1, read as the reverse complement.
TACGGTCAACCAGTTGCAGGCAAAGTTTCAGACGCTGCTCGCGCGGTACGTCAAGAACCCCCAGATCAGCATCCAGCTCGTGGAGTACGGTAGCAGGTATGTAAACGTGCTTGGCGAGGTTGGCAGTCCCGGTCGTATTCCTCTGAAGGGCGCCCTGCGCGTTCTGGACGCCGTAAGCCAGGCCGGAGGTTTTACCATCTCGTCCGGAGACGTCGAGATACAGCGCAGAGACGCATCCGGCAAGCTTCATAAGATGACGGTGACTCAGGAAGACTTGCTCGCGGGTAACGGATCGCAATCGAATATCTACCTGCGGGACCGCGATGTGGTAAACGTACTGAGTGTGCGGTCGGTATACGTTTCGGGAGAAGTAAGCAGGCCCGGATCCTTTCCTTACAACAAGGACTTGACACTCTTAAAGGCGATTGCCTTAGCGGGTGGCTTTACCCAGTGGGCAAAGAAGACAAAGGTAGTCATCCTGCGTGAAAAGGATGGGAAACCCGGGGCCATAACCGTAAATGCGGCAAAGATTGAGAGGGGAACCATAGACGACGTGCCCCTTCGGCCGAACGACCATATAGTAGTAAGGGAACGCAAGTTTTTTTAGCTGTTGTGGTTCATGGCTGACGGCCTCCGGGTTCTGAGCAGGTTGGACAAGTAGGTTTTAACCAGAGGAGTGGTAATAAAGATATGCCTGGAAGCGGCCATTATCAACCCATGGAACCTGGTACGTTGGAAGAAGAGAGTTCCTTCGATCTTGTCCGTTGGATTCATCTCCTGTGGGAACACAGGTGGTGGATTGTTGGTGTAACGGGCCTTGCTGTTATTCTTGCCGCTTTGTACAGTTTCCTGGCCACTCCAATCTATTCGGCAACCGCTTCGGTCTACGTGCGGAGCTTCAGCCGCCAACCCATGCCGGGCTATAATCCCACCGGCGCCTCGTCGTGGATGGAGGAGCAAAAGTTTTACAGCTCCCAGAGCCGGATAATCAAAAGTCAGCCGATTATGGAAGAGGCCGCGGACAAACTGGGGTTATCCAAAATTCCGGTTTTCAGCAAGGTCGGAGCCCCATGGAGGATACTCGAGGGCGCGACAACGGTGAAACTGGTCAGGGACAGCGCCATTTTTACCATCACCGTTTCGGGGCCCTACAAGGATCGTGTTGCCGACTGGGCCAATACGATAGCCGACGTTTACAGGGAGAAGGCGTTGAAAGACGCCGTATCCTATATTGCTCAAGCCAACCGAATTATGCTGTCGGAAGCAAAAAAGATGCAGGAGGAGTACGTAAAACAGCAGGGCGTGAGGGCTAACGACTTGAAGGCCCGGGGGGCCTATTTTCCCAAAAACCAGAAGGACATCCTTGACAAACGCATAGAGACGTTGGAACTCAAGCTGAACAGCGTGGCCATCCAAGCGAGTGAAATCAGAGCCCTGGTCGTGCAACTCCAGCGCGGAGGGGGCGGTAGCCTGCCGGTGGCTTCCTCTGACAGCACCATGCAGGATATGACCGGTCAGTACAACGGAATGGTCAGGGAGCTGGCTAAACTGGAGGCGAAATTCACGCCAAGGTACCCCTCGGTTAAAGTATTAAAGGCACGCATAGTAAAGCAGCGCCAAGTAATACTCAGTTCCTACCAAAACCAACTCTCCGCCCTCATGGGCGAGAGGACCAATTTGCAGGCTGACCTGGATGCCGTTCAGAAACTGGGATTGCAGTCCGTGGAGATGGCATCCAGAGGAGAAGCTTTGTCGACCAGCCTTACGGCAATCAGGAAGTACATGGATCTGCTGTACGACAAGATGAAGGAACTCAATATAAGTTCGGCGTTGCTCAACAGTAATATTCGCATGGTGAACCCCGCCCATGCTCCATCGGCGCCGGTGCGGCCCAAAAAAGCCGTTAATATACTTCTGGGTTTTTTCCTGGGTCTCATGGTGTCCGTGGGTTCCGTGGTTGCCTATCAGTACTTGGACGTTACGGTTAGAACGGCTGAAGACGTTGAAACCAAACTCGGCTCCAACCTGCTGTCCTTCATCCCTTCGATAGAAGAAACAAGCACGGAAGCGGCGGCCGAGGCTTTCCAAACCCTCAGAATCGCCCTTACTTTTGCCAGCGATAACAGGCAAAAGAACCTCCTTCTCTTTACTTCCCCCTCTCCGCAGGAGGGCAAAACCACCGTTGTGGTTAACCTTGCGAAGGCCGTTGCCGAGGCGGGGGAACGTGTTTTGCTCGTAGATTGCGACCTGAGGCGCCCCTCGGTTGCGAGACAGTTCAACATGAGGCCGGGCAAGCGAGGGCTCACCCGTTATCTTGCGGAGCGTTCGAGAGAAGTAGAGGACGATATACTGCCCGGTCCCAATCCCAACCTCTTTGTTCTGCCATCCGGGCCCATACCGCCAAACCCACCGGAACTCTTCTCAATGCAGCGCTTTGGAGAACTCTTCGAGAAACTTCGGCAGAAGTACGACTGGATATTCCTGGATTCACCTCCCGTTCTCGCGATCTCCGATGCCCAGATCTTGGCCGGATTGGCTGACCTGGTCATCTTCGTAGCGCGGTATAAGAAGACAAAACGCCCAGTGGTCGAACGTTCTCTCTCTCTGATGAGAAGATTGGGCGTATCCGTGGCGGGCATCGTGCTTAACGACATTAAAGTGACTTCGGGTGATTACTACGACTACTACTACGGCAACTACTACTACGAAACCGGAAGTGGGCCAGACCAGGTGCAGGGGATGCTCGGCCGGGTGGCGGGCTGGAAAGACCTATTTAGGAGAAAGAGTCGCAAAAATGGTGGAAAGAAGGACGCCTAATGTGGCCCACTCCCCCCCGGCGAGCTTTGCCCGCTGCCCGTGCGGGCGTTTCGATCGCGAAAATTGGGACGATTGTTTGACTTTTTAAAAACCCCGGACTATATTAAATGTTTAGGAGGGTATTGGCATGCGCAAACTGATGGTAATAATAGTCGCGTCGTTGTTTTTTGCTTCCGTTGCGGTAATGGCTCAGCGGCCGGAGCAGCCCATAAGCCAAGGCAATTTCGCCATTCTGCTGGCTTCGAGCCTGAATAATCCCGCTCCCGCGGGCGGATGGAACACCACGAGTGCTCCGGCCTTTCTCATGAGCCTGAATATCAGTCCCATATCGGGCGTATGGCTTCCTTCGGCCAACTTGAAGGAGGGCGATCTGGCCCACATGGTGAGGATCCTTGGGCTTAATTTCTACTCCACCCAGCCGAACGCCCCCGTTACCTGGGTTAAGGCCAAGTCTCTTATCATGCGTTACCAGAATTACTTTAAAAAAATAAACCTAAGGGCTATGGCTTCCGACAAGACCACCGCGACCCATATAGCTACCGGAGTCGGAGGAACCGAAGCCGCTGCTCCGGCTTCCCCGGCAACGCCATAACACTTTGTACGCTTCTAAGGCTTCCTTGGGCCGCCGGTTTCTTCCGGCGGCCTTCTTCGTCTTCCAAGGAAGCGGATTGGGAATAGCTATCCCTTTAGGGTAAAATAATGGAGTATGGATTTGAGAGAGGGAGTGAGACGACATATTAGCCGATCGCTTGGATGATGGATAAAGAGACGACGCTCAAGAACGATCCCCAGGAGCAGGCGTTGCGCTTTGCCGTATTCATCGTGGCCTACAACGCCGTTTCGACCCTCAGAAAGGTGCTTGATCGTTTGCCTCGGGAGGCCTGGGACGAGCTGGACGAGGTTTACGTCTTTGACGACGCCAGCATAGACGATACGGCTTTGCTGGGAGAGGGTTACAAGGCGGCGCACGGTATTAAAAAACTTGAGATATTTCGGAACGCCCACAACCTTGGCTACGGGGGAAACCAAAAACGTGGATACGAGTACGCGGCGGCGCGGGGGTTCGACTACGTTATTCTACTGCACGGCGATGGGCAGTACGCTCCCGAAATGGTTCCGGAGTTTATAAGGAAGGCGATGGAGCTGCGTCCCGCCGCGGTTTTCGGTTCAAGGATGTTGGTCGGCGGTGGTGCCCGCAGGGGTGGTATGCCTATTTATAAATATGTCGGAAACAAGATTCTGACGACGGTGGAGAATTGCCTCCTCGGAAGCCGCCTGTCTGAGTTTCACTCCGGATACCGGATGTACGCCGTGGAAGCTTTGAAGAAACTGCACTATCAAGCCTACACGGATGACTTCCATTTCGATACGCAGATAATAGTGGAACTACTGCACCACGGGATGCACATCGTGGAGATTCCTATCCCGACCTACTACGGGAAAGAAATCTGCTACGTTAACGGGCTCTCCTACGCCAGGAACGTTTTTCTCTCCGTCCTGAGGTACAAGCTCTTCTCCCTGGGACTGGTTAGTTGCGACTGGATAGGTGAGGAGCGGGCGCCCAGCCCGCGTTATCCACTCAAACACAGCCCCCTCTCGAGCTACATGAGGGTGATGCGCTTGGTTCCCGCGGGAACCCGGGTTTTGGATCTCGGAGCGGAAGGCAACTACGCGGGGATGCTCAAGGCCAAGGGATGCACGGTGGTCGGCATCAATGATCGTCCCATAGACCAAGAGGGCTCGGGGTCGTACGAACGCTTTTTGATCCGAAATCTTGAGAGGGAGGGGCTGCCCGGTAGGGCGGGGGCCGGCCGCTTCGACTGCATCATCATGGCCGACGTTCTGGAGCACCTTAGAAACGCCCGGGAACTACTCTCCTCGGCAAAAGACCTGCTGGAAGAGGGGGGGTTGCTCCTGGCATCCACCGGCAACGTGGCGCACTGGTTTGTGAGGCTGGGCCTCCTTATGGGGCGCTTCAACTACAAGTCCAGAGGAATACTCGACGAAAGCCACGTTCGGCTCTACACCAGGAAAACCTTCCGCCGGTTGGTCCTGAGCCAGGGCTACCGCATTCTCCATACGAAGGTTACGCCCATTCCCTTCGAACTGCTCGCCGGTAGGGGCGGCTTTTCGAGGGCCTTCTGGAAGTGGGTGGAATACGCCTACTACGTTGCCGCCCGAATTTGGCCCACTATGTTTGCCTATCAGTTTATCGTAACCGCGATTCCCGAGAAAAATAAAAGAAGAGCGAATGAAGCATTTAAGGCTACTTGACGTGGTGGTTTCCAACAATAGCGGCAGTCGAATACTCCACAGTCAGGCGACCGGGGAAGGCTGGAATTGAGCAATCGCCGATTTCCAATGGTGCGGAGGAACATCACATCGCCACTCGCACTGGGACTGCTGCTTGCCGTCTTGACCTTGGCAACCTTCTCGCCTCTCCTGCACGCCGGATTCATCGACCTGGACGACCAGATATACGTTACGGACAACGCCAGGGTTAAGGCCGGGTTGACGCCCGATAACGTCAAGTGGGCTTTTGAGAACCTGTATTTTGGCTTCTACTATCCGGTAACGTGGCTGTCACACATGACCGACTGCCAACTCTTCGGCCTGAAAGCGGAAGACCACCATCTCGTAAGCATATTGATACACGTCGCCAACGCGCTTCTTCTCTTCCTCTTCCTAATGAAAGCCACGGGCGCCAAGTGGAGAAGCTGGCTGGTTGCCGCTCTCTTCGCCCTCCATCCACTCCACGTGGAGTCGGTTGCGTGGATTGCCGAAAGAAAGGACGTGCTGAGCACCCTTTTTCTGTTCCTGAGCTTGCTTGCCTACCTGCACTATTCACGAAAACCAACAATATCCAGGTATCTCCTGGTGTTTCTGTTGCTTACACTCGGTCTCATGGCAAAATCCATGCTCGTAACGGCGCCCATTGTCTTTCTCCTGCTGGACTTCTGGCCGTTGGACAGGTCTACCTGGTCGCCTTGGAAGAGGAAGGTGCCCGCTGATGAAGAGGGCACCCGTGTCGAGGATAGTCTTCATAACAAAGATCGCCCTTTACCTCCCAAGTTTTCCCCGGGGCTGTTGATACTAGAGAAGGCGCCTCTTCTTCTCTTGTCGGCGGTCTTCGCCGTCCTGACCTTCATAGCTCAAAACCATCAAGGTGCAGTCGTTGCTTTAAGTCGCCTTCCGTTGTGGACTCGCTTCGCTAACGCGGCGGTTGCCTACGCGACCTACATACAGAAAATGGTGATTCCACTGAATCTTACCATTCTTTATACCTACCCGCCGGGAGGATGGCCTTACTGGAAGATAACCTTGTCGGTCCTGATGTTGGTTCTCATCACGGTGCTGGTTATCAAACTCTCCAAAAAGCACCCATTTCTTCCCATCGGGTGGTTGTTGTATCTGGTGGTGGTATTTCCGGTCTGTGGGTTGTTTCAAACGGGCCGGCAGGCCTACGCCGACCACTACACCTACTTTTCACTCGTAGGCGTCTTCCTGATGTTGGTCTGGGGCGTCGCCGGGTGGGTGGAAAAGAATGCCAGGTGCAGCTCCCGGGTTGGTTGGTGGAGCGTCGCGTTGATCGTTGTCCTGGCGCTTTTGAGCTGGCACCAGGCTGGATACTGGCGAAACAGCGCCACGGTGTTCGCGCATGATCTAACCGTAAATGGACTCTCGGCGACGATTCTCCAGTCTCTGGGTCTCGGCCTCATCAATGAGGGGAAATCCGCTGAAGCCGTGCCATACCTTAAGAAGGCCACCCAATTAGATCCTTTTAATGAAGGCGTGTGGGGGGATATTGGCCTGGCCTTTTACCATACTGGGAAGTTCTCTCCGGCGGAAGCCTGCCTCAGACGCGCCGTCAAGTTGTCGCCAAGCGACGGCAAGGCCTATAGCAATCTTGGCATGGTGCTGGAACGAGAAGGTAAGTTGCTCGAAGCGCTTGCGTCCTATCGTAAGGCGGTCCTGTTTTTGCCTGCGGCCGTTGAACCGCGCGTCGGTCTTGGACGGACCATGGTTCGACTGGGGCGCTACAAAGACGCGCTGAAACAATTTGAGAATACAGCTTCTCTCGCGCCCGGGGATCCAATTCTAAGGCTCTATTCGGCACTCACGCTGGCAAAATTGGGAAAAACCGGAGAGGCGAGGAGGGAATTGGAGATAGCACTACGGTTGGCCCACTTGCGGAAGGATTCAGAACTCTGCAAGGCGATCGACAAACGCTTGAAGACCTTGAGGTCAACGAAACACTCCGATAAGAGTTATCCGGAATTATTCGGCAAAGGTAGACCCTGAGTGCGAAGGCTAGAGAAACATATCTCAGCACCTCTTCTCACAGGGGGTCCGGCTTCCCGAGCAAGCTATGGATAAGAATATCCTATTCGCAAAACCCGCGGCGAAGCCATAATGCGCGGGCTATTCGATAATCTTGCGGGTCGCCTTCCGACAATTTTGATAATCGTGGCGGTTATGGTTCTCTTCTGGCCCTTTTTTCTGCAGGGCCGTCATGTTGTTCCCTTCCATTTTGAACCGGGCAGCGTGACCGCTATTCCTGGAGGCGGGGATTCCGCGGTCATCGACAATCCTTTTCCATGGGATGCTTCGCCTATTCTGCTTCACTATCCCAATGCGGCTCTGGCCGGCAAGGCCCTTAGGAGTGGACATTTGCCCACATGGAACCCGTATCAAGGATGCGGGACGCCCGCTATGGGCAGTGGGCAAGTCTACCCGTTTTCTCCTTTTTTGTGGCCTTTTTATCTCTTTCCGAATCCATGGGTCTACACTCTTGGTTTGTTCTTCGGATGTCTTTGGGGCGCGTGGGGTATAAATCTCTGGCTGAAACGGCTGAATCCGGACAAGTGGGTTCGGGTCTATGCGGTGTCGCTTGCCGTGATCAATCCATGGAGCGTTCGCAACATAGTGTACTCGGACCTATGGGCGGGCTGGTGGTTCGGATGGTTGCTGTGGTCCTGGGAGCGTGCACTCGACCCCCAAGAACGCAAATGGTGGCTGCCGGCGGTGATGATTGCCGGAACCGTATACTCCGGCCATCCTGAGGCCGCGCTGCTCCTGACCGCCGGTTCCTTTCTCTATGCGATGGTGGCGTGGGCGGTACGCCCAAAGGGCAAGCGGTGCTGGGTTTTCTGGGTTGAAGCCGCGGGAGTGGCCTCACTGGCGGGGCTATTGACGGCGGTGCACTGGATGCCGGTCCTTCAGAACTTCGAGCAGGCATATCCCTACAAGCTGGCCCTTACCCAGTTCGCCGCCAAAATGTCGTCTCGCGGTTTTGTAAGTCTGGTTATCCCACGCTCCGATATCTATCTGAGCCCGCTTCTCTGGGGTCTTGGTTTGTTGGGCCTTTCTACGGTGGTTCGGGCGAGGTGGCTCTGGGCGCCAATAGCGGTGTTAACGGCCTCGGTTGTTTTACTATTCCACCCCGTACCTTTTGGGCGTCTTTATTGGTTGTTGAGCCTTGGTGGAATAATTCCGTCTTTTTATGGCCGGTGCCTCTTTATCTTCGCCCTGGTTCCACTTCTGGCCGTCGGTGTCGGGAGGCTAGCGGAAGAAAAAGACGGTCGGCGATGGCGCTATGCCATTGCTCTCATTCTTGGCTTAGTTCCTATTGGCGGGGTTTTGCTGTGGAACCAGGAGCAAGGCGGACAACTGGTCCGGCTTATGCGCCTGGATTGGCTGGCTTTCACGGGATTGCTGCTGGTACTCGCGCTTGTAGCCGTTTGGGTGAAGCCAGGCCTGGTGCGGCGGGTGAGCCTGGGTTTACTGATGACACTGTCGGTACTGGATCCATTCGTTCTCGCACATGGCTACCTGAAAGCCGGGACACCCTTCGAGTTCGTTCGAAGCCTTTCTGAACCACACCACTCCTACTTTAACCGCCTTGATCCGCTGGCAGGCGGTCCCCCAGCGGTGAAGGAGGCCAGAACCTTGCTGGCGAAAAACCACGGACGCTTCTGGTCGCCCAGTGTTCCCACCGGCGGCACACTATCATGCCTCGCACCTAATTTGGCTACGCTTTGGAATCTGCGTGACGTCAGGATTCAGGACGTGCTGCTGCTACAGCGCTATGCGGTACTCCAGCAGGCCTTCTGGCCAAAAGGGCGCCACAAATACTTTACGCTGCTGGCCTTTGCGGGGGGGCAAAGGAGAAACCTCGGGCTTCTTGGAGTCCGGATAGCCGGGATTCCCCTGGATGACAATTCGGGGCGCTTCCGCTGGCTAACCATTCCGGACGCACTTCCCCGAGCTTTCCTAATACACTCCGTGGTGCCATCCGTGAACGAAGAGAATTCCTATCGTATATGGAGGAACCTTCTTAAGCGGAACCTGTTGCGCGACAAAGTGGTTCTGGAAGGCTGGCGCGGCAGTTCGGAAATCGGGAAACCGGACCCCGGCGACAAGGTGACATGGATTGAAGACGGCCTGACTCGTCTTCGTTTCAATGTATCGGCATCAAGCCCGGCAGTCCTGGTGCTCTTGGACTCTTACGCGGACGGCTGGCAGGCCCGAATCGATGGACGAAGGGCCCCCATCTTTCCCGCCGACCTGGCTTTTCGGGCCATAAGCGTTCCTGCGGGAGATCACAAAGTTGAGTTTAACTACGCGCCACATTCCATTCGGGAAGGGCTCCTTATTACCGTGTTGGGTTGGCTGGTGGTAGTCCTACTTGCAAGTATTTCGAGACGGCGTCCGAGGAAGGCAAGCGATGGCCGCGCCTGAGGGGAAATTGGCTAACCTTGTGTCCATCCGGAAAACCGGATGGAGCAAAGTCGTAGTATCGCTACATCTAGTATCAAACCGGCGACGGCAACAACACAGATGAGCCTTGTCCCGCCGTACCTGCCTGCGCCTGCCTGTGCGGGCGGGTCTTGCCCGCACGCAGACAGGCCGCGCTTGCGTGCAACGCGGTAGGCAGGCGAATCCCGGTTTAGGTGGTGGTTTTAGGTTAATTAGGAGGTGTCGTTGGAACCACTGAAAGGTTGGTTGCGGAAAACCTGGACTACTGATTCGCCCTGGCTCGGAATCGGTCTGCTCTCCGTTGTGGCCATTGCTGTTCGGGGATACTACGGCTTCGGAGTCGGCGATCAGGCCCTTTATCTGCCGTTTCTATACCATTGGCACAATCCTTCACTGTTCGCTCACGATTACCTACTGTCCCTTCCATGGATCCATGACTCGATTCTCTGGCCGACCCTGTCTCTCTTTCAGCGGTGGATGGCTTTGAAACTCGTATTCTTTGTTCTCTATCTTGTAGCGACGTACGTTTCGCTCTTCTTCATTTTCAAGATTGCCAAGACTGTTTGGACAAATCGGACGGCTGCGTGGATTGCGGTTTTTCTATGGCTTCCCGCTTACCAGATCCCGGGGGCGGATATCGGTACTTTCGATTCCTACTTCACCGGTCGATGCCTGGCCATGGCTCTCGTCCTGGCGGCGGTTTACCTCTTTCTCAATGGTCGGTTCCGGTGGACGTGGATTCTACTCACGCTGGGAATCTTCATCCACATTATAAGCGTGGTCCCCGTGGTTTGCGGTATGTTCCTGGCCCTCGTTCTTGAGCGTCGATGGCGAGATTGTTTCGAGGGAGTCCTGGTTTCCGGGCTCGCATCGGGGTTGATGGCCGTTTTTGCAAAGCTGCAGGGCGCCCACCAAGAGATCTGGACCTTTTACAGCGGGGTTCGCTTCAAGTTCCTTTGGCATACGCTACCGGATGTTTTTCCACAAAGTTGGGTTCCCAGCACCTGGATGGAGATAGGGCTCTACACGGTAGCTTTTGGGCTGGTAGTGCTTGTCAGCCGGCGTTTACACCCTTTTTCCGCCGGGGAGCGCAGGCTCTACTCTTTGGCCGCCGGTGCGGTTATTCTCACCTTCCTCGGGCTCACGGGAGCTTACGCGGGCTTCGCCTTGGCTGCACAACTCTGTCTCGCCCGGAGCTACTTTTGGGTGATATTCGTTCTGGTGGTTTGGCTGGCGGGTTGGATAGCATCGGGACTCAGGGACCATCGCTGGCGGCGGATATTATTAGCCTTGTACCTTATGGCTACCTGGATAACCGGGGCTGTGGGAAGCCACGTGATGGTGGTAGCCATTGTTGCAATCCTCCAACTCTGTAGCCGCGCGGGTGGGGAAGAGCGGTTATGTTGGCCGGGGCGAATCGGTTTGACGGTTCTGATACTTCTCCAAGCTTTCTGGATGATAATTCTTTCTCCTCGCGGGATCAACTGGCCGGCGGAGGGCTTGCCTTTTGGGTTGGTTTTCTCGTGTCTTGCCTTAGTTACGGCACGGTTCGGGGGCGGAAAAGCACATGAGAAGATGGTAAGGCGAATGCCCGTGTTTGTTGGCTGCGCCTTCATTGTAACCCTGTTTCTCCTTCCGCCCACCTCTTTTATTATTACATCAGGAATGCGGCCTGTGTTAGCACCGTTTGTTCCGGCTTTGAAGATAGGTTACGTCAAGTCCGAAGCCTATAAGACCAACAAGACTTCCATGGGTCGTATCTACGACATGGTGAGCCGAAACGTGCCTATTGGAGCGACCGTCCTGGTCAATCCGCTCTGGCGGAATTTTCGGATCAAGACAATGCGGAGTTCCTTTGTCACTTTAAAGGATCACTCGGGGCTTCTCTACGACGCCGGTTTCGCCAGGGAGTGGATCCGGCGGATGAGGCTCATTAAGGCATACCCAAAAGGAAAGTGGAAGCTTGATGATAGGATAAACCTCACGGAGCAGGAACTTTTAGACCTTGCCGCGGAGTACCGCTCAATACGACTGGAATATATTGTTACCACGCGGTTTTACAATCTACCGGTCGTAGACAGAGTGGGCCCCTGGACTCTCTACCGTCTACCAATTCCGCCTTTAGAGCAAGATGAAAGGAATGAAGGGTGAAGACTTAAACTCATCTTGAACAGTTCATTTTAGTAAGTCCTTAAGTATCAGTATGATACGAAGA
>CAZIBS010000063.1:0-14365 GCA_964537405.1 uncultured Thermoanaerobaculia bacterium | reverse complement strand
GGGGCTGTAAGCCCCTCCTACGGGTTGATGGTTTTTTGATGATTCGGGGCGAGAGGCTTCCCGGTGACCGGCGGGATCCTCCTGCGCAAAATGGCGAAGACCAAGGAGAAAGAATCCGGGAGAGGGAAGCCGCATCGACGTCGCCTGCCTGTGCGTGTACGCACCTGTCTGCCGTGCCGACACAGGCAGGCGCAGACGGGTCGCGACGCCTTGCATCCGTGGCCGTGGCGCTGGCAACGCAACCTATGGGGAGTTTTTCAGCAGCCTGCTAAGCCCCCGGGCGATACAGCAAGATCCACCAGATAGATAACGCACCCTTTGTGTATAGTAAATGATACCACCCCGATGTGGTGCCTGCCTGCTGCAGGCAGGCCACGCCTGCTTTCTGCTTCCGTATCATATTGATTCTCAAGGACTTACAAAAATAAAGCGTTCAAGATGAGGCTCGGGTCGTCCCACGCCCTACTTCGACGGGTAGTTGTCAACCACGAACTCCTCGACAATCTTCTCGAAGCCACGGGCCAGTTCTTCGTAGTCCCCCTGGAGGATAGTAAAGGGACGGCCCTTGACGAAAACAGGGCACCTGGGAGATTCTCCGGTTCCCGGCAGGCTGATGCCGATATCCGCCGCCTTGGATTCGCCGGGACCGTTTACGATGCAGCCCATTACGGCGAGGGACATGGTTTCAACCCCACTCCGGCGGTCGCTCCATTCGGGAAGCCGCCTAGCAATAAACGCTTCCACGTGCTTCGTCAACCGCTGGAATGTCGTGCCGGTAGTCCGGCCGCAGCCGGGACAGGAGGTAACGGTGGGGGAGAAGCGCCTGAGATCGAGGGCTTGGAGAAGCTCGCGGCAGGCGTAGACCTCTTCGCTGCGGTCCCCACCGGGGTTTGGAGTCAGCGAGACGCGGATGGTGTCGCCGATTCCTTCGTTGAGAAGAACCGCCATAGGCGCGGTGGACCATACGAGCCCCTTGAGTCCCATACCGGCTTCGGTGAGTCCCAGGTGGAGGGGCTGGCTGGTCTTTGACGATAGGTCGCGGTAGAGGGCGATGAGTTCGAGCGGGCGCGAACTTTTGCACGAAAGAATGATGTTGCCCGACGAGAGGCCGGCTTTCAGCGCCAGTTCGGTGGATTCGAGGGCGGAGAGGACCATGCACTTTCCCAGTACTGCGCCGGTCGCCTCGGCCGGTTCCCGGTCGGCGTTCTCCTTCATCTTGCGTTCCACGAGTTCGGGGTTTAGCGATCCGGCGTTTACGCCTATGCGCACGGCCTTGTTGTTGTCCCGTGCCACCTCGCAGATTGTGGTGAACTGCTCGTCGCAGCGGGCGCCGATCCCGACGTTTCCGGGGTTGATCCGGTACTTGTCCAGCGCCGTAGCGCATCGGGGAATCTTGGTAAGGAGAAGGTGACCGTTGTAGTGGAAATCGCCGATAAGGGGCACATCGCACCCTTTGTCGACCATGCGTTTCTTTATTTCCACCACGGCCTTCGCCGCTCCCGGCGTGTTCACGGTAACACGGACCATCTCGGAACCGGCCCGAACGAGTTCAACGCACTGGCGTGCGGTGGCTTCAACGTCAGCGGTGTCGGTGTTCGTCATTGATTGGATCACCACGGGGGCACCCCCACCTACAACCAAATTACCGACCCGCACCGCCGTTGTTTCGTGGGATGGACTTGACAACACCCTGCATCTCCTCTTAAAAGCTACGGTTTCCTACTATAGCTAATCTTAAACAATTAGGTCGCGTTTTTCCTGGTTCCGCGATTGAAACGCCCGCGCCTTCGCATCGTGGGTGCCTCACCCGATTAAAGAAGCATTTTTCGGAACGGGGAGGGACATTCTCCGACTGACGGCCTTTTTTGTTATGACCGTCCCGCGGGATTTCTAGGAGAGTCCAACGGGATTCGACGGCCGGGCCATGGTCAGAAGAAAAACAAAGCGTTCTTTGGCGGTGACCGCGTGGGTGAGGCCGGCCGGCATGACGTAAAGGGCGCCTGGTTTGGCGTTTTGCACGCTATCGCCCAATCTGACTTCACCCGAACCTTCAATTACCTGGATGATTGCTTCGAAGGGCGCCGTGTGTTCGCTAAGGGCCTGGCCCGGCTCGAAGCAGAAGAGTACCAGCTTGAAGGACGGTGATTCGTGCAACGTCTTGCTAACGATCCCTCGTTCCGCAAATTGGACGTTGGCGGGAAGATCAAAAACGGATGCAACAAGCTGCTTTTTTTCCATGGATAAGCTCCTTCAGAAACGGGAGAGGAGGCCCTGATGAAAGGGCCTCCTCTCGACAAACTTATGGAAGAATCGGCTTCAGGTCTCGCTTCAGGTAAGATCGAATCGCGGCGAGCGTTATGGGAATAACGCCGAAGAGCAGGAAAACCAAGTCCCCGACGATCCGCGTCCATTCCAGCTCGTGAAAAGTTCCGTTCATTGTGTATGTCAAGCTCCTGGCGTGCCAGTAGCCGTTGGCCAGCACATCCAGGAGTTGCAGAATTCCCGCCGGAAAAAGGTCCAGAAGAATCATCAAGGCCAGCCCGATGTTGAGTCCCCAAAATCCGAACCTGACCAGATTCTCCGTTTTGATCCACACGGCGTCACTCTGCATGGAGCGCAGGCAGAAAACGAGAACTGCCAGCGCCAGCATTCCGAATACTCCGAACAGAGCGGCGTGGGCATGGTTGAGAGTCAGCGTCGTGCCGATCTCAAAGTAGGAGACGATGGGCATGTTTATGAGGAAGCCGAAAACACCCGCACCGACGAAATTCCAGACCCCCACGGCGATGAGGAAGTATATGGCCCATCTTTGTTTGTACGCCGTATCCACCACCGCGTTTTTGGTTCGTGCGCGCAACCGCATAAACCCTGCCGCATCCAGCGTGAGAAGCGTCAACGGCACGACCTCGAGGGCCGAGAAGCACGCGGCGAGTCCCATGTTAAGCGTACCTTGGCCGGTGAAGTACCAGTGGTGACCTGTCCCGATTATGCCTCCCGTCAGGAAGAGGATTGCATCAAGGTAAACGAGGCGCGTAGCGCTCCGGGTGGTCACGAGTCCCATGCGACGGAACATTATCGCAACGAGCACCGTCGCAAATAGTTCGAAAAAGCCCTCAACCCAGAGGTGAATGATCCAGAACCGCCAGTTGTCGATGACGGCGAAGTTCGTATGGGGACCGTAGAAGAAGGCGGGGAGGTAGAAAACGGGGATCGCCACCGCCGCATACAGGAATAGTGCGCTAAGCCCGGACTTGCCCTCCTTTTTCATGGCCGGTCGCAGGGCTCTGAACATGAGGAATATCCAGAAGAGGAGGCTCAGCGCCAGGAGCACTTGCCAGAATCGGCCCAGGTCCAGGTATTCGGAGCCTTGGTCGCCCAACCAGAACCATAGTTTGCTGAACATCCCGTTTACGCTCAGGAATTCGCCCGCGAGACTGCCCAGGGAGACCACCAGGAGTGCGATAAAAAGAACGTTGACGCCGAGCTTCTGCTTCTTTGGCTCGCTCCCGCCGACCCAAGGCGCCAGAAAGAGCCCTCCGGCGACCCAAGCCACGGCAATCCAGAAAATGGCGAGCTGGAGGTGGAAGGTGCGAAGTAGGTTGAAGGGCAGGAACTTGGTGATGAAATGCATGCCGTAAAACGCGTTGGGTTCCACAAGATAGTGAGCAAGAGCGCCGCCAATAAACGCTTGCAGAAGAAAGAGCAGGGCCACAATGAAAAAGTACTTTCCGGTGGCCCACTGGCTGGGTGTCAAGGCCCACGGTTCATCCGGAACGGCCAGAGAGCCGGCTTCCCCCTCGCCTCCCTCCCAGCCCAGAAAGTGAAACTTACCGAATAAAAGGAGCACAAGTCCCAACCCGATAAGGAGCACCAGGATGCTGAGGGCGCTCCAGATATAGGCCTGGCTGGATGGAAAATTACCGACTTGTGGGTCGTAAGGCCAGTTGTTGGTGTAAGTGTAGTTTTTGCCCGGACGGTTTGTAACCGTGGCCCAGGTAGCCCACGCGAAGTAGGCCGTGAGATTTTTGAGTTCCAGGGGGTCGCGGATGAACCCGGCCGGAAGACCGGGCGCGCCCTTTCCCTTCGTGAAATAGTCCGACCAGTACGGAATCAGCTCCCTGTAAGCGGCCGCCTCGCCGGGTGAAAAGACGAGTTCTCCCGTGGAGGCATCGTACCGGTTTTTCTTGAGTTCTTCCTTCAGCTTTTTGGAAAGGAAGGCTCGTCCTTCGGGCGTGAGGTCCGCAAAGCCCTTTTGAAATCGTTCGTGAGCGAGTGTGTCCAGAGCAATCCCCGCCTCTTTGTGGAGATACTCCGCCGTGTAATCGGGCCCGAGGTAGGCGCCGTGGCCCCACAGAGTTCCCTGTTCCATGAGGTCGTGTTTGAGAAAGACCACCTGGCCCGCTTCGATATCTTGGCGCGAGAAGAGCAAAGCGCCGGATTCATTTACAACCCGCGATGGGATTGGAGGAGCGTTTGAGTAAGTCAAGGCGGTAATGATACCCAGAACGCTGAATCCTACGATCATTACGAGGATCAGAGAATGTCTCCACCACGGGGAGATGGGGTTTGTTTGCTTCGCTTCGTTCATCATTCCTCCTTCCTAAAAAAACGGCGGGTTGGTACCGCCGACGTTTGTCAGGCGTTTCCCGCACAGCCGACGCAGGACTGGGCGTCGGCCATCTTTGCCGGATCCGGTGGGTAGGCGGTGGCCAAGGCGTTTGCGAGGGAAATATAACGCTCGCGCTCCACCGCACCCATGACCTTGTCCGCGAAAGGGCCGTAGGATGCGAGAAGCTCATCCAGCTTGGTTTCCGGTAACGCCTGTTGCGCCATGGGATAGAGAATATTGTTTTCCTTCTGGATGTGTTCCCTCAGGAGGGGAATATAGGCGAGTGCGCTTTGGAGAAAGGCGGTTCTTTCCTGCGGACTCAGCTCTCCGTCGCCTGCCCCGATTTCACGAAGTGCACCGACGTATTTCCTGCCCTCGGTATGCTCCGCCAGCATCACGGCCACGGGTCCGTACTCCTTCGGGAAACCGAAGTCGTTCATGGAGACGAAGAGCAGGTCTTCCTCCTTGACGTGGTGCAATTTGTCGGCGAAGTTGGCAAAGAAGCTGGCGAAGTCCCTCACCATCTCCCGCTTGGGAACGCCGCTTCGGCCGACCGTTTCCGCGTAGTTTTCAAGGGCGCCGAGAACCTGCTCAATGATGCGGTGTTCCTCCTTCAGCGTTTCAATGGCTTTGTGCATGAGCGTACTCCTTTCTGTATTAATCATACCATTAGTGGAAGATAATATTCACTGAAATGATCAAAAGAAATCACTCCGGCTCTCCGATCTTCCCCTCATGAAGATCGGCTATGGTGACCGAGTGAAGCATTTCCTCGTAGGCCTTCCATACGGGTTGCCAATGATCGTGTAACGGGCAGGGATGTGTTTCGTCGCAAGCCCTCAATCCGAAGATACAGGCCGCTTTGTCCTGAATGCCGTCGAAAACTTCGAGCACGCTGAAAATAGGGATGGAGCGGGCTTCTTCCTTGAGTTGAAAGCCGCCGCCCCAGCCTTTCCGGCTCCAAACAAAGCCTCTTTTCCTAAGCTGGTTGAGCATCTTGGAGAGATAGTTGGAGGGCATGCCGGTGGCCTCGGCTATTTGATTGCTCCTACACCATTGGCCGGGCCTGTTTTCAAGATAACTCAGGATATTCAAAGCATAGCGGCTGGTTTGGGAAAACATCTTACCACCTCAAAGCATGAGTATATCCATTGAGATGAGAAAAGTCAACCCCCATAGCTCAATCCCGCAATGGTTGATGCCGATAACCGCGTAAGGCCCAACAGTCTGGGTGTTTGGGAGAATGGTGTTTCACCCATCAAGGGATTGGGGGCCACACGTTTTGTTCCGGTTCGTCAACGATGTTCCTGTTTAAGGTTGGGAATTATACCCCGGCCTTCGCGGCAGGGCATGGCTTACTCGTACCTCAAGGCTTCGATGGGATCGAGGCGGGAAGCCTTGTAGGCGGGGTAAACGCCGAAAACGGCGCCCGTGAAGGCGGCGAAGCCCAAGCTGAGTAGAATGACCCACAGTGGAACGTAGGCGGCCGGGAATGTCTTGGCAACGGTGTGGCGGAGGATGGTCACGGTGAGCGTCGAAGCGCCCCATCCCGCAAGGAGCCCCAGGATCCCTCCCAGGGTGGACAGCGTTACCGATTCGATGAGGAACTGGTAGAGGATGTGAATGCGCTTGGCGCCCACTGCCATGCGGATTCCGATCTCGCGCGTTCGCTCCGTAACGGAAACCAGCATGATGTTCATGATGCCGATGCCGCCCACGATGAGGGTGATACCCACGATGGCGGCCACGATCAACGTGGAAATACCGGTAAATTGCTTTATCTGCTTGAGAATCTCGTCCATGGTGAAGATCCGGAAATCATTCATCTGGCCGAACTTCAAACCGTGTTCGCGTCTAAGAACGGAAGTAATTCTCTCCACGGCCGCGTCCATTTTCTTCGGGTCCTTTACCTGGACGATAATCACGAGGTCGTTAGCATACTCCTGGCCGTATTGCTGGATGGCTGTGGGGATGGGTACGAAAATCCGGTCGTCCTCGCTTCGACCGAAGGAGCCGCCCTTCTTGGCCATGACTCCAACGATGGTGTAAGTTCCCCGACCGATCTGAATCTCCATCCCAATGCACTGGTTCGGCAGGGCGAGCTTATCGAGGATGTCCTGCCCAATCACGCAAACCTTGTGCCTACCCTCTACGTCCATAGGTCCCAGAAAACGCCCGAGTTCCAGGCTCATGTTATTTATCGGCGCGTAGGATTCCGTGGTTCCTATGATCTGCGTTGAATCCTTGCGGCCCCTGTAGGCTATTGAATCCTGCTTTATCAACATGGGTGCGATAGCCTTCACCTCGGGAACGTCCCTTGCTATCGCCAGCGCGTTGCCGTAGGTCATTTTCAACCGGCGGATTCCCTCCCGCCGATCCTTGAACATTTCGTAGTTGGAACGGATGAACATGGTGTCGCCGCCAAGCGACTCGAACTGGCCGAGGAAGGACTGGAATACGCCCTGCATGATGGAGACCACGGCAACCACGGCGAGCACGCCGATGATGATGCCCAAAGTTGTTAAAAAGGATCGCATTTTGTTGGCGCGGATGGCCCTGAGCGAACTGCGAAGCAGTTCGACAAAGGTCCCGCCAAGGCCATAGATTCGTTCTTTCCTGGTTGCGCCGCTCACGGGGACACCGTCCCGACGACTTCGTCGCTCACGATCAGGCCGTCTTTGATACGGACCTGCCTGGCGGCATAGGCCGCGATATCCGCTTCGTGCGTTACGAGAATAAGGGTTTTACCCGCCTCGTTGAGCCTGGTCAGGGACTGCATGATGAGTGCGCTGGTTGTGCTGTCCAGGTTGCCCGTCGGTTCGTCGGCCATGATAAGAGACGGCCCGTTCACGAGTGCCCTCGCGATTGCTATCTGCTGTCGCTGCCCGCCTGAGAGCTGGTTTGGCCGGTGGTTGGCGTGATTTTCGAGCCCGAGAAACCTGAGGGCATCCATGGCCATATCCCGCCGCTGGGCCGGCGGGATCTTCGCGTAGATTAGCGGCAGTTCCACGTTCTCCAGGGCGCTGGCCCTGGGTAGAAGGAAGAACATCTGGAAGATGAAGCCGATCTCCCGGTTCCTCAGTTCGGCCAGTTCGTCGGGCGTAAGCTGATGAACGGGGGTGTTGTGTAGCAGGTACTCACCGGACGTGGGCGTGTCCAGGCAGCCCAACAGGTGCAGCAGGGTGGATTTGCCGGAGCCTGAAGGCCCCATTATAGCAATGAATTCGCCCTTGCGCACCATCAAGTTCACCCCTTTCAAGGCATGGTAGACCTCCACACCCATGGGGTAGTCTTTTACAAGATTCTTGGCCTCTATCAGGAGTTCCTTACATTGCCCCGGCATGAACCCGTACCTTGCTCTTGGATGTTTCTTTGTCGCCCTTTTTCCTTTTCGTGTGTTTCACATTAACCCTATCGCCCTCGCGAAGCGTTCTGAACAGGCGGTAGGGCCCGGTGATAACCTCGTCGCCCTCGGAGAGACCGGAGGTGACTTCCGTATTCAAATCATCCGAGAGCCCGACCGTTATGGTCTTCTTGACCACCTTTCCGTTCTTGGCAACGAAGGTAAAATAGCTCCTTTCACCATTTTTCTCCTCGGTTCTCACGGCGCCGATGGGAACGAATAGAACGTTTTTTCGCTTGTCCGCTATGAGCTTTACCCGTGCGGTTACACCAGGTCTCAGCCGGGTGCCGGGGTGAAGCAACGCGACCTTGACCTTGAATTGGCGAATGTTGGATTGAAGACCCACGCCGCCCGCCTGGGCGGAAGCGCCGATCTCCGTAACCTTGCCTTTGTACTCTTTTCCGCCCAAGGCATCCACCGTCACTATAGCGGGTTGGCCCAGCGCAAGGCGGGGATAATCCGCTTCGTCCACCTGAAGCTCCGTGATAATCTGCGAAAGGTCGGAGACGGTGAGGATAACCGTGCCAGCGAAGTTCATGGTGCCCGTGACGGCCGTCTCGCCGACCTTCGCATCTACCGCGGTGATAACACCATTGATTGGCGATCGCATGGTTGTCTTAGCCAGGTTGTCCTGCGCTTTTTGGTAGTACGCCAGGCTTTGGGCCACCTGCGCCTTCGCGGAGTCGGCGGAGAGTTTAGCCTGAGCGAAGGCGAGTCGGGCATCGTCGCGTTGCTGGGTCGAATAAATCTTTTTGGAGAAGAGATCCTTTGCCCTCTCCCAGTCCTTCGTTCTTTGCGCCAGGGTGACTTTCGCCTGGAGAACCGCCACGTTGGCTGCTTTCAGCGTCGCCCTGGCAGAGGCGACATCCCGCTGGTAGGTATCGGGATCGATCTGGACCAAAATGTCGCCTTTCCTGACGTGAGCCCCCTCCTTGAAGGGAATCCGGGTGATCTCTCCAATGACCTGGGAAGAGATGTTGACGGTGTTCTTAGCGGTAACCAGGCCGTCTGCGGTAACGGTGGGGGCGATGGTGCCGCGAACAACCCTATGGACGTCGACAACGTTGCCCCTGGCGCCGGATTTCGACACCGAAACGATGACGACTACGGCCAGGAGTATTATGATTATCCCGACAATAACAAGACGTTTGCGCATGGTGGTCGTCTCCGATTAAAGGATTGCCGCGAGACCCACGTGAGCCAGCACGTAGAGGGCGAAGAGACCGAAAACAATCCCGGCCATCTTGGACGTCTTCGCCTTGGTGAAGGCCGCGAAACCGACGGAATAGAGCCACAGGACCCAGAGCGTGAAGACGTCGAGGTCCGAAAGTAGGGCGTAGAGCGGCTTGCCCAGTTTTTCACGGCCGAAGAGGGCACCGAGGTTGGTCATGATGGGATTCTTGGGGTTAATGAGGGTGGGGTCCTTGATAAAGAGGATGAGAATGAACAACAGAAAAAACAGCAGCTTGGGGAGATACGACCAGCAGACCACCCGGAAGGCGTCCCCGTACTTCAGCTTTTCGCCGAAGGCCATGATAACCAGCCAGAAGATAAAAGCGAGGAACAGGAAGAAGATGGGAATAATAACGATGGTGAAGTACGGCCCGAACTTGGCGAACTTGGCCTCCATTTCGACCGCCTTATCCATTTGCGCTTTGGTCATCTGGGTCGCGGCCGGGGTCCGGCCGATCTGTTCCCGGATTACCTGACCCATGTCCACGCGGCTCGTGTACAGAAAGCCCGACACGAAGGAAAAGATGTGATTAATACGAGTGGAAGCAAGAAGCTCCAGGAGGGTTTGCCCCTCGCGAGGCGCTTAAAGGTGTCACCCGGCGACGTGAAAACCCCAACAAGGGCCGCGCCGGTGGAAATGGACTTTACACTGCCTTCGGATTCCATTCCATGGCCGGCTTCTCCCCCGATGGGCGCACCCGGCGTTGGGTCGCTCTGTTCTTCCACTTTCTTCTCTTCGTCCATTTTTCCCTCCACTTCTTTCTCCCTCGCGATCAACCCCGGGCGTATGGCTGGTACGTTTCCCTATCTGACTTCGATGTTGTGAGCCTGGAGGTATATTCCAACCACCTTGTCCAGCTTCGCCACCGCCAGCTTTCCATCTATCTTCGCCCTGAGGAGACCGGACTCCGCGGCGGCCAGGTCGTTCTGGTAGCTGAGCACCTGAAAGGACGTGGAGAGGCCGTTATCGAACTTCTTCTTCTCCGCGTCCAGCGTCTCCTGCTGTAACTTCAGCGTAAGATCCGCGGCGACCACCCGCTTTTGGGATGACTGCAGGTTTCTCAAGGCCGAGCGAACTTCGTTGGCGATGGTCAGCTTCTGCTTCTCCAGGGCGATTTCATCCGCGTTTTGCGCCAGCCTGTAGACTTGGTAACTCGCCTTGGCCGCGCGATTTCCTATGGGAATAGCGAAGTTAACGCCAAGGGAATAGGACTTGAAATTGCGGCCGGTTATCTGCTCCCAGGCCTTACTGAACTTATTGCTGACAACAATGCCGGTTCTCGGGTCGACGTAGTACCCAGCGGAACCGTTGTAGGTCAAAGCAGCATCGAAATCCAACTTCGGAAGCAACTGGTTATGGGCCCAGTGGGTATCGAGTTTATCTTTCTCGACTTTCTTTTCCATCTCTTTAAGTTCAGGCCTGCGCGATTGGGCCTCCTTGATGAGTTTCGATTCCTCGTAATCGTTGGAGACTGTCACCGGTTCGTCAGTCGGCTTGATGTGGGCCAACCACTCCGGGTCGTCCCTGGTGATGCCCAGAGAGAGCTTGAGGGCGTCTTCATTGTCTCCAACACTCTGCGCGGCGGAAATAATGTCTTCCTCCCGGCCGGCAACCTGAGCATCGGCGGAGAACTGCTCAATGGGTGCCAGAACGCCGACCTGGATTTTCTTCTTGGTTTCCTCCTGGAACTGCTTAGCGAGGTTCAACGCTTTTTCCTTTACCCTGAGGTTCCTTATCGCGTAAACAAGGTTCCAGTAATTGGTTTCCACGCTGAAGAGCGCGTCCCTTACGTTCTGCAAATACGTAGAACCGGCTATGGTCTTGTTCAGACGAGCCTCCAGCACGGTTTTATTCCCTACCCTGAAACCGAAGTTTTGAAGGAGCGGAAGCTTGGTGGACAACGTTCCGTAGCTCGTGTAGGAGGGATTCAGCGTCATGAAGGATGAGTTCGATTTTTGGCGGATGTTGTTCCAGGAGAGAGTGAAGTCCTGGCCCCAGGGCGTGTGTTGGTTCACGCCGAGGTTGTATCTGTCCGCCCGGTTTTGGAAAACGTTGGCGCCGATGCCGGCCTGAAGGATGCTCGTCGTAGGCGTGCGACTGACGCCACTGCTCCAGTCCAGGGTTAGGTAGGGATCGTAAGCTCCGTAGGAACCCTTCAGGCTGTAGTCGGCCTGCCGACGGACCTCCTTCTGGACGCGCACATCGAAGTTCTTTTCGAGGCCAACCTTCAGCGCATCCTGGAGGGAAAGGTCAATAACCTGACCTCCTCCGGCCGCGAAGAGGTTCAAACACATAGCAATCCCGGCGAGTCCAACAACCGTTCCGCCAAAACTTTTCCATGAGACCATTACTCCCTCCTGCTCAAATATTAGTCTTACGTGACTAACCAACCTAAAGTTTACTCCTTTTTTGCTTCGCTCTCTAACCAGGTTGCCGTGAGGGTAAAACGCATTCAAGGACCGTTTGAGCCTGTTGCACGGCCGCGAGAACCGATCGAACGGCGGTGAACGCAATGGATTCTGGTGACTTGATAACGGGTCATGGCGTTCCCTTATGATTCAGGCAGGCATTTCCGTCTGCACGGTTGCCATAAACGGGGAACCGCGGAGCAGTTTTCCAACTTTTCGCCTTTCGCTTCGCCATAGTTTCAGTATGTTGCCGGTTGCAGCTATAAACCTGGCTCCTCGCTGTTTCATGTGGGTAAACCCATGTTAACTACATTTGCCCTTTATCATGAGAAGGCACACCCGTCCAAAATAAGAATCGGCGAAGAATAAATGCCTCCCCTGTTGTAAGCTTGAAGTGTTTGGAGCTTCGAGCTTCAAAAGAAAGGAGGCGGAATTATGATAAGACACGCAAGCTTGTTGAGTCAAATTCTTGGGTTGGTGCCGCGTGTGGAGTTTGCGGAGATCGTACGTAGACACGGGGCGGAACGTGCTTCCAAGGGGTTTTCGTCGTGGGACCAGTTTGTGTCGATGCTGTTCTGTCAGCTCGGGCAGGCGCACTCCCTGCGGGAGATCGTAGGCGGATTGGGCTCCATGCCGGGCAAAAAGGTACACCTCGGTCTCAAGGACACTCCGAAGCGATCCACCCTCTCCTACGCCAACGCCCATAGACCGTGGAAGGTCTACCGGGACGTATTCTACGATTTGCTGGATCGCGGGTCGGGCATGGTTCGTCATAAACTGAAGCACCCCCTGCGCTTCAAGAATCCTCTTTTTTCCATGGACGCGACGGTCATTGACCTGTGTCTTTCCCTCTTCCCATGGGCGAAGTTCCGGCAGGCCAAGGGGGCGCTCAAGCTGCATATGGTGCTCGATCACGAAGGCTACTTGCCGGTCTTCGCGGACCTGACGAACGGGAAAACGCACGAGATCAATGTCGCCGGGACGATTCAGTTTCCAAAGGGAAGCATCGTGGTATTCGACCGCGGGTACAACGACTACACCTTTTTCGGTGACCTCTGCGAAGACGATGTCTTCTTCGTCACCCGGGCCAAGAGAGGGATGATTTACGAGGTAGTGGAAGAGCGCCGCGTGCCTGAGCGAGGGAACATCCTCTCGGACAAGATCATCCGTCTTGCCGGTGCGCGCGCAAGGCAGGCCTGCCCTTACGACTTGCGCCTCGTTGAGGTATGGGTCCCCGAGAAGGAAGAAAGTCACTGCTGTCCAAAATAAAGTTTTGAGCGGATGACGGTCCAAGCGGGACAAGGTTTTTGGACGGGTTCGTTCGCGATCTCAAGATCAGGTCTCCTTTTACGCTTCATTGGTATGCTGTCCAAAACCACTGCCAAAGAGGCTGGGTTGATCGAATGCTTCTTCGTAGGACGTAGGGCCGAAGGGGTTGTCCACCCATTCCCACAAGCCTCTGTGGGTGAAGAGGTTCCAGCGGAGGAGAGCGGCGAGGGTGGACAGGGACCAGCCGGGTTTTGACTTCAGCGCCATAATCCTGAGCATCAGAATGGCGATAAGTGCTGTCCAAATCTGCGTGTAAAGAGCATTGCGGGTTGTTCCTACGAAGGTTTTGATCCGCAGATTCTGCTTGAGGGCCTTGAAAAAGAGTTCAATCTGCCACCGCTCTTTGTAGATCGCGGCGATGGTTGTGGGGCCGAACTTAAGGTGGTTGGTCAGGAAGAACATACTTTCTTCCACTACTGTCCAAAATAATTCTGTAATGGTATAGTGGTTCCTGCTGGATAAGGGTTCTGGACGGGTTCGGTACCGAATTCAAGATGAGGTCCCCTTTTTCAGATGGATGAGATGCTGTCCAAGAAGGTCGGAAAAAAGGCAGGGTTGCTCGAAGCTCATCTTGAACAGTTGATCGCGTTTTCCACAGGGTACGGGAGTGTCAAACCCCCGTAAAACAAGGAAAGTGGTTTTTGGAGAGCCGTGCAACATAGTGCCACAGATAAGTTATTGTACACTTGACATCTATAATTGGTTATAGTATTATCATGGTGGAAGGAGGGTTCGGGCATGTTCTTTCGCCAAAAGAAAGCCGGAAAATACACCTACCTGCAAGTCGTTGAGAATCAGTTGGTTTGGATCATTCGGGGCGAGAGGCTTCCGAATGAGCAGCAGGACAAGGTCCCGTCCGGAAGCGAAGCGGAGAAGGAGCCCCAAAGGGGTACGCCTCCCGCGATCAGATGCACCAAGGACCTCGTCGAGGAGGCTCTCTTCAAATCCCGGAGGAATCTCTTCTCCTCGTTGAGCCTGGTCTTTTTCGACACCACCTCGATCTACTTCGAGGGTGAAGGAGGAGGGGAAGAATTCGGCAAGAGGGGAAACAGCAAAGACCATCGTCCGGACCTAAAGCAGATGGTCGTAGGAATGGTTCTCGCTCAGGACGGCTTCCCGATTTTGAGCGAAACGAACACGGACTTTTCGGCCTAAGAGACGGCCTTGCAGTACAAGAGGCTCCGGATGGTCGAATCCGTCTTCAGGACGATGAAGAGCACGCTCGACACGCGTCCGGTCTACCACCAGTCGGAAGAGGCCATCAAGGGCCACGTTTTCTGCTCCTTTCTTGCCCTGAGGATGATGGTTCTTCTGCGAAACAAGGTAGCCGAAATAGGCAAAAAGGTGGAGTGGATGAGAGCCGTGCGAGAACTCGACGAAAT
>CAZIBS010000062.1:0-14449 GCA_964537405.1 uncultured Thermoanaerobaculia bacterium | reverse complement strand
ATTTTCAACTGCTTACCGTGGAAGGCCGGCGGGGGGATTCTGAGGAATATCTCTTCGATAGCCTTGTTGAGAACGGCCGTTGGAATGTTGAGCGAGAATGCACCGAAGCTCTCGGAGACGACGGGAAGTATGCGGTCAATGTGGCGCTTCGTCTTGGCCGACACCCTCACCAAGCGAAACCAGTTCATGAAGACGAGTCTTTCGCTCACGGTTCTTTCTATCTCCTTCGCGTGCCCGCTTCCCTCCACGAGGTCCCACTTGTTGAGGACGACCACGCAGGCGCGGCGCTGGGCCTCAATCAGGCCGGCAATGTGTGCGTCCTGGTGTGATAGGGGGGCGGAGGCGTCCATCACGAGCAGGGCGACGTCGCAGTCATGTATGTTCTTTCGTGCGAGGATAACGGAGAGGATTTCGGCGCCCCTGCCAGTCTTGCTCTTTCTACGAATACCGGCGGTGTCGATGAGGACCAGGTTTTTGCCTTGCCAGGTGATCGGAGTGTCCACGGGATCGCGCGTTGTGCCGGGAATCTCCGAGACGAGAGAGCGGTTGTCTCCGGTGAGGCGGTTCACGAGTGAGGACTTTCCTACGTTCGGCTTGCCAAGGATTGCAATACGGATCGGACCTTCGAAAGGCCTCTTCTCTTCGGGCGTGACGTTTTCTTGAAGGTGCAGCTCCGAAACGATGAATTGCCACAGCTCTTCTATGCCTCGGCCGTGTTCCGCGGAAACCGGTATAACCGGATCGAGGCTCAGGGCGTAGAACTCCGCGACCCTTGTTTCATGGGCCGGAACGTCCACTTTGTTCGCAACGAGGACCGCCCTCTTACCGGAAACGATGAGGCGTCGGGCCAACTCGGCGTCAAGGGGGGTCAATCCATTCCTGGCATCGACGACGTGGAGAATCAGGTCGCCGGCCGCAATTGCGATGGCTATCTGCTCCTCCACCAGGGAGAAGAGGGGGCTCTCCGTTTCTCCCAGCACTCCGCCGGTGTCGACGATCTGAACCGAGAATCCATCACGTTTTACCAGGGCCATGTTACGGTCTCGCGTGACGCCGGGCAGGTTGTGGACAAGCGCCTTCCTCCTTCCTAAGAGCCGGTTGAAAAGAGTGGATTTGCCGACGTTGGGACGTCCCACGATGACGACCGATTGGGTTCTGGACAATGTCACCTCCGCGTGTCATCGTAACAGAGACGGGAGACGCTGGAAACAGTTTCTTTCGACCCCGATCCCGCGACGGTTAATGCGAACGGCCGGGAAAGACTCTGCGGTCCACGGTTTCGCGCCTATGGCGTTTCACTCATCAAGGGATTGTGGACCTCCGGGCCGAAGGCAGAAGATGCGCCAAAGACGGGGAGGGAACGGCTTTTCCCGGGAGAAGCACTTGCGATTGGAAGGCGCGGGCGTTTCAATCGGGAATTTGGGTTCGGGCAGGGCCGCGCGCCATTGAAAGGAGGTGCTGGTGGACGAAGAAAAAGTTAAAGAAGAAGTCGGCGCGGCTTTGGAAAACGCCTGCCTTGAGGCGCTTGGCAAAGTAGTTGATCCGGAACTCGGTCTTGACATTGTCAGTCTGGGCCTCGTCTACAAAGTGAAATCGAAGGAGGGGGTTGTAGAAGTGGATTTAACGATGACCTCTCCAGGTTGTCCCCTGGCGGACGAAATGGTCCTCGAGGCCAATAACGAACTTCTGAGGGTTCCAGGGGTGAATAGGGCCGATGTAAACCTCGTCTGGTCGCCCCCCTGGGGCCCCGAAAAGATGAGCGATGAGGCAAAGATGATCCTGGGCTTTTAATCGGTCGTGCGCTGTCCCGGGTTGCGGAAAAGCGGCTTGGGAAGGCAATGGCAGGATGAAAGGAGTTAACGATGAGATTCGGGATTCCTAAGGAATACGCCGTAAACGCTGAATGTTCCGAGAAACGCGTTGGTCTTTCGCCATCGGGCGTTCGCGAACTGGTGGAAGCCGGGGCCGGCGTGGTAGTTGAATCCAAGGCCGGCGAGGCTTCCGGCTTCCTCGACGAAGCTTATAGGAAGGCTGGTGCCGAGGTGGTTTATTCCCACGAGGAGGCGTTCGGCCGCGTGGACGTGGTGGTGAAGGTCGAGAGGCCGGGGAGCGAAAATCTGGTTTTCATGCACCCCGGTTCCGTGATCATGGCCTTTCTCCACCTGGCGGCGGCGGGGAAGGAACTGGTCGGCGAGCTGGCCGAGAGAAAGGTGACCGCCTTGGGTTACGAGGTGATCCAGAAAGAGGACGGCACCCTTCCAATCCTTAAAATCTCCTCCCAGATCGCGGGGAAAATCGCTCCTCAAATAGCCGGCCGCTTACTGGAAACCTCCTCAGGAGGAATCGGCATCCTTCTCGGCGGAGCGCCGGGCATGCCGCCAGCCGACGTGGTCATCATTGGTGGAGGAACCGTAGGCTACTACGCCGCCAGAGCTTTCCTGGGCCTCGAGTGCAGCGTTTACGTCCTCGACAGGTCAACCGAAAGGCTGGAAGCCATAGACTACTTATTCGGCGGGCGTGTCGTAACCGCACACGCAACAAGGGAAAATCTGGAGAAGTTCAGCGCCTTCGCCGAGGTGCTCGTGGGCGCGGTACTGGTTCCGGGCGAACTGGCGCCCATTGTGGTTACGAGAAACATGGTTCAGAAGATGCGCCCCGGAAGCGTAATTCTTGACTTTTCATTCGACCAGGGCGGGTGCGTTGAGACGACCAGGCTTCAGGGACCGGCGGGTGGAGTCTTTACCCGTGAAGGCATACGTCACTTCGCCGTGCCGAACTGCCCCTCATACGTGGCGAGGGCGGCGACTTTTACCGTTACCCATGCCCTTTTGCCATACCTGCTTTCGATGCAGGAAAAAGGTGTGAAGGAGGCGCTCAGGCAGTGGAGCGACCTCAGGCGGAGCTGCTACCTCTACGATGGACAAATTGTCAGTGACCATATTGCTGAAAACCCATCCAGCCTTGACACCCTCTTAGGGAGAGAGTAGCGATGTCCTGGACCAATGCATACAAAGAAAAGCTGTGCGCCGCCGATGAGGCCGTAAAGGCCATTAAATCCAACGACTGGGTCATGCTCAGCGGTAATGCCGCGGCGCCTTTTGCCCTTATGAAGGCCCTCGCTAAGAGGGCGGGTGAACTGGAGAATGTCACTCTATCGCACGTCCTGCTCATGGGAGAAGATCCCTTCAGCGCGCCCGGTGCAAGGGATGTTTTTCACCACAACTCCCTCTTCGTCGGACCGGCGGACCGAAAGTCGGTAAACGAGGGCCTGTCGGCCTACGTACCCATCCACCTCCACATGATTCCGAAGGCAATACGCAGCGGCGCCTGCCGTGTGGACGCTTGCATGATCCAGTGCTCACCACCCGACGAGCACGGTTTCATGAGTACCGGTGTCGAAGTAATGTCGACGAAGGCAGCGGTGGAGATGGCCGAGACGGTGGTAGTGCAGGTCAATAGTCAGATGCCGCGCGTACACGGCGACTCCTTTATCCACATCTCCGCGGTTACCCACATCATCGAGGAAAACGAGCCGCTCCTGGAACTGAAGGGCAAACCCGCGACGGGAGTGGAGAAGAAAATAGGCGCTTTAGTAGCCGACATGATTCCCGACGGCGCTACCCTCCAACTGGGAATCGGAGGCATTCCGGACGCAGTCCTCAGCCTCCTTCAGGGCAAGAAGGATCTGGGTATCCATACGGAGATGATCTCCGATGGCCTTATTCGGGCGATGGATTCCGGAATTATCACCGGCAACAGGAAGACGCTCCACCCCGGAAAGGTAATCGCAACATTCATTCTCGGCACCCGAGAGTTGTATGATTTCGTCGATGACAACCCGCTCTTCGAACTGCACCCGGTTGACCACACCAACAACCCCTTTGTTATCGCGCAGAACGACAAGATGATCGCCATAAACTCCGCAATCGAGGTTGACCTCACCGGACAGGTGTGCTCCGATTCCATCGGGACCTATATCTACAGTGGCTTTGGCGGACAGCTCGACTTTATCCGCGGAGCGGCGGCCAGCAAAGGCGGCAGGGCCATCATCGCACTACCGTCAACGACCAAAAATAATACCGTTACTCGCATCGTGCCCAAGCTGAAGCTCGGCTCCGGGGTGGTTACAACGAGGGCAGACGTTCACTTCGTGGTAACGGAGTTCGGCGTAGCGAGCCTGTGGGGCAGGAATCTACAGCAGCGAGCGAGGGCGCTCATCTCCGTAGCCCACCCGGATTTCAGGGAGATGCTGGAGGAAGAGGCCAGGGGACGCCACCTGCTTGTCTAAAGCGGCGGCTTTAGGGAGTGGTAACTTTTTATGGAGAGCGAAATGAACATAACCATCGAATACTGCGGAGTTTGAAACTACCAACCGCAGGCCGCCGGTCTGGCGGAGAAGATTAAGAAGGCACTGGGAATCAGGGCGACGCTTATTCGTTCGTCGGGCGGTGTTTTCGAGGTTGCGGTGGACGGGAAGCTGATCTACTCGAAGAAGTCTACGGGCCGGTTTCCGGATGACGATTTGTTGGTGAAGGCGGTGGCGGCGATGCGGAAGTAGCTCGGCGCCCCACCCCAATCCAGCGACGGTTGATCCGGATAGCCGCAGAAGGCCCTACGGGTCAGGCGTTCGGGAGAATGGCGTTTCACTCATCAAGGGATTGGGGGCCTTCGGGCCGAAGGCCGGGAAGACGTCAACGGTGGGGAAGGAACGGCTCTCCCCGTTCCAAGAGATGCCGTTTTTCCCGGGAGAAGCACTCGTGATTCGAAGGCGCGGGCGTTTCGATCGCGGGATTTGGGGAAATAGAAGGGCTGGACGCGGTGGAGAAGAAAGGGCATAATACGCCTTTGAGGTGGTATTCCGTGGCTAAGTCCGTGGTGAGGAGACTGAAGGAGAAATTGCTGCTGGCTCTCGGGCCTCCCGTGGGCGCCCTTCTTCTCCGCTGGCTGCACGCGAGTCTTCGCGTGCGCACGATAGGAAGGGAACGGCTGGAGACGCTTAAGGGGGAGGGCGGCCAGTACATCATGGCCTTCTGGCACGGCAGCCTGCTTCTCATGGTCTTTGCCTACGTCGGTTCGCGCCTGACCTTTCTCGTTTCCTGGCACCGGGACGGAGAGCTGGTCACGCGCATCATGAAACACTACGGCGTAAATCCCACGAGGGGTTCCACGACGCGAGGGGGAATTCGTGCTCTTCATGCCATGCTCAGCAAGGTGAGGCGAGGCTACGACATAGCTTTCACCCCGGATGGCCCACGCGGTCCCGCCAGGGTAGCGCAGGTTGGCGTCGTTCAAACCGCCCGTCTCTCCGGTTTGCCCATCGTACCCGTGGCCTGGGCCGCGCGTAAAAAAAAACGCTTAAATCCTGGGACGCCTTTATGATACCGCTTTTTTTTACGCGGGTTGTTTTTTGCTACGGCGAACCAATTAAGGTGCCTGGAGAACTCTCCGAGGGCGAAGCCGAAAAGTGTCGCCTTAAGGTAGAGGAGGGGCTGAACGTAGCCTATCACGCGGCCTGTGAAGGACTTGAAGAGGATGAGCTGTGGAAAGCATGACCGGGTACGGTCGCGCCACCTCCGAAAGGGCGGGTATGCGGCTTCAGGTGGAAATCAGGGGAGTCAACAACAAGGGACTGGATATTCGTCTTTTCATGCCTTCCAGCCTGCTTAGCCACGAACAGGCGTGCCGGAAAGCCGTAACATCGGTAGTCTCGCGCGGTAGGGTGGAGGTCAGGGTTGCCCTTGCAACCCCCGGTGAGGAAGCGGTCAATGTCGTCGTTTCCGAGGGTGTGATAAGGGCCGTATCGGGGACCACATCCGCCCTCGTGGATAAGGGCCTTTTGGCTAGATCGATGACCTTCAGTGATCTGCTCGCAATTCCCGACGCCGTCCGCATCGAACTCCCGGAGAGATTGAATCAAGACGCTCGCGAACTTCTTCTCGGCGTTCTTGGCCGGGCGCTGGCCGCCTTTGGGGAGACGCGAAGGAAAGAGGGCGCCATCCTGAGGGAGCAGTTTAAGTCCTCCGTGGAGAAACTTGAGAGCTTCCACCGCGAAGCCCTGGTTCTTGCCGAGAGGCAAGCGCCCGAGGCGCGTGAGCGGCTTTCCCGGAAGATAGAAGCCATGGGTCTTACGCTCGATGAGAAGAGGCTGGAGCAAGAGGTGGCCT
Organism: uncultured Thermoanaerobaculia bacterium; assembly: GCA_964537405.1. Classification (GTDB taxonomy): domain Bacteria; phylum Acidobacteriota; class UBA4820; order UBA4820; family DSQY01; genus CAVRTJ01. The sequence goes on along the minus strand of CAZIBS010000062.1, from coordinate 8,285 downwards.
TGCTGGCTGAGCGCTTCGACGTAACCGAAGAGCTGGTTCGCCTGGAAGCCCATCGCAAGGCGATTGAAGGATTGCTGGAGGGTGAGAGGGAAAAACTTGGCAAGCGTCTTGATCACCTTTTCCAGGAGATGCAGAGGGAAGTTTCCACCCTATTGGCCAAGTCCGGCTTCTTTGATCTTACCGCGGTAGGGTTGGAAATAAGGCTCGTAGTAGAGCAGATGAGAGAGCAGGTTCTCAATGTCGCATGACGAAATCAAGCGAACGGTCATGGTTCTCTCTGCGCCCACGGGAGGCGGCAAAACAACCATAGCCCGGCGCGTGGTAAAGGCGGACCACGCTGTTCGCTTCTCCGTTTCCCACACGACCCGCCAGGCCAGGCCGGGAGAGCAGGATGGCAGGGACTACCACTTCGTGGAACACGAAGCCTTCGAGAAGATGGCTTCGGAGGGGGAGTTCCTTGAGTGGGCCGAAGTTCACGGCCACCTCTACGGTACGCACGCTTCGGAGGCGACCCGTGCGTTTTCAACAGGAATGGACCTCCTGCTGGACATCGACGTGCAGGGGGGACTTCAGATCAGGAATAGGGTTCCGGAGGCTGTTATGGTGTTCCTTCTGCCGCCGTCTCTGGATACGCTGCTTGAGCGCATCAAAGAGCGCGTGAAGGAGGCGGATTTTAATCTGGAGAAGCGACTTCGCACCGCGGAGAGGGAACTTGTATTAGCCGCTTCTTACGATTATAATATCGTGAATGAGGATCTGGATACCGCCGTGGAGCGTGTTCTCTGGATCCTGAGAATTGCCCGCTTGCGTCCGCTGAAGGCCGCCGGCGTGCGGGTTTCATTGAGCCGGGAGATAGCGTCCTGGCTGAGGAGTTTGGATGTTCGAGGTTGATCCCAAGATTGGAAGCAAGTATCGTTTCGTCAATATATGTGCTCAGCGGACCAGGCAACTGTTCCAGGGCGCTGAACCCAGGGTGAAACTCTCCTCCGAAAATGTTCCATTCCTTGCCATGCGGGAGGTGTTGGCCGGTAAGGTGCAATGGAGATTCAAGGGAGAGGAGGAGCCCGGATACCAGGGTGTGGATAAGAAAGAAGACGTTTCGGTGGAAGATAATCCGTAGATCCTTTGGCTGGTTTTCCTTTTTCTGAAAGGGGGAGTTCCTATGCAAACGGTTTGGAAAGTTACGATGATATGTGGAGTGCTAGTGTTGCTGCTGGCGGCGTGCTGCCGCAAGGCGCCGCAGGCGGTTGTGGACGCGAACAGCGCTCTCAACAGCTCACAACAGACCTGCACGCCCACCTACGCCGCCTCGGCCTTCAAAGAGGCCAAGTCGATGGTCGCGAAGGCTAACGACCTGGTCGCCAATAAAAAGTGCTGTGACGCAAAGAAGGAAGCCGTAGTGGCGATGCAGAAGATCAAGAACGCCGACAACCAGGCAAACACCGAGCAGGCCCAAGCGAAAAGTGCCGCTATGAGCGCGGTTCAAGAGGCCCGGTCCGCCGTAAGCGCCGCTTCTTCCGACATACGGGCCCAGGCGGACTCCTCCAAAGCCGCGAACGATGCGATCATAACCCTGGTGAACAAGCCGGCAGGGGCCTGCAACAAGGCTGAACTGGTTGGTATCGGAACGGAGATAAAGGTGAGCGGGACCGCTTCCGCCACCTACCGGAGCGCCCGGTCCAAGCTCGACGAAGCAAAGAGGACGATGCAGGAAAGCGCCTGCAACTATTACAAGGTCAAGACCCTTGCCGAGGAAGCGCTTGCCCTCGCAAACCGGGCCAAGAGCCAAGCACAGTCCGAGACGGCTCAGGTGCAATCCGAACGGCAGGCAAAGGTGGCGGCCATCAACCAGGCGTTGGATGCCAAACCATGCAGCTACACCGTTAAGAAGGGTGATTGCCTCTGGAAGATTTCCGCCCGGGACAAAATCTATTCCAACCCATTCCTGTGGCCCCTTATCTGGGACACCAACAAGGGTTTGATCAAGAACCACCCCGATCTTATCTATCCCGATTGGAGCTTCCAGATAAACCGCACTTACTCGGCCGATGACGCGAAGACGGCGGAGCACACGGCCCGCTACCACAAGTGGACGCCCCCGGCTCCTCCCGCTCCCGAGAACGTGGCGCCTGAGCCGAAAGAGGCGCCGGCGCCCCCCGCCCCCGCGCCCGCACCAGCTCCTGCTCCTACCACGGCGCCTTCCAACGCGCCCGCTGCCGGAAAGTAGCAGGCTGCCACAAGATTCGGCGGGACGGAAGAGATTGTCTTCCGTCCCGCATTTTCTCTTCCGGAGAGCGATCATGGCCCTCGCGGGTTTGGTCGCGGGATCCGGGGGGTGGTGAAGTGCCGACGGTTTTACCGGAAGGCTCCGGCCCTATTGTTTACTCCTTCCCGGCCGATTTTCTCAACAAGATCATAGGTGCGCGGAAGGAAAATGCCGCTTTTTTGGAGGAGAAACTGGGTGTTCGTCTCTCCTCGCGGGGGGAGAATCTCTTCGTGGATGGGACGAAGGAGGCCGCGGAAAGTTGTAAGGGGGTGTTGGACCAACTCTTGCGCCTCTATGGCGCGGGAATAAAGGTAGGGGCGGGAGATCTCAAGACCGCCTTCAACCTCAGGCGAGATGGCTTCAAAGGTGAACTACTGGACTTCTACAGGGACGCCAGGGTCCAGTGCGGGCAAGGCAGGTCTGTCTTCCCAAAGGGCTTGAACCAAGGTAGGTATCTAAAGGCCGTCAGGGAAAACGACGTAGTTTTCGGGATCGGTCCCGCCGGTACCGGCAAGACCTACCTGGCGGTCGCGGCCGCGGTCGCGGCCCTCAAGGAAAAGCGCGTCAAAAGAATCATACTGACGCGTCCCGCGGTCGAGGTGGGAGAGAAGCTTGGTTTTCTTCCGGGAGATATCGCCGAGAAGATCAACCCCTACCTCAGGCCTCTCTACGACGCGCTCTTTGACCTGTTGGACGCGGAACGCGTATATAAGTACCAAGAAACCGGAGTCTTAGAAATTGCGCCGATTGCATTCATGCGCGGAAGAACCCTCAACGATTCCTTCGTTATCCTTGACGAGGCGCAGAATACCACGATCGACCAGATGAAGATGTTTCTTACTCGCCTCGGGTTCAACTCGAAGACCGTCGTTACCGGAGATATTACCCAGATAGACATCGATCCATCGCGGATTTCCGGGCTGGTGGACGCCGCACGGGTATTGAAGGGAATCCCGGGCCTTGAGTTCGTTACCTTTACAGAGAGGGACGTGGTTCGTCATCCCTTGGTCCAGGAGATCATAAGGGCCTACGACAAAGCAGGACGCCGGTGACGCATCCTTGACGAAATCTGGTACAATATACCCCATGAGTAGACGGGATCGGACATGAAGCGTCAGGATGCCAGAGAAGGGGAGGAACGGCCTAAGCTATCGGCGCACCGCTCGCCTCAACCCAGGCTTGTATTCTTCCACAAGCTGGGCCGATTTTTTACCGAAAGCGAATGGTTCTGGTCCGCGGTCTTCCTTCTCGTCGTATTCGCAATCTTCGCGAACCACTTCCGCGTTCAGCCCCCCCCGCTTCTGCCGGTCGGCTCTATAGCGCCAAATGACATCAGGGCGCCCTTCGATCTGCAGGTAGTGGACGAGGTCGCTACCAGCCAGAGAAAGCAGGATGCAAAGGCAGCGGTTTTTCCCGTCTATGACTGGGATTCCGGCCTCGGCGCCGAGTTGCGGACGAAGGTGAGAGTTGCCTTCGCCGCCGCCCGCCCTATTTTGGAGACATACAAGAGGAACCGTAAAGCTCATCCGCTAAAATGGCGACAGCGCAGGGCGGCGGAAAAGGCTCTGGACGAAAGGCTCTCGGAAGCAATGGGAGGCAATCTCTCTGACTTTACCGTGAGACAATTCAGGATTGAAGGCTTTTCGGAGAAGCTGGAAAGCAGCATCACCACTGTAGTCGGTGAGGTGGAAAAACGGAAGATATCGCCCACCGGAGAACGCTTCCAGGGTTACGACACGATCCGGGTAAGGGATATACGCAACGATGGGGCGGAGCGCGACCTTGCCAATCCCGCTAAAAACGGCGTAATCAGCCTGTCAACGGCCCGGCGTCTTCCGGGAACTCTGCTCGAAGGCCTGCCCGGTATGTCCGGCCAAATCAGGGGAGCGGTGGAAGAGTACGTCCGTAGCCTGCTTAGGGCGAACCTGACTTACGACAGCCGGGAGACGGGGATCAAGAGAGACGCCGCGGCCGCGCAGGTCGAGCCCCTGGTAGTCTTTCTCAAGAAAGGCCAGGTTCTTGTCAAGGCCGGCGCCGAGGTGAATGAGAGCGCCTATCAGGAACTAACGGCGTATGGGAAGTCCAGCCGCAACGTAATGAACACGCCGCTGTTGAGTGCTCTATTCCTTTTTCTCATACTCATGCTGCTCTTCACCTTCCTCTACCTCAAATCCTACCGGAAGCACTACCGTTCCTCCTTCAACCTCTTTGTTCTGACGCTGCAGGTGGCGTCGGGCTTCATGGTTCTGTCACAGGCGATGATCGTTCTCATGCGACTGATTGTTGAAGGCAGCAAACTGCAATGGTTGGAAAGGGCGACGAACCTGGCCTTCATTATTCCGGTAGCCGCCGGAGCGCTGTTGATGACGCTGCTGGCGGACCGGCACGTCGCGGTGATCTACACGCTCCTTTTTTCCATCCTCTTTGGAATCCTGGTGGATTTCAATTACGGAATGTTCCTCTTCTGCATTCTCTCCTCCGCCACCGCCATTTACGTGGGCGCGAGCCTGGGTCGCCGTTTGACGTACTGGCAAGCCGGTCTGATTATCGCTCTCGTCAACGTTCCGCTGGCGGCTGGAGTGCTCTTCACCAACCCTGGTTGGGCGGAGATGACGTACAAAGAGTTCTTCGTCCCGATCGTGTTGGCCTTCGGCGCCGGTTTTCCCCTTACCATCATGTTGGTAGTGAGCTTTCTCCCATTTTTTGAAGGCGTTTTTGGGATTCTCACCGAGGAGCGCCTGCTGGCGCTTTCCACCATGAACCACTCCCTGCTCGAGCAGCTTTCCCTGGTTGCCCCCGGGACCTACAACCACTCGCTAATGATGGCCTCGCTTTCGGAGGCAGCCGCAAACGCGGTTAAGGCGGACGGCCTCTTCTGCAGGGTTGCCTGTTACTACCACGACGTCGGCAAGATGCTCAATGCCGGATACTACGTTGAGAATCTTCAGGGAGGGCCGAATCCTCACAACAAGTTTTCGCCAAGGGTTTCCGCCATTATAGCGCTGGCCCACGTGAAGGACGGCATTGCCCTGGCTCGCCAGTACAAGCTGCCGCAAGCGATCGTTGACATCATTCCGCAACACCACGGAACAAGGAGGATCAGCTATTTCCTGGACCTTGCCCTGACCATGAATGATCCGACGAAGGAATCGGTCAACGAAGCCGACTTCCGGTATAAGGGCCCTAAACCCCAGACGCGCGAAGCAGCCATTATCATGATGGCGGATAGCGTAGAAGCGGCCTCGCGTACCTTGAGAGATCCTTCCCACCAAAGGGTTACGAACATGGTTGACGAGATCGTTGAGAGGATAACCGGCGAAGGCCAGCTCGAGGAGTGCGACCTGACTTTCGAAGACGTAGCCAAGGTTAAGGCCTCCTTCGTCAACTTCGTCATGGGAATATACAGTCGGAGGGTGTCCTATCCAAACTATGCCTTCGACAAGGAGAACAAGAATGGAGTGCAGAGAAGTCAGGCTGCACAGCAGGCTGAAAAGCCCCAACGTTCCTAAAGAGGCCCTGATTGCATTTTCCCTCGACGTTCTCGCACGGTTGAACGTCTTTGGCGAAGTCGGGATCCGCGTCTGCGGCGACAGGACGATGGCAGCCTTCAACAGGAGATTCAGGGGCAGGAGCGGCGCGACCAACGTACTGGCCTTTCCGAACGGTACGGTACAACCCGATGGCGTTGCCTACCTTGGAGACTTGCTCATTGCTCTCCACGTTGCCGAGAAGGAGGCCATCTTGCTGGGTGATCCGCTCGAAGCAGAACTGAAGAGGCTCATCCTCCACGGCATCCTTCACCTTGTCGGCTACGACCACGAAAGGGATGGGGGAAAGATGGCCGGGAAAGAGCGACTTCTCAGGAAGGAATGGGGGTTGGCCTGATGGTGCTTCTGGGACTCGTCGGCGCCGGGATTGTCCTTTTCGTTCTGATGTTGGTAAGAGGCGCCCTCAATGGCCTCTCCACCATGGCGGTAAGCCGCCTCGCCGAAGAAGACGACCTGCCCAGGGCCGGGGGCATCGGCGCTTACCTGAAGAGACGGGAGGCCTACCTGCTTACCCTTGATCTCGCTATAACGGGAGCTACGGTTGTAGGAGCGCTTCTCATGGCTCTCTATCTGTCCGGTATTGGAGCAGGATATACCGCTTACCTATGGACCACGGCGGTTACTCTCGTAGTAGTTGCACTGCTGGTGACAGGGGCCGACGCGATTGCCTCTATCGACCCGAAAGCCGTCTTTCTCCACACTCTTCCGGCCCTCAGGTGTCTCGTGGTTCTCTTCGGCGCCGTCACAATTCCAATTGGAAAATTGTTTGCGGGGCGCGTAGCGGCTGCGAAGGAACGGCACGGGCAGGACGATGAGGACAAAGAGGAAGAAATTTCCGCCCTGATCAACGTAGGGACGAGCGAAGGAATTCTTGAGGGGGAGGACTCCGAACTGATTCGCGGGGTCATAGAGTTCGGAGACACCATAGTTAGGGAGGTAATGACTCCCCGTACGGACATGCTCTGCGTTCAGGCCGGCGATGTGCTCGCCGAAACTGCCAAGAAGCTCGCAAAGGCCCGCCATACGAGAATACCCGTCTACGAAGGCCAGGTTGACAACGTGGTTGGAGTAGCCTATTTAAAGGATTTTCTCTCCGCGCTTTTAGAAGGTAAGGGCGGCGATCCGGTTTCGGCCTACGTGCGTCCCGTCCCCTTTGTCCCCGAAAACAAGCCTATTTCCGCCCTGCTCCGTGACTTCCAGCGGGAAAAGATTCAGATCGCCATAGTGGTGGACGAGTATGGCGGCGTGGACGGCCTTGTCACAACGGAGGACCTTATTGAAGAGATAGTCGGCGAAATCCAGGAACGCCACGAGACCGAGGAAGAACCCTTTGTTGAATCCTCTCCAGGAGTCATCGAAGCCATAGGCCGGGCTTCAGTCGACGATCTTTCGGAACGGTTGGGAGTGGAACTGCCCGAGGGAGACTACGATTCCGTAGCTGGTTGGATCAGCACCGCTCTCGGCGAAATACCGGCGGCCGGGCGTAGCTTTGAGCTTGATGGAGTAATTGTCAAGATATTGGCTGCCGACCGTCGGCGTATCTCCCGCGTCCGCGTAAATCTGCCCGGCGCTGGTGGTTAATCCGGCTTTACAATAAGCAGGGCGAAGGACGCGCTTCTCGTGAGTCTGGTCCGGCGCCCCGGGACTTCGCAATTAAAAGGAGGAACCACGTGGAAGACAGAGGCGAACTCTCTAAGACGCCGTTTCCCTTGCTTCTGTCGAGGCTTTACATGGACAAGGTCTCCGGCTCGATTACGATTAAGACGGCTTCTTTCGAGAAGCAGGTGTATCTTAGCGACGGTTCGGTAATTTTTGCCGCCTCGAACGACCGCAACGATCGTTTGGGAGAGATGTTGGTCAGGCGGGGGAGGCTAAGGTTGCCGGATTTTCAGAATGCTTCTCTTGCCATGGCGCCGGGGATAAGATTCGGAACGATACTTGTCGAACGAAATTTGCTCTCCACCGGGCAGTTGGTGTGGGCCGTAACGGAACAGGTAAAGGAGATCGTCTTTTCACTCTTCGATCTGCGGTCCGGCGGCTGGCGCTATTCGACCGAGACCAACGCCGGCAACGAAGTGATAACCCTCTCCATCAACACAACCGAATTGTTGCACCAAGGCGTAGGGCGCATGGATACGATCTCCTGGTTCCTGGATACTTTTTCGCGTTCTTCGGCCGGCCTGACCCTTCTCAGGCCGGTAAAGCATATAATTCAACTCTTCAACCTGAGCGACGCAGAACTCGTTCTCATCAACATGCTGGCCAAGAAAGTCACACTGGACACACTCTGCTTCGAATCTCAACTTTCCCACTTCAAGTTGTTGAAGTTGCTGTGGACACTGATGATCCTGGATCTGTTGGTTATCGCGAGGCCGGAAGATACGATTGAATTGGAGCTGGAAAATCCTGAATTCGTGGTGACGCGGGATGACCTCGATGACCTCATGGGGTAAGAGTTTGTACTAAGAAGG
>CAZIBS010000061.1:0-14484 GCA_964537405.1 uncultured Thermoanaerobaculia bacterium | reverse complement strand
CGGTCTATGGAAGAAACAATTGCTGGACAGCGTTCCGGAGGTTTTCGGTCGAGGATCGGGCAAAGAGATCAAGGAAAAAGAGCGGGAGCTGGACTTGGCCTACAGGCAGGTGGGGCAACTGAAAGTGGAGGGGTCTGGTCCGGGGAGGATCTCCGGCGCGACGCAGGCGAGTCCGGGATGCTCCGCGAGGCGAAACGAGAGGGTGATGCGGGAACATCCTCCCCGAGGACCAACAAAGCGGAGCGCCCGGAGCGCCGTGTCCCTTCGGGTTGTCCCTTGGCTGGTCACCTTTTTTGTTCTCCCTCCTCCGAGTGTTCCCGGCACGCGTCGTCGGGTTGCCTTGAATCCGTTCCGGCTGCGGGCGCAACGCGCCAAGATCCCTCCCCGGGCCAGGCCCCATAGACTGGTTAAAAAAAAGGTCGGTTATCAACCATGACGGTATTGGAGAAGCGGGCCATGGTCGATCCCAGCCATCCCAAGATCAGCATTTGCAGACAGTGTGAGTTGCTGGACATGGGGAGAGAGTCTGCCGGGGCAACGGACACCCCCTGGTCAGGTGCGGGAAACTGGGTGTCCCCTTACTGCGGGGAAATGGATGTCCCTTAACAGTCAACCACCGCGGATACTGGATGCGACGACAAGGTTGACTTTTAATGCGAAGTTCATATACTGGGGCCTTTGTTGTTCGACGCCCGAAAAACGGGCATTTTAAAGGGTGGTTTCAATTTAACAGAGGAGAAACAAATGAATTCCAGAGACTACGTTCAATCTTTCATGGAAAAGCTTGTTGCCAAGAATCCCGCGCAACCCGAATTCCATCAGGCCGTGAAGGAAGTGGTGGAATCCTTGGTCCCATGCTTGGATAAGCATCCGGAGTACAAGGACTACAAGGTTCTGGAGCGGATGTCCGAGCCCGATCGCGTTTTCATGTTCCGCGTTCCATGGGTCGACGACAACGGCGAGATACAGGTCAACCGCGGCTTCCGCTGCGAGTTCAGCAACGCCATCGGCCCCTACAAGGGCGGCCTACGCCTTCACCCGAGCGTGAATCTGGGTATCCTGAAGTTCCTGGGCTTCGAGCAGGTTCTCAAGAACAGCCTCACCACGCTGCCCATGGGCGGTGGCAAAGGCGGCAGCGACTTTGACCCCAAGGGCAAGTCCGACAACGAGGTCATGCGTTTCTGCCAGAGCTTTATGAACGAACTCTACAGGTACATCGGCGCCAACATCGACGTACCCGCCGGCGACATCGGCACGGGCGGCCGCGAGATAGGATACCTCTTCGGACAGTTCAAGAAACTCACCCACTCCTTCGAGGGCGTCCTGACCGGCAAAGGCCTCAACTGGGGCGGTTCACTCATCAGGCCCGAAGCCACCGGCTACGGCTGCGTTTACTTCGCCAACGAGATGCTCAAGACCAGGGGGCAATCCTTCGAGGGCAAAACGGTAGCCATCTCCGGCTCCGGCAATGTCGCCCAGTACGCCACACAAAAGGTTAACCAACTCGGCGGCAAGGTAGTTACGCTCTCCGACTCCAACGGCACCATCCACGACGTCGCCGGCATAAAGGGCGATAAGTGGGACTTCGTAATGGACCTCAAGAACGTCCGCCGCGGACGCATCAAGGAGTACGCAGAAAAGTTCGGTTGCGAGTACCACGAGAACCGGCGGCCCTGGTCCATCAAGTGCGACGTGGCTCTGCCCTGCGCGACCCAGAACGAGATCAACGGCGAGGATGCCTCCACGCTTGTAAGAAATGGTTGTATCTGCGCCAGCGAGGGTGCCAATATGCCCACGACCCTCGAAGGCGTCAATGTCTTCCTCGAAAACAAGATTCTCTACGGTCCCGGCAAGGCCGCCAATGCCGGCGGCGTGGCCGTCTCCGGACTCGAAATGTCCCAGAACAGTCTCAGGCTTTCCTGGACGAGCGAAGAGGTTGACCAGCGCCTGCACACCATCATGAAGGACATCCACAAGGCTTGCGTGGAGACCGCCGAGAAGTATGGCGCTCCCGGGAACTACGTGATGGGTGCCAACATCGCCGGCTTCCGCAAGGTCGCCGACGCCATTATAGACCAGGGCGTGGTATAACAACGCCATCCTTGGAGGACAAAGCGGGAGGAGAGCCGTAAGGCCTCCTCCCGCTTTTTTTATTGGGCCGCCTGAAGAACCTGTATTACCGGGGACATTAAATACTGTACATCTTGCGAAGGTTCGCTTCGAAGTGGAACCGGGTGGGTAGCGAGGCCCTGCCTGCGCCTGCCTGTGCGATGCCCGCCCGCGAGCGTCCCGGCTCAGGCGGGCACGCAGACAGGCCGCGAAGGAGCCCGGCGCGGCAGGCAGGTGACGCCGTGGGTGGGCCTGCTTGCTTACGAAGCCCGCACACCCATCCGTTATTCCCGTTGCCCTCTTCGTCATTCCCGCTGCCTCATCCGTCATTCCCGCAAAAGCGGGAATCCACACTGACTGGATCCCCGATGTCTCGGGGATGACGGGATGTTTCGGGGATGACGGGAAAGTACGTTCGTCGTTCCCGTGCCTGCCGGTCTCGATGTAGACTCCACCAACTGGAGAGCCGGATGCGGGAGAACCGCAAGTCCGGTTCGGAGGGAGGGGGGACCGGAAAACCGGTTCTCCCTACCCCTATCGGATGATGTCCCCCTGCCGGTTGGTCCGGGGTCCAACCGTCCGATTCCGGACGCGCTTCGCTTGCCGGAATGACAGGGGAACAGTCGTCATTCCCGCGAAGGCGGGAATCCACACTCCCGAATCCTGGAACAGGCGACGCGCCGGAAGCATCCGCTACGCCCTCTATGCCGTTGTCGGAAAGGGGGGTTGTAAGGACCGGGTATCGGCTTCTTTTACAAATCAGTGAGAGCGCGTACGGAGTATTCGTTCAGATCCGCCGGAACGTGGTTTTACTGGAAAACGGGCAAGATGTCGCACGAACCTCAACCCGAAAACCCCGAACTCCATCGATTCAGGTCGAAGTGTGCCGAAAAGCCGGCCCGATCGTCTGAAATAAACACTAATATCCATTTCTTGGAGGTTCCCATGCCGTTCTAACCGCTCGTGACCTCAATCAACCCCTTCGACTTCGCTTCCAATGTTTCGCCGAGGCACTTCTTTCACACCCATCGCGGAATTAGGCAATCTGCGTTGATTGAGCGCAAGAGCGGTGATATGGTTCGGATTGGACGGTGGAGCTTGCGCCGATTACAAAGGAGCTTGTGATGGCATCTAAAAGCGAAGCGGTGCGAAACACGGTTGTAGCCGGGATGTTCTATCCCGGCAATCCCCTCCAACTCAAGGCCGCCGTTGAACGCTTTCTCGTGCGAACGGTCCCGCCCGTTCCGGCCGTCTGCGTGATCTCACCCCACGCGGGATACTTATATAGCGGCTCCACGGCCGGTAAGATCTATGCCTCCGTGGAACTTGCAAGAAAACTGGTCATCCTGTGTCCCAACCACACGGGTATCGGAAAACCCATCTCCTGCTGGGCGCACGGCGCCTGGCAAACTCCCCTGGGCACGGTTCCGGTGGATGAAGAACTCGCGGCCGCCCTGCTTGCGGCCGTCCCCGGCGCTTCGGACGACACGCTCGCCCACGCGCGGGAACACGCCATCGAAGTCCAGCTTCCCTTTCTACAGGTGCTGCTCAAAGAGTTCTCCATCGTCCCGCTGTGCGTTGGAACCAGGTCCTACGAAGAGCTGGAGGCCTTGGGAATCGGGCTGGCCTCGATAGCCTCGGCTTCAGGTGGAGAGGTATCCATCGTGGTTTCGAGCGACATGAACCACTACGAAGACGCTGAAACCAACAAGCGCAAGGATGAACTGGCCCTGGAGGCCATACGGCGACTTTCACCTTCCGAACTCTACCGAACGGTTCTTGACAACCACATAACCATGTGCGGTTTCGCTCCCGCTGTCGCGGCCTTGGTAGCGGCCAGGGCGCTGGGTGCAACGTGCTCCGAAGTGGTTGACTACACCCACTCCGGCATGGTCACCGGGGACGACTCCGAAGTCGTCTCCTACGCCGGTGTCCGCATCTTCAGGAAGAGCGCGTGAGGCGCCTTCTTATTGCTGCATGCCTTGTCTCATTGGCCCTCGCCGCCCACCCACAGATCACGCCTATCCCCTGGCGGCCGAAGTCTCTCCCTCATCGACGCGTAAGGATCAAGCCTTCCAAAACCAAGGCTGGAAAGACCAGGACGCCGAGCATCCGGGAGCAGCAGTACCACATGACCTTTGACAAAGTTACCACGCTCTCGCCCGGTGTCTACGTCGCCGAAGGGAACGTTCGTTTCTCCTACGAGGGAATGTTTCTGACCGCCGATTCCGTAACGTACGATACGAATAATGGAACATTGTGGGCTACGGGGCGCGTCGCCGTTGACTTCAACGATTTTACCCTCTCCGGCCCCGAGCTGCACTACGACCTGAACAAGAAAACCGGCGTCATGGTGGACGCCTTCGGAGTACAGGAAGACGGTGATTTTACCGTCTACGGAAAAGAAATCCGAAAGATCGGGGATGGATGGTTCGAGGTGGTTCACGGAACATTCACTTCCTGCAACGCCGCGGTCCCTCCATGGAGCATCAAGGTTTCCAGATCCAAGTTCCACGTGGACCACTATGCCTTTCTACATAACCCGCTCTTCAAGATTCGCAGGGCGCCCGCTCTCTATCTTCCGTACCTCATCTGGCCGCTGAAGCCCACGCGCAGCACGGGTTTTCTCATCCCGGAGATAGGCAGTTCCACCAGCAAGGGCGTCACAGTCAACAGCGCCTTCTACCTGGCCCCATCGGACTGGTGGGACGACACCGTCTACCTGGACCAATACAGCCGGGAGGGTATCGGGATTGGCGAGGAGTTTCGCTATGTGCCCTCCACCGACACCTACGGATGGTTCCACGGTTACTACATCCATCAGAAGAGCGACCACCGCAAGCGCTGGGACTTTACTTGGACCCACATCCAAAATTTAAAGAAAGGATGGTATTTCGTAGGCGACATAAACCTCATCTCGGACACTAACTTCAGCCGCGCCTACCAGAGGGATTTTTACAAGGGCGTCATCTCTGGGTTAGACTCGCGACTCTTTCTCGTCAGGAATTGGGGGCCCTACTCCTTCACCACGAAGATGGAGAGAGACCTCCAGTATTTTACGACAAGCGGAAACCTGGTCCAGAAAACCCTTCCCGGATTTGAATTGCGTTCAAGCCTTCAACCCCTCGGAGGTGGCCTCTACTTCGGTTTCGAAAGCTCCGCCGACGCTTTTCACAAGGAGTGGGCCCAGTACCTTCCAAAAGCAAAAAAATACTCCTTCGCCTACCGTAGGCTCGATCTTCACCCCTTCTTCGAATGGCCGTTCCACCCCTTTCTGTGGCTTGACGTAACGCCAAGGGTTGGAGTAAGGACGACTGGTTATACCAAGAGCCTGGATAAAGAAGGCGCCAACTACGACGGCGGTTCCATTTGGCGAAACTACCTCCAATCTTCCCTGATCGTTACCGGCCCGCGCTTCTTCCGCAAATTCAAGAACGGCGGTAAACACGTCATTGAGCCGTACATAAAGTACGACTACGTCACCAAGGACGCCGACGCCGCAAGAATTCCCTATTTCGACGAAGTAGACCGCGTAGCCCTGAACCAAAGCATCCTTAAAGTCGGAATCAGAAACCGGGTATACGGGGCCAGGTCCAAGAGACTCATCCTTGAGAGCGACCTCTACCAGGCACATAGCTTCAAGGAAGACCTCTCAAGGCTCGGCAAGAGGGGCAGCAAGAACTCTCCGGTAACCCTACTCGTAAGGGCATGGCCCACGCGGGCGTGGAGCGGCGATTTGCGCCTTCGATACGATCTCATGAGCCATGCTATCGACTCGCAGTCGCTCTCCCTAGGCTACAGGCCGGGGAAAAAGATCAGCAGCAACTTCATCCGCTTGAGCTACCTCAAAACCAACTCGCTCGGCTTAAGCCGGTACAACACCGGCACTCCCAATCCGCCCGCTGAAGATATAGGTTTGGCTTCCTCCTGGTCCTTCGACGACGGGAAGATTACCGCCAACCCGTACCTTGATAAGGATCTGAAGACGGGCGAATGGCGCAACCAGAGGCTGATTTTTTGGTACCACGGTTCGTGCTTTTCCATCGGTTTCGAAGGAGGCCGAAGGACAATCGGCGGCTTTAGGGATACCCAATACCGCTTTCTCATAAGCCTGAAGGGCGCCGGGAGGGTTCTGGATCTGAACGGCGTCGCCTCCAACTATTAGCGCTGACTGGTTGAGACAGATGCGCAGAAACCTTTTTAGGGAGACTATTCGCAAGTTCCTCCACATGGTGTTGGGCTTCTTCGCGCTTTTGCTCGCGTGGCTTACACCGTGGCAGGCGGTCCTGTGTGCATTCGTGGCGTTGGCCCATGACCTGTGGCTCTTGCCCCACTACGGAATGAAGAAACTGGAGCGCCCCGAGGAGAAAGCCAAAGGCTACTCCGGAATGGTGGGCTACCCGGCCGTCGTTCTGTTTCTCCTCCTATTGAGCATTTGGGGGCTTGCATTCATCTTCGACCTTCACTTCTACTGCGTCCCCGATCTCTTTTACATGAAAGAAAGTTTAACCAATTATTATCAGGTAGTTCTGGCCGTCGCCGCCGGCGCGTGGGCCATTATGGCCTTCGGTGATTCCTTCGCCGCCGTGGCGGGTATATTGCTTAAAGGTCCAAGGTTGCCATGGAATCCCGACAAAAGGTGGACCGGATTGATCGCCTTCGTCGTCGCGGGAACCGCCGCCTCCTTCTTCTGGATGCGCTTCGTGCAGGGAAGCCTGGCGCCGATGGGTTACCCGGAGTACTACCTTTTGGACCTTTGCCTTATCGCCTCGGCGGTGGGGGCGATTGTGGAGAGTTTGCCGGGCCAGGTGGACGACAACCTGACCGTGCCCTTGGCGGCGTGGTTTGTTCTCTCATTTTACATGCGCGGGGCGTATTTTATGGGCCGATGCGACCTTTCAAAGGCATTCTACTACGTCATCTCCTCCGGCCACCTGTCCCGGACGTTTCTCCTCGTGCTCCTGAATTTCGCCCTCGTCGGCCTGGCGCTGAAACTTCGGTGGGTAGACCGGAACGGTTTTCTGATAGGCGGCTTCTTAGGCCTTCTCATCATCCTGGCCCTGGACTGGAAGGGATACGCCCTTCTCATCCTCTTCTACGTCCTGTCGCAATTCAGCACCTACCATGGCAGGAAGAAGAAAGAGGCACTCGGAATCGCCGAAGGCAACGGAGGCAGGCGCACGGCGGGGTCCGTCTTTTCCAAGGGCTTCATTCCCGCCCTCTACGCCTGGCTTTCGCCTCCGGCCTTCGCCGCCTGCCTCGCGCTCTACGCCGCGGACACGGTGGCGACCGAGTTCGGTAAAACAGCCAAGGGAGCAACAATCGTTCTCCCCCGCTTCAAGAGGGTATACGCGGGAACCCCGGGGGGGATATCCCTCAAGGGCGCGCTGTGGGGAATGTTCTCCATTGCCATAATGACGGCAGCCTCGTGGTGGTTTATGGGTGGGTTGATGAACAGTCTGGAGACCACCGGGCGGGGATTGGAACTATACCTCTCCATCGCTTTCTCGGTAACCGCGCTCTTCTTCGGTGAATCGCTCATAAACGGGTGGAACGCGAAGCGCCATTTTTTCTCGAAGGTAGTTATCCACGTTATGGTGGGAGGCTTTGCCGGAATAGCCTTCGAGCTTCCACGCACCTTTCTGGTCCTGTTTCATTCCTGGCCGCTCGGACTCAAGCTTCTAAGCCTGGGCGCTTGGTAGGAGAAAAGGTGCTTCTATTTCCCTCGGGGCACTGACGGCTTAGCCGCTTTGTTGCCGTTCAACTCTTGCAGCCACCCGGCCAGGGCTTCTATCTGCATGTTGGAGAGGCGACCGTCAAAGCCGAGGCATTTTAAGGCCCTTCCCATCGCGTATGGTCTTCACCAGGAGGGCACGTGCTTCAGCGTAGGGCCACTTCCCGCCGATCAATGAGGGAACCTTGCCCTTTCCTTCCAGCTTGGCTTCGTGACAACGGGCGTAGTTAGCTGCATAAATCGCCTTCGGATCCATCTTGTTCCCGGGGACGGCTGCTTTTAAGGCGATCTTAGCACCGGATTCCGCGCCGCTCTTCATCCAACCGCCCACCGCGGGAGTCATCCTCCAAAAGATGAAGGCGAGGACGAAAGGCACCACCACGGCAATCGCTACGCCGATCCACCGGAATCGTTTTTTAACCGCGACATTTTTGTCGGTCTTGTTCATACCGCTTTCTCCCCGTTTAATTCACTATGACGAAAACTGTAAAAGCCATAGATGACGAGTCCTATAACGAGCCATACAATAAAACGAAGCCACGTAATAAAGGGTAGGTTGAGCATCAGGTAGCCGCAGAGAATTATACCCGTCAACGGCAGAGGATACCTGCGAAGTATGACGAATGCAACAACGAGAAAGACTATGGTCAGAGTCTTCACCACCGCGGCAAGAGCAATAACGTAACCGGCCAAGTGTATTGAGAAAGAAAAAGGTATGAAGAAGACGGCGGCGGAGAGGCCAAGGCAGAGCACCACGGACATGTGCCACGAACCCGGCACCTTGAAGGTGCGAACCGTATCCCGGCGCGTGAAGCGTAGGACAATCACCCCGGCGCACACGATGATGAAGGCGAAGAGCGTGCCGATGGAACAGAGTTCGGCAACAACCTTGATCGGCGTAAAGGCCGCCGCCACGGCGACTATGCACCCGGTCAGCCACGTGGTCACGTAGGGCGTCTTGTAGCGCGGATGGACCTTTGAGAACCTGGGCGGCAGCAAACCGTCGCGTGACATGGCAAAGAGTATCCGCGGCTGGGCCATCAGGAGAACCAACAGGACGCTGGTTATACCCGCCAAGGCGCCCACGCTTATGAGCATACCGGCCCAGGGCATATGGAGCACGTTGAGAACCAGTGCGATGGGATCCGCAACGCCCAGTTGCTTGTAGGGAACCACGCCGGTCATTATGGCGGCCACCGCCATATATAGAACGGTGGCAATGAGGAGTGAAGCCATGATGCCGATGGGTAGGTCTTTCTGGGGGTTCTTTGCCTCTTCGGCGGTGGTGGATACCGCGTCAAAACCTATATAGGCAAGAAAAACAATTGCCGCCGAAGTCATTACGCCCTTGAAGCCGTAGGGCATGAAGGGGTGCCAGTTTGCGGGCTTGATGTACCAGACGGTCAAAAGGATGAAGACCAGGATAACCGAGACCTTGATTACTACTACGGTGAAATTCACCCTGCTGCTCTCCCTTATGCCCTGAACCAATAGGTAGGCAATGGCCAGAACGATAAGAGCGGCCGGAAGGTCCACGTAGCCTGGAGTGTTAGGCTTGATGGCGAAGGGTGTTGCGGTAAGAATGTGCGGGAGGCGAATACTGAAGCCTCTCATCAGGTTGGTGAAGTACGCCGACCATCCTATCGCTACGAGGCTTGCCCCAACCATGTATTCGAGCAGAAGGTCCCAGCCGATGATCCAGCCTAAAAGCTCACCCAGCGTAGCGTAACCGTAAGTATAAGCGCTGCCGGAGACGGGAATTATCGCCGCGAGTTCAGCGTAACATAGGGCCGAACACGCGCAGGCAAATGCCGCTATTGCGAAGGAAAGTATTATCCCCGGCCCCGAGTGCTCCGCCGCTTCAACCCCCGGCAGGACAAAGATGCCCACGCCGACGATACACCCAACGCCGATAGCCGTCAGGTCCCAGGCGGTCAGGGCTTTCTTCAGACTGTGGCCATTCTCCTGCGTCTCTTCAATGAGGCGTTCAACCGACTTGGTCCTAAAAAAGACATTGGCCATCAGGTTCTCCGGTGCTGTCGGCGGGCCGTGATAGTCGACCCAACTTCAAAGGAGCGGTTATCGCTCATTCCCGGTCATAGGCCATCCCTCATTCGCCTCAAGGGCAGTCAGGGCCATGTACAATTTACGGCCGACCCAAGCGTCCGTTGCGGCGTAGCGGATCTGCGCATCCTTTAGTGTTTCCCTTGCCCAGTTAGAAACCCTTGGTCCCTTCGAAATACGAAAACCCAAGAGATTTGCGGTCAGTCCCCTGAGACCTCCGTTCTGGATTCCCAGTCCCGCCGCCACGTCGGCAAGGTCTAAAAACCCGGCCGGTTCAAAGGACGCCAGCCTCTGAAGCTCCCTCACGTCGAAGTCGGTTGAGACACCCACTTTTAGGATTGCCGGGGACGACAAGATGGCCTTCAATTCCTCAGGTAGGCCGACCTTCGACAGCCTTACGAGCAAGACCATTTCCTTCGATGCGAGCTGGAGCAGGGAAGGATGGTGTGTCTCTCCTTTGCGAAAAGAAGGCCGCGTCTCCGTGTCGAATCCCAGGACGCGCTCCCCGTACAGGCCTTTGAGGGCGCCCTTTAATTCACCGGCCTCTTCAACCACGACGATCTTTCCCTCGTACCTGGTGAGGGGTAGTTCGTTTATCGCCTCCTTCGAAATAAAAACGCTGCCACCCTTATTCCAAGCTCCGTCCATCTATCCTCCTGCAAGCTCAAAAGTATAGCAGGTTTGGATACCGTAGCGTAAGCGCCACCGGCGGGAGGGCGGGGACACCCTTCCCCTACGTGCAGATGTGTTTCGTTTGCAAAAACAAGGCCTGGTTAGGCTCCCACGAAGTTACGGGTGCCTGTGCTACAATTTTGCCGTTGATGGAGGTTGCGTGAGAACCGCTCTTTGGGGAATAAAAAAACGCTACGGCGACCACGAAGTGCTGAAGGGCGTTGACTGGCAGATTCACGCCGGCGAGCGATGGGGCCTGGTGGGACCCAATGGCGCTGGAAAAACCACCCTTCTACGCATACTATCCGGAAAGGAAGAACCCGATTCCGGAAAGTTGAATCGGGCGCGGGGTCTCCGCATCGCCACTGTTCCCCAAAGGGATCTGGCCGGCCTCAGAATGACCGCCGGGGAATACATCCTCGGCGCTTTTTCGGAGATAGTTGAGCAGGAAATACGTCTTGCCCGTCTTCACAGGCGAATGGCGGCGGGCGACGCGAGCCTTGAGACACTGAACGCCGCGGCGGATATTCAGGAGTGGCTCCACCACCACGAAGGTTACACCTACGAAACGCAGGCGAAACGAGCCCTTAGCGGTCTCGGTTTCTCTGAATCAGACGAAACCAGGCCCTGCGAATCCTTCTCCGGTGGTGAGCAGATGCGTCTCAAGCTGGCTCGGGGCATCCTGGATCCCGCCGGCCTCCTTCTCCTCGACGAGCCCGGCAATCACCTCGACGGAACCCAACTATCCTGGCTTGGAGAGTTTCTCAAGAGCTGCCGGGGCGCCATGGTGGTCGTCACCCACGATCCCGAGATTCTGGACAAGGCCATCGACCACGTCGCCTGCCTCATGGACGGCAAGATATTCACCTTCAAGGGCGATTACGCCTCCTTCGAGCGCCAGTTCGATGAGATGCAGAAGAGTCGCGAGCGCGCCTACGACCAGCAACAAGCCTTCATCGCCAGGACCGAAGCCTTTATCCGCCGCTACAAGGCCGGCCAGCGAACGAAGCAGGCCAGGGGACGCGAAAAGGTACTCAAGCGCCTGGAACGCGTAGCCCCGCCCCCGAGCAGAGAAAAAAAGGGCTTCCGGTTGAATCTCTCTTTCGACGAAATACCGGGAGAGGAGGTGCTTAAAGTCGAAAAGCTGGTTGTATCCATTGGAGACCGCGATCTTAACGTCCCGTCTCTCCTTCTTAGGCGCGGCCGGAGCGTCGCGCTCATCGGGTCCAACGGAGCCGGGAAAACGACGCTCCTCAAGACGCTGACGGGAGAGATACGACCTCTCTCAGGGAATATACGATGGGGTTCCAAGACCCGCGTCTCCCACTACGACCAGCATCAGCGCCGTTTTTCCTTCACCGGTTCGCTCTCCGACACCGTCGCATCCCTCCTCAAAACGCCCCGGAAGGAAATGGTAATGAGCTACCTGGGTGCCTTCGGGTTCGGCGGAGTGCGCTCCGGACAGAACGTGGGCAGCCTCTCCGGCGGCGAGAGAGCCCGCCTCCACCTGATGGCCGTCCTGCTGTCCCACGCAAACGTACTCCTCCTCGATGAACCTACGAACCACCTTGATCAACGAGCCGTTGACGTCCTGACAGACGCCCTTTTCCGCTTCAAGGGAACCCTTGTCCTGGTCAGCCACGACGAGCAATTCCTGATGGGACTTGCCGACAGTACGTGGGCCGTGGGCGGAGGACGCCTACTGACGTCCGAAGGTTACACCCCCGGCCTTCTGAACGAACTGGAGCCCAAGTCGCCCACCACCGGGACGGGAAACAAAAGAATCCCCAAGAAAACCCGGAAAAACGATGGGCTCTCCAAAAACGAGCGCTTCAGGCTGGAACGCAGCCTCGGGAAAACCGAAGCCGCCATCGCGGAGATGACCGTGGAAAAGGAGTCTCTTGAAAGGCGCTTCGCCGACCCGCAATCGGTCGTTACGGAAGACTGGAACGCCCTCTCATGCCGCTTCGAAACGGTCAAGGAGGAGTTAAAAAGGGCTGAAGAGGATTGGCTCGCATCGACCGCACGCCTGGAAAAAGAGTAACGGTGGCCACGTTGTTCGTGGCGCCTTCACTCCGAGCGCTTCGTCGAAGACGTCGGGAGGAATAAACCTTTGGCCGAACCAAAGAACGCCAGTGAAAAGCAGGAGCGCAAGTCGCCGCCCTTATGGGTCTTCAGCCTCTACTTCGCTGAAGGTTTTCCCTACAGCCTCGTTCGCCAGATTTCTACGGTCTTCTTCAAAGACTTCGGGGCCAGCCTGCAGGCCATTGGGCTCACCTCTCTCTACGGTTTGCCGTGGGTTCTGAAATTCACTTGGGCGCCACTTGCCGACGCCTTCGCCACCAAACGAAGGTGGTTGCTCGCGGCCGAGGCGTCCCTCGCGGGGGCGGCGCTCGCCATGGCCTTCGGTGCCATGGCCCCGAAGGCCCTCGCTGTTGGTTCGGTTCTCTTCTTCCTGACCGCGATCCTTTCGGCTACCCACGATATCGCCATAGACGGATACTACCTCGAAGCGCTCAACAAGCGCGAACAGGCCAGGTTCGTCGGCTGGCAGGCCATGTCTTACAGGTTTGCCCTCATCGCCGGTGGCGGTGGAATCGTCTGGTTTTCCGGCGTTACGAGTTGGACGGCCGCTTTTCTCCTCTCCGCGGCGATCATCGGCGGAATCTTTCTCTTCCACTTTTTCGTGCTTCCCCGAGTCGAAGAAAACAAGGCGCCGCTGAGAAAACTCTTTTTGAAACTGGCCCGCCCGAAAAACGTACTCTTTCTCCTTGGCGCCGCCGCCGCGGTCTTTCTCGGCCGTGCCGCCTGGCTTTCCAGCCCGATCCAGCGTTCAATCGAACCGTTTCGTCCCCTGCTGAAGAAAGTCGGGCTCCCCGGTTTCATCGCCACCGGACTCCTCGTAGTGCTGCTCCTCTTCCTTGCCAACCTACGCAGGCTCAAGAGACGCCTCTACGCCTCCGATTCTTTCTACGCGCGTGCCTTCGTCGATTACCTCGACCAGCGGAAGATCGGCGTCATCCTGGCCTTTCTCGTTTTCTACCGCACCGGAGAGTCATTCCTTCTCTCCATGGTCTACCCGATGCTGAAGGATATCGGGATCAACCGCGCCGACTACGGCCTTCTCTACGGAACCTTTGGAATCCTGGCATCAATTACCGGGGGGATCCTCGGAGGAATCCTCATCGGCCGCTACGGCATGAGGAGGATGGCTTGGCCGCTGGTCCTCGCCCAAAATATACCCAATCTCCTCTACGCCCTTCTCGCTTTCAAATACAGGGGCCTTTTAGCCAACCCGGGTTCAGGAAAGGCGCTCCTTTCGACGGTTGGCTTCTTCATCGTCCTGGAGTCCTTTGGCGCAGGCCTCGGTACCTCCTTTTTCATGGTCTTCATAATGCGCACCTGCAAGAAGTCTTACAAGGCCGCCCACATGGCTATTGCAACGAGCGTGATGAATGTATCCTCCACCTTCGCCGGCGTCGCGTCCGGCTTCCTCGCTGCCTGGCTCGGTTTTCCCTTCTTCTTCGCCTTTACTTTCATCGCCACCATTCCCGCCATGGTTATGCTTCCCTTTTTGCCCTCCTCCCTCTTCCAAACCGCGGAATTCGCCACCTAACTCATCTTGAACGGTTGGATTTTGTAAGTCCTTGAGAATTAGTGTGATACGAAAATAGAAAGCAGACATGGCCTGCCTGCGGCAGGCAGGCGGAGAAAACCAAGCAACCCATTCACAGGGAGGAAAAAGAGGATGGGAGGGAAGGGCGAAGGTAAACCAATACCAACCGATTCCGGTCGCGATTCCCTTGCCGTCATTCCAGGTCCTGGTCTCGCTTCGCTTGCCAGGATTTCAGCTTGTCCGGAATCGGACGGAAAATCAAATTCATTCACAGGGAGGAAAAGAGGAC
>CAZIBS010000060.1:0-14508 GCA_964537405.1 uncultured Thermoanaerobaculia bacterium | reverse complement strand
TATTCATAACTATACCATACTATATCCTAAACAAAATGTCAAGTATACTGGTGTCTGATTAGTAGGAAGGAAGTTGCTACTTGTCCTTCTCGAGTTCTTTGTCAACAAACCTGGAGAGACGTTCCAGGGCGGCGGGTTCCATGTCCACGAACTTAACACCGTAGGCGTTCAACCGCGTTTCTACTTCCTTGGCTTCCCGAACGATATCGCCCTGAACTTCCACCTTGTCTCTCTCAAGGGGCAGCGTTATCTGCAAACGGATCGAGTCGCCTAACTTCAATTTTCTTGCCGTCAGAATCAACAGGCCCGATGAGCTGAGGTTCAGGGAATTGCACAAGAACAGGTTGGATTTCAGGTAGCCTTTTACCTGGACATAGACGAGCAACCGCGCGTCTTTTCGGGCGGATATGGCGAGAAGTCGCTGACAGGCTTGGCTGAAATCCAAGCCCGAAATGGGCTTCCGAAGAACCATATTGACGCCCTTGGGTTCTTGTTCCAACTCCTCCGAACTCAGGACTATGATGGCCGAGTACCTGCCTTCACGGAGGCTCCGAATTTGCCTGATCAGCTCCGGAAGTTCCATGCCCGAAACTCGTTCATCGGTGATAATAAGGTCGGGCGTCAGTTCTGCAACTCTTTCCAGCGCCTCGGCGGCCGTCTGGGCACGGGAGACCTCGTGGTCCTTTCGCAGGAGAAGACTTTGCTCAAATGGAATGACCGGAATACCACTTTCAATAACGAGAATCCTTTTCCCCATCTCTACCCTCGCTGCACGCCTTCAAAAAGCCGCGCGTATCCTGCCGCCTCAACCCAATGCCTTCAGGGCGCTCGTATTACATCACCCATTTACAGTTTAGTATTTAATTACGGTTATAATCAAGAGGTGTACACCTCGCCAATCCCTCGACGGGTGATGCGGACGACCGTGAAAGGCCCTGCGGTCCACGGTTCCGCGCCTATGGCGGTTCACTCATCAAGGGATTGGAGACCTTCGGGCCGAAGGCCGGGAAGACGCCGGGAACGGGGTGGGAACGGCACTCCCCGTTCCGGGAATGAAACCCGCCCACGGGAATGATAAACATGACATGGGATGAGAATCTTCCCGTAACCCCGGCCAAGAACCCGTATGTCAGTTATCCCTGAGGATATTGTCGTCGTACTCCAGCTCGAATCTCAGCTTGTGCCTGGCTTCTTCCTGGGCCAGTCCAAGGAAAACATGCTTGATCTCCGGGTCCTTTGCGATGGATGCGAGCCCGCTGTAGAGCCTGAAGGCCGCCTTCTCCCGCTTCATGGCGAGTACGAGGGCGCCCTGGTAGTCAATATCCTCCGTTACTTTCGGGTCTTCGAGGTAATCGCCCAACTTCAAATCCTGGACCTGAGCGGAGGCACCCAAGAACTTCTTTCCCTTTTTCACGCCGAAGAGCTTGGCCTTGTGGCCAAGTTCTTCCTTGGCGAACTCTTCGAAGGCGGCCTTCATGCCGGCGAACCTGTTAATGGAAGCAAGTTTCCTGTAGAAGTCCGCCGCGGCTTGCTCGCGCCTGATGGCGATGTCCAGGATCTCGTCGATTGTCTTGAATTCCGTCATTTGATTCTCCTTGTAGATCATTAGTGTGCCGCCCCGTCCAACCAGGCCTTGCCCTTCGAAGGTCATGTAGGCCCGGATGGTGTAGCCTATCACAAAGGGCATTCCTAATGAGCGCCGACATGAGCATGGTCGGAAGGGCGAACCCGCTTCCGCCGGGACCGAGAGCCGGAGGCAGACAGGGAAACAGGGCGGCGGGTTCCATCCCATCGCCCGTAAGGCTTCAAGGGCGTATGAGCACCCGCGGGAGTCGTCGTCCTCCAGCGATCGTTCCAAACGGGACAGGCTCTTGCGGAAGAGGTCGGGGGGCGCGGCCATCAGCGGCGTAGTATTAGCTCGGCGAGGCTAAGACAAGAAAAATGCGGCTCTCCGAAGTCGCCCACTCTTCAGCTGGCAGCTCCCTCGACCGGAGCAGCCCGATGGCCATCTCCCCGGCGCGGCGCCTCACTGCTTACTCCTCTCAAGCCACGGTGGACGGCGTCCTGGCTCCCAGTTCGTGGTCGGCCATGAAGAGTCCCTGGCCGGCATCCCCAACCATCTTCAACCGCTGGACCACGGCCTTTACGTTGGCCTCCTCCTCAACCTGCTCGTCTATGAACCAGCGCAGGAAGCTATCGGTGGCATAGTCTCCTTCAGCACGAGATAGAGCAAGGAGTTCCCAAAGGAGTTTAGTGACCTTCTGCTCGTGCGCGTAGGCGCCTTCAAAAACCGCGGTCAACGACGACCACTCCACGGGAGGCGCCGCGCAAGCGCGCACCTCCGCCCTTCCATCCCGGGCGATGACGTAGTCGAATATTTTCTCACCGTGAGCCAACTCCTCCTTGCTCTGAACCTTCATCCACTTCGCCGCACCCGGAAGGTCTATCGATTCGAGGTAGGCGGACATCGCCAGGTAGAGATTCGCCGAATAATTCTCGGCGGCCACCTGCGCATTCAAGGCATCCTGTACCTTTTCATTCAGCATCTTATTACTCCTTTAAAATAAGTTGTGGTTCCCCCCACCGCCCCGAATGGACGACGGGGACGTTAACACGGTCGGGCACTCAATGCACCTAACCAATAATTCAGTTTTTTGCCTTGCAGGCCCTCTTGGCATACTTCCAGAGCCCGTGCACGTTGCAGTACTCGCGCACCGATATACGCTCGATGTCGATGTCGTCAATGTCGAAGACGGCCTCGGGAGCCTCGCCCGGTTTGAGGTAGCGGCGGTACTCTCTCCCGTGGGCCAGCACCTGTATCCACTCAATGTAGTGAGCCTCCTCCATCGGGTGCGGCACGGAGCCGACCTTCACCTTGAGTTTACCTCCGGATTGCTCAACCACCGGCAGGTGCTTCTCCTTTGCCGCATCCCTGGAAAGCTCCCTGAGCTTCTTCATCGGCTGGCCGCAACAGACCAGCGCCGGGGCACCTTCGTGGATAACTTCCACGATGTTCCCGCACTTCATGCACCTGTAAACATCAAACCTCCGGGTTTTGTCCATCCCGTTACCTCCATGAGCTGTTCCCTGATCAGGGAACGATTCTATTCCATGTGCTTGGAAAGGTACTCGGCCACGCCATTGATTGTGGGCTTCATGGCCTCCTCCCCTTTGTGCCAGTTGGCGGGACAGACCTCGCCGTATTTCTCGTAGTGCAGCAGGGCGTCGACCATCCTGAGGGTTTCGTCCACACTGCGCCCCAGGGACAGGTCGTTGATGACGGCGTGGCGCACGATTCCCTCCTTGTCGATGAGGAAAAGACCGCGCAGGGCCACCGAATCGTTGACCAGTACGCCGTAATCGCGGGATATCTGCTTGCTGATATCAGAGATCAGCGGGAAGCGCACATGGCCGATACCCCCTTTTTCCACGGGCGTATTCCTCCATGCGTAATGGGAGAACTCTGAGTCCACGGAGGCGCCGATGACCTCGACGCCGCGCTCTTTGAACTGGGAAAGCCGCCTATCGAAGGCGATAATCTCCGAAGGGCAAACAAAGGTGAAGTCGAGTGGGTAGAAGAAGAGCACAACGTGCTTTCCGTGGTAGTCGGAAAGGCTTACTTCTGCGAAACCGCCGTCGGGCATGACCGCCTTGGCCGTGAAATCGGGAGCTTTCTTCATTACCAAACTATCCATTGTTACCTCCTTAAGGCATTGCAGATGGTTTTTGGCGGGGACCGCTATCTTCCCCGCCAATGGATTTAAAGACGCCGTGATCGGCTATCTTCAGCGTACTGGAATCCATGGTTGCCGCAGAGACCACCCGCGCGAAGACGCCAAGCGCCAACCACGGAGAAGCTAATGTCGGCACGTTATTCTCCCGTCTTCCGGCAAGCGGGGCAAACCCCCGAGAACTCAACAACGTGCCCACTGATACGGTAGCCGGTCTTTTTCGCCGCCATGACTTCCAGCTCAAAGTGGGGCTTCATCGGGATGTCGTCCACCCGCCCACACCCGAGGCACTTCACGTGGTAGTGTATCTCCACCGTAGCGTCGTATCGAGCGGCAGAGTCGGCGTCAACGATCTTCTGAATGAGCCCCGCTTTCTCCAACAGCTTCAGGTTCCTGTAGACGGTGCCAAGGCTGACGCCCGGCATCTTTTTACGGACCAGCTTGAAGAGCACGTCAGCCGTGGGATGGCTGCGCAGACCGCGCAAGGTGCTCAGTATCGCCGTCCTCTGCTTCGTGTTCCTTCCGGTAAAACTTTTCATGGTTACCACCTCTCCTAAATAATAACCATTACTGATTATGGGGTGCCTTTTTTTATTTGTCAAGTAGCGGCCGATGCACGTGGAGAACGTCTCGTTGTGCTGGAACGACGGACGGGAGGGCAAGGGCGTCCCCCATTACTCCCCTATCAAATCCGTGAACGAATTGACGTGTCGAATGCTTTTGGTTGAGGGCTCAGGAACTGTGCTATCGTATTCCAATGAGCCGCGAACGTGCCATCATCATAGGCGTTTCTCTCCCCCACCTGCCGCGGCACCTCGTTGAGGAATCTCTCGACGAGCTTGCAGCCCTGATTGATGCCGCGGGCGGCGTAGTGGTCGCGCGCGAGATACAGGCAAGGAAGCGCATCACGGCGGCCACCTTCATAGGCGAGGGGAAGGCTGAAGAGATAGCCACATCCATAAAAAAGACAAGAGTGGAAACGGCGGTATTCGACGAGGAACTTTCTCCCGCCCAGGTAAGGAACCTGGTGGAGATATTCAACTGCAAAGTTACCGATAGAACCGGAGTCATCCTGGACATTTTCGCCCGGCGGGCCAGGACCAGAGAGGCCAGGACACAGGTTGAACTGGCGCAGTATACCTACCTGTTGCCAAAGCTTACACGGGCCTGGACACACCTTTCCAGGCAGGCCGGCGGCATAGGTACCCGCGGCGTGGGAGAAACCCAGCTTGAAACCGACCGAAGGGTAATCAGGAAGCGCATCACCCGTCTCAAGAAGGAACTGACGACCATCGCATCGCGTCGAAAAGTCCAGCGCAAACAACGCCATGGGACCTTTGAAATCGCCCTCGCGGGCTACACGAATGCGGGGAAGTCTTCGCTCATGAACAGGTTGACCACCGCGGAAGTGGCCGTTGAGAACCGCCTCTTCTCCACGCTTGACACCACCTTCAGGAAGCTCTACATTCCCGACACCGGGAAAGAAGTGCTCCTGATTGATACCGTCGGGCTGATCAGGAAACTTCCACACCACCTTATTGCGTCGTTTCGCTCGACGCTTGAGCAGATAAGCGAGGCATCCTTGATACTGCACGTGGTAGACGTAAGCCATCCGGCCTTCAATGAACGTGCGCAGACGGCCAGAGATTTGATGGGGCGGCTTGATCTCGGCGAACTGCCGGTCTTGACGGTCTTCAACAAGGTGGATGCAGCCCCGCGGGCTTTCATGGAGAGAGCCGCCAATCTCTACCCGGAGGGACTCTTCATCTCCGCAAAAAGCGGCGAGGGTATAACCGAATTGCTTTCGGCCGTAGCCGGAGCAATCGCTCTGCAAGAACGGGGAGACGCCGGAGGTTTGTTGGTTTAGAATCCTGTTTGAACCTGTTGCGCAAGCCTGTTCGTGCAATGCGCGCTCGTACCGCCTTCTGTTTCCTTCGCACTCCCCCAAGTTCGGTGAAAGAAGCATTCCCTGGAACGGGGAGGGCCGTCCCACCCGGGATTGGGGGCAACCGGGTCGTTTGCCGGCGAATTATGGTATGCTCGTTAGTGGATTTCGGCGCTGCGGAGGAAAACTTCTCCGCGCCGAAGGCGGAGGCGTCATGAAGAGGGTCGCAATCCTGATTTCAGGCAGGGGTTCCAACATGGTTTCCCTCCTCGATTCGATGGAAGCCGGCGACGTGCCGGCTCGTTGCGTTCTGGTTCTGTCAAACGTCCCGGGCGCCCAGGGATTGTCCAAGGCGGCAAAGAGGGGAATCAGAACTATTGTCGTTGACCACAGGGAATCTTCTTCGCGCGAGGAGCACGACAGGAAGACGCTTGAACGCCTCAAGGAGGTTAAGGCCGACGTGGTCTGTCTTGCCGGTTACATGAGAGTCCTCTCTCCCATTATCGTAGACGCCTTCAGGGATCGCCTCCTGAACATTCATCCCGCGCTGCTTCCCTCTTTTCCCGGCCTCCAGGTGCAGCGAAAGGCACTGGAACACGGGGTGCGCTTCTCCGGCTGCACCGTACACCTCGTGGACGAGAATGTAGACCATGGTCCTATTATACTCCAGGCCTGTGTTCCGATCCTGCCGGAAGACGACGAGGAGAGCCTCGGAAACCGGATACTGCGCTACGAGCACCGCGCATACCCCTTGGCGCTGCGTCTGATCTGTGAAGGGAAGGTGCGCGTTGATGGCAAACGAGCCAAGCTGCTCCTTGACAATAAGGAGTACCAGGCAATTATCAGGAAGCTGACCTGCCGTGGAGACGAAGAGTGATGAATTCCGTACGCAATGAAGAAGAAGCGTTTACCTACCTTGCCAAGGGCGCCGTAAACCTCGTTGACGAAGCGCTGCTGAAAGAGAAACTTCACCGCTCCATGGAGAGGGGAACGCCCCTTATAGTCAAAGCGGGTTTCGACCCTTCGGCACCCGATCTCCACCTCGGCCATACCGTCGTCCTGCGTAAGATGAGACACTTTCAGGACCTTGGCCACACCGTTGTCTTTGTAATCGGCGACTTCACCGGTATGATCGGCGACCCGACCGGGAAGAAGGGCGCCCGTCCCCAGCTCACCGCTGAAGAGGTAGCCGAAAATGCAAAAACCTACGAACGGCAGGTCTTCAAGATTCTGGACAGGGAGAAGACCTCCATACGCTTCAACTCCGAATGGCTTTCCAAGCTCGGCGCCGAGGGGCTGATCCGGCTGGCCGGGAAATACACCGTTGCCAGGATGCTCGAACGGGATGATTTTAAGAAGCGCTACCACAGCGGGCGACCGATACACATCCATGAGTTTCTCTACCCGCTGGCCCAGGCCTACGACTCCGTGGCGTTGAAAGCAGATGTCGAACTGGGCGGCACCGACCAGCTCTTCAACCTGTTGGTGGGACGCGATATCCAGAGGGAATACGGACAGGAGCCGCAGGTAGTATTGACAATGCCGCTCCTGGAGGGGACCAGCGGCGTGGATAAGATGTCCAAATCTTTCGGTAACTACGTCGGAATCGACGAAAGGCCGGAAGATATCTACGGCAAGGTAATGAGCGTGCCTGACGACCTGATGTGGAGCTACTACCTTCTTTGCACCGATCTTCCGCCTGAAGAAGTCGAGTCACTGAAAGCTCGGGTGGCTTCGGGAGAACTCCACCCAATGCAGGCAAAGCGCGACCTAGCCTTTATTTTGGTAAGTTACTACCACGGAGAAGAGACCGCGGGGCGCGCCGCCGTTCATTTCAACAATATATTCAGCAAGCGCGAAGAGCCAAGTGACCTGGAGGAGGTTTCCATACCGGTTCAGGACACTGGTATTCTACTCTACAAGTTGATCCTCGAACTCGGCTTGAGCGCTTCCGGAGGCGAGGCGAAACGTCTCATACTACAGGGAGGAGTCTCACTTAATGGAGAAAAAGTCGCCGACGTCAGAAGCGTTTTCGATCGCGGCGTCAAAGGGCGTTACACCCTGAGAGTAGGCAAGCTCAAACGGCGCCGCCTTGTTGTTGAAGATAAGGAGTTCGCATGAATTTCATTTCAGCACTCGGTCTCATTGGACCAGTCGGCACGCCTGAACTCATCATCGTGCTGGTTATCATTGTGCTTCTCTTCGGAGCGGGAAAATTGCCGAAACTCGCGCGTTCTATCGGGCAGAGCATTAAGGAATTCAAGTCGGAGATGAAGGACGGGGAAGTGGGAGCCGGGCCCGCTGACGTGAACGCGTCCACCCGTTTCTGCCCCAAATGCGGGACCGATGTAAAGGATGAAGAAGCGTTATTTTGCCCGAAGTGCGGGAACAAGTTGTAAACTTCATCGCTAAGCGGAGCCATCATGTCCCTCTTCAAAAAGCAGGCGCCTCCTCCACCTCCACCCAAAACGCTCTTTGAAAAGGGGGCGCGCGTCGAAGGAGACCTCCGTAGCCGCACCAAGGTTCTCATTCGGGGCTTTTACAAGGGTACGATTAAAACCTCCAACAAGCTGGAAATAGCGGAGAACGGACGCTTCGAAGGAAGCGCCTCCGTAGCGGAACTCGGATGGGCAGGCTCGGGCGAATGCAACTTAACCGTGCTGGGAGCCGCCCGCTTTTCAGCCGGGTCTTCCTGGAAGGGCGAACTGTCAACAAGAAAGCTCACCGTCGAAAAGGGGGCTTCGCTCCAGGGAATGCTTCGAGAGAAGAAGAGTTGATTCTCTACGCCATCACCAACCGGCGCCTTCACCCCGGGGGCGATCTCATAGCCCAGGCTTCCAGCCTCATCAGGAGTGGAGTGGACTGGCTGCAGGTGCGTGAGAAAGACCTTTCCGACGGTGCGCTCATCGACGTTCTGAAGATACTTGTACCGGAAGCCGGGCGCTTCGGCACAACGCTGCTCGTCAACGGCCGCGCCGACATAGCGGCTATCTCAGGAGTAGCCGGCCTTCACCTACCCTCCACGGGAGTTCCGGTCGTTGGGGCGAGGCGCCTGTTTGCCGCGCCAAAGGTAATCGCCGTTAGTTGTCATTCAGTTTATGAAGCAAAAACCGCCCAGGACCAAGGTGCGGACGCCGTAACGCTTGGACCCGTTTTCGACACCCCCTCCAAGCGCTCCTACGGCTCCCCCTTGGGCCTTGCAGTATTAGAGGCCGCCTGCCGCTCGCTGACGATTCCAGTCCTTGGTTTGGGCGGCATCACCGGTAACCGGCTCGCCCGTTCCGTGCTTGATGCCGGCGCTTCGGGCATCGCCGCCATACGTCTCTTCTGCACAATGGCCAATCCCTTACAGGCGGTTCCCAAGCTCAAAGCCTCCCTCTCCACGCAGTAGGATTTAGTGGAGTTCATAGTTAGGTGATGGGGCAAAAGATACTCGTTCCGTCGGTGGCGGCGCTCTTCTTTGACCTCGCCTCTTTTTTTAAGTAATATGACACTCCCTAGCCCGGTCGGCAGGCTTGGCGCTGCGAACCGGCTCTTTGGAGGAAAAAATAGATGAAGGTCAAGTTGATCGTAGGATTGATTATAGTCTTAGGGGCCGTCGGTCTCTTCTTTTTATCGAGCGCGGGCGGCTCGAAACCGGTCTATTACTACAGCCCAAGCCAGATAATCACCGAGCCCGCGCTACAACACAATCGGCTCAGGCTGGAGGGAATTATAAAACCTGGCGCTACCAAGATGTCACGGGACAAAATGGATCTGTACTTCACCGTTTCCGACAAAAAACACGGCATCAGGGTCCATTATCACGGCGCGATACCGGACGCCTTTCAGGATGGTCTTCAGGTTGTCGTAGACGGCCGAATGGGCCCCAAGGGAATATTCGAGGGAAAAGAACTGATCGTGAAGTGTCCCTCAAAATACCAGTCGGAAAGCGCGCCCCGGGGCCAAAAGGGTCCTGTCGAGTCTAAAGAGTAAGTAGTATGAATAGCCTGGGCAGTTACGCTCTCTTCGTTGCTCTTGGTCTTGCCCTATGGGGAATGGTGGCCGCGCTCGCCGGTTACAGAACCGCCGATTTGCGTTTTCTCAGGAGCGCATTTCGTGCGCTATACGGAATTCTTGGGCTCGTTCTCTTCTCCACCATATTGTTGTTGCTGGCTCTCTTCAGAAACGACTTCACCCTGAAATACGTATGGGAGTATTCCAGGCGCTCGCAGCCACTGGTTTACAAGTTGGCCGCCTTGTGGGGAGGCATGAACGGTTCGCTTCTCTTCTGGTGCCTGCTTCTGGCTCTCTTCTCGGTGCTGGCGGTCACCTTTAACCGCCGGAATAACCTGAAGATTCTTCCGTTTACGAGTTTTTTGCTGTTGTTGACGCTCTCCTTCTTTCTCATCCTCATCTTCTTCAAGGCGAACCCCTTTGAGCCCCTGCGAGATGCGACCGGCGTACTGGTCAGCAGCTATTCCCCGGGAGCGCTGGCCATGATCGACGGCAACGGCTTGAATCCCCTGCTCCAGAACTTTTACATGGCAATCCATCCACCCATGCTCTACTTCGGGTACGTGGGTTTCGCCATACCCTTCGCACTGATGTTGGGATCCCTGGCGCACAAGGAACACAACACATTATGGATGAGTTCAGTGAGGAATTGGGCTTTGTTCTCCTGGCTGACTCTGGGCGTGGGCGTACTGCTGGGCGCCTACTGGGCCTATATCGAACTGGGTTGGGGGGGGTATTGGGCGTGGGACCCGGTTGAAAACGCCTCTTTTCTCCCATGGATTACGGCCACGGCCTTCCTGCACTCCTACCTCATGCAGGAGAAACGCGGCATCTACCGCTTTTGGAATGTCTGCTTCATCGTTGTTACCTTTCTCCTCTCTATCTACGGCACCTACCTGACACGGTCGGGCATCCTCCAATCGGTTCACGCCTTTGGACAAGAAAACTCCTCTGTTCCGTGGATATTTAGGCTGGGAACTATTTTCTTGCTCTTCCTTGGAGGCATGTTCCTACTCAGTGCCTATTTGATTTTCCGGAGGAGGAAACTATTAAGAAACGATCAGAGGCTGGAATCGGCGGGCAGCAAGGAGAGCCTCTTCCTCTACGCCAACCTGCTCTTCACACTCTTTACCGTGGTGATCTTTTTCGGCGTCACCAGCCCGATCTTCTACCGCATGTGGACGCACGAAAAGCTGAGCAGGGGGCCCGGGTTTTACAACCCGCGCGTTATCCCTATAGCACTCCTGATTCTGCTCGTCATGGCCATCGCCTCCATAGCTCCGTGGAGAAAGGGCGGGTGGGCCTCCTACAGAAAACGATTGGGCCTTCCTCTGATCGCCGCTTTCTCCTCCCTCACCGCCTCTATCATCGCCTTCTTCTCGGGCGGCGCCTCAGCGAGGGCGGATTTTGCTTCAAGGCCGCTCACCTACTTTTACCTCCTTGCCTGCGTTGTTCTTTCCTTCTTCGCGGCCACTATTTTCATAGACGAGTACTTTAGAACAACGAAACACTTGAGACAATCACGGAAACTGGGGCTTATCTCCTCTTTTACGACTGCCTTCAGATCCAACCCCAGGCGCTATGGCGGCTACGTAGTCCATATAGGAATCGTATGTCTCATGCTTGGCATAGCCTTCTCGTCGGCCTTCAAGATGCGGTACGAAAAGGTTATGACGCCCGGAGACTCCGCAACCTTTGGTCCCTATACGGTCAGACTGGTTTCTCTCGACCACGACAACCTAAATGCCAACCTCAAGAAGGTAAACCAGATAAGAATATGGGCGAAGCTCCAAGTCTTCAAGGGAGGCGTCCCGATTTGCACACTGAGGCCCGAACGAGTCTACTATGCCGGCAATCCGAAGCAACCATCCTACGAGGTGGCCATCCATTCGACCCTGATGAGGGATTTTTATACGCTCATGGCCGGGTTCGACCTGGAAAAAGGAACGGCCGTAATCGGCGTTTTCATCACTCCGATGGTTGCATGGATATGGCTCGGTGGTATATTTATACTCCTTGGAGGGCTGGCGGCCCTCATTCCGCTGGAGAAACCATAATGGCGGCAACAATCGTCGTGCTCTCGATCGCGCTGGTGCTTTTCTTGTGGGTCTTGGCGCCCCTCTTTGGGGCGCCTACGCCTATTCCCCAGGAGAGGGAGAAGCGCGTAGTCGATGAAGCGCTTTCGCGTTCCATGCGGCAGTTTGAAACGGATTTGAACCTTGGGATGATAGATAGCAAGGATTTGGCGCTGGTCCGGGATCACCTAAAAAGCGAAACGGCGGAGTAGAACCGTAATGAATCACCACATCGAATGGACCGAAAGAAAAACGCTCTCACTGCTTGACCAGAGGAAACTGCCTTCTTCAGTCACTTACCTGGACTTGAAAACACCCGTGGAAGTAGCCGACGCCATTGCCGACATGGTGGTTCGCGGCGCCCCCGCCATCGGTATAGTCGCCGCCTACGGCTTGGCACTCTGCGCCATTGAGCAATCACTCCTGGAAAGCAACAAGCGCTCTTTCCATAGCCGCCTTGTGGAAACCGCCAAGGCTCTTAAGGACGCCCGCCCCACGGCAATAAACCTCGCGTGGGCGGTGGACCGACAGTTGAAGCTGGCCCACGACCTTTTGCAACACGGCGCCATGCCCGAAGACGTGGCATCGGCCTTGGAAGAAGAAGCGCTGCAGATCCATCGGGACGACGTTGTCTCATGCCGCGCCATTGGCAAAAACGGCTTGGCCCTCGTACCGGACGGGGCCACCATTCTCACCCATTGCAACGCCGGGGCGCTGGCCACGGGAGGCTACGGAACGGCTCTGGGCGTCGTTCGGACCGCTCACGAGGCCGGAAAGGGTATTAAGGTCTTGGCGGATGAAACCCGTCCCTTTCTTCAGGGCGCGCGTCTTACCGCCTGGGAACTGCAACAGGACAATATTCCCGTAACCGTTATCTGCGATAACGCGGCCGGCGTTTTCATGGCCCGTGGTGAAGTTGACCTGGTGGTTGTGGGCGCCGATAGAATTTCCGCCAACGGGGACACCGCCAACAAGATCGGAACCTACTCCCTGGCCGTTCTGGCAGCACGGCACGGCATCCCCTTTTATGTAGCGGCGCCACATAGCACCTTCGATCTAAAAACCCGGTCAGGCGACAAGATTCCCATAGAAAGCCGTTCGGAAGAGGAGGTTCTCTCCTTTGAAGGAATTCGTGTGGCTCCCAAAGGAGTCCATGCCTTCAATCCGGCATTCGACGTTACACCACACGACCTTATCAGCGCCATAATCACCGAACACGGCATCGTAAAGCCGGTTAACTCCGACACGATACAAGAGTTGATTATCGCCAAGCGCCCATGAAACCCATTTTGGGCATTGAAAGCTCTTGCGACGACACCTCCGCCGCCGTGGTAAGCGAAAATGGAAGGCTCCTATCCAACGTCCTGGCCCACCAGGACGAGATTCACGCGCCGTTCGGCGGCGTGGTTCCCGAACTCGCCGGTAGACAGCACCTCCTTGATTTACCCGGAGTCGTGAAGGAAGCCCTGAAGAAAGCCGGCCTTTCGCCGGAAGAACTCGGTGGTGTCGCGGTAACGCGGGGTCCCGGCCTGCTTGGAAGCTTGCTAGTAGGACTGGCCTTCGCCAAATCTTACGCCAGGGCCCTCCACCTACCCCTAATCGGCGTCAACCACGTTGAAGCCCACCTACGCTCGGTGTGGATCGAAAACCCTTCTATCCCCTACCCAAACCTTGGGCTCTCCGTCTCCGGTGGGCATTCTCACCTCTTTTACTGTCCTTCGGTTAACGAGGCGGAACTCGTTGCCGCAACCAGGGACGACGCTGCCGGAGAAGCACTGGACAAGTTGGCCAAGAATCTCTCCCTACCCTACCCTGGAGGACCGGCCATCGATCGTCTTTCTGAAAGGGGCGACCCCGGGGCCGTTCCATTCACCCTTCCACGCATGTCGGGAAACTCACTTGATTACTCCTTTTCGGGATTAAAGACCGCCGCGCTCTTTTACATGCGTAAGAACGGTCTTGAACCGGTGCACGGCTCCGACGTTGAGGCACTGCCACAGTGGGAGTACGACCTTATGGCCTCCTTCCAAAAGCGCGTCGTTGACCACCTTTTGCAAAGACTGAAGAAGGCAGCCCTTGCTATCAAGCCAAAGAGCATCGTCATGGCCGGGGGCGTTGCCTCCAACCGTCTTCTAAGAAAACGCTTCGGGCAACTTGGAGACTACCTTGAGATACCCGCTGCCTTTCCCCGTGCCAACCTATGCACCGACAACGCCGCCATGGTCGCCTTCAAAGCGCTTTCTCTCAAAGCCGAAGCCCATGGCGGTCTTGACCTCGACGCATTTCCAACCGCCAGATGGAAGTCGTACGAACCGTCCTTTACCACGAACAGATAGCCCCCAACCCAGACTTCCCAATGTTTGACAGGAGCCCCTGAATCTGTATAATTACTGCCTTGGACCGCTAGCTCAATTGGTAGAGCAGCGGACTCTTAATCCGTTGGTTCGGGGTTCAAGTCCCCGGCGGTCCACCAAGAGAAAAGGGCGGGGAGCCGGGAGGCTCCCTTTTTTCCCCACCGTGTTATTTAAATGCAGAGGGGACGAGAAGGACAGGATACCCGCCCGCCGCGCCGTACCTGCAATCGCGACCAATTTCACCGTGTAGCGGCCTTTGCTCGCCAAAGGCCGGATTTTCTTTTGATAGGAGCCGTCGCCTGACGGCGATTCGGTGATCCCGCAAAGCCTTTCACCACCGAGAGGAAACCACCCCCTTGCCGTCATTCCGGCTTGTCCGGAATCGGAAGGCCAACCGATTCCAGACGCGCTCTAACTCATCTTGAACAGTTGATCGTGTTTTCCACAGGCAAAATGAGGTAAACTGC
>CAZIBS010000059.1:0-14533 GCA_964537405.1 uncultured Thermoanaerobaculia bacterium | reverse complement strand
GAATGACGGTTTGGGGGTGCGCCGTCGGATTCCGGACAAGCTGAAATCCTGGCAAGCGAAGCGAGACCAGGACCTGGAATGACGGTTTGGAGGTGCGCCGCCGAATTCCGGACAAGCCCTGCCTGCGCCTGCCTGTGCGATGCCCGGCCGATCAGCAATCGGCCGATGCGGGAATAAGAAGCGCGGTGCAAGTACAACGAAAAACCCGGCTGCTCAGCGAGCGGCCGATGCGAAGAACATTCCCCAACCGTAGCGGCCCGTCGGACGGGTAAGGATATTCCTGAACCGTAGCGGTCGGCCGCAGACAGGCTGGACGCCATTCCATGGAGGCCAACACAGTCATGCGAAGCCAGCCGGGGCCCCACCTCGCCCTTGGAGCCTTCCGGCCTTTGGCCCGAAGGCTCCCAATCCCTTGATGAGTGAAACATCATTCTCCCGAATACCCGGCCTGTTGGGGCTTGTGCGGTTATCCGCATCAACCATCGTGGGATTGGGGCGGCCCCGGTTTCTTTTGTAGTGGAGGTGATTAGGCGTATACTGCAACGGGAGGCGGGATGGGAAGATCAACAGGGCCGTTCAATTTCAGCTCCGCATCTCTTCCGGCCGCACTCTTACTTCTAATCATTTTCTGGCTCCCGATCCTGGCATCCAGGGCGCCCAAACCCGTTCCGACCCGTAATGGCCGCAACGCGAGCATCGAGGGCATCATTTTTTTGCGCGTACCCCTGGGAAGGCGTCACAGCCTAAGAAAAGCGGCGCTTCGTTATACCGGCAGCACGGCAAACCTCAGGAAACTCAAGCGTTTTAACCATCGCTCCCACCGCCATCCCCTCCTCGAAGCCAGGATCCCGATAGGTCTTTTACTTCCCAGGTACCGGGACGAAGCGTTGCGCGCCCTCTTTCCAAAGGAC
The DNA here is from genome assembly GCA_964537405.1 of uncultured Thermoanaerobaculia bacterium. GTDB lineage: Bacteria > Acidobacteriota > UBA4820 > UBA4820 > DSQY01 > CAVRTJ01. The sequence goes on along the minus strand of CAZIBS010000059.1, from coordinate 13,622 downwards.
CGCCGAACCGCGAATGGCTGGGAACACGTGTGGGGATCGAGTCCACTGGGACGGAGGGAATCATGGGCCGACATCGCCCGGTGGTTCGCCGGGGCCAGCAAGTACGGAAACAGCGTAGCGGCCTCTAACACCGGGGTTGGAAGGCACCCCGGGCCCGGTGCCCGCGTATTGATTCCGGCCGGACTTTTGATCCCCGCCATTCGGGCGATCAAAGCCCCGCCGCCGCCGCCCGGCCCCGGCCTCCCGGCGCCTTCAAGGGCAGGTGCCGGAAAGATCCGCACGGGCGCGTCGAATCCGGCCAAGAACCGGACCGGCGTGAAAGCTGCCGCGACAACTACTGCCGGAGGAGTAACCAAGGCGGGTAATTCCCGGTCTATCCCTCCACATCTCGTCTACGGGAGGGACGCAAAGGGCAAATACGCCATCTACCGCCTCAAAGCGGGCGAGGCGCTCTACAGTGCGGTAGTGGTACGCTTTACGGGAAACGTGAGGGCCGCCGACGTCAATGCGCTGGCCGCGGAGATCGCCAAGCGTTCCGAAATAAAGGACGTGACCTCCATAGCGGTCGGATTCCCCGTCAAGATTCCTTTAGACAACCTGCTCCCGCAGTTCCTGCCAAAAACCAACAAGCGTTACAAAGCCTGGGCCAAGAACCGGGAAGAACTCCGCGGCGTTAAAAACACCTATAAGAGCGCGGCCTTACAAGGAGTAGTCGTGATCCTGGACCCGGGTCACGGTGGGTTGGACCGGGGCGCGGTATGCAATGGCGTTTGGGAGGATTCCTACGTCTACGACATCGCCTGCCGCATCTACGAGGGGCTCGAACGACGCACCAAGGCCAGGGTCCTGATGACGCTGCTGGTTCCGCGACTTGGCTACCATCCACAGAATAAGCGTAAACTCCTGCCCAACTTCGGCGCCGTAGTCCTCACACACCCGTGGTTTCACCTAAGGTCCAAAGATGAGATAAAGATGGAGGTCAACCTCCGCTGGTACCTGGCCAACCAGTACTACCTTCACCTCAGGAAAATGGGTGTCTCGGCCCAGCGCGTGGTTTTTACGTCAATCCACGCGGACTCGCTTCACCCCTCGCTCAGGGGGACCATGTTCTACGTTCCCGGCGACGCCTACCGTGCTCACAGGTGGTGCGCTTCCGGTAGGGGCTACTCCAGGTACGCAGAATACAATAGGCGGCATTGCTATCACCTCTCGACCAGGGCTCTCAGACATAACGAAGGTCTCTCTCTTCAGTTCAGCCGCCAACTTGAGAAGGCCTTCCGTGCCGGGAAGCTGCTTCTCCACCCCTACAATCCCACGCGGGACCACGTCGTGCGCAGAAGGAAGCCCTGGGTGCCGGCGGTTCTCAGAAACACGATAGTTCCGTGTGCCGTTCTTATAGAGGTCTGTAACCTCAACAACCGTGAGGACGCGGCTCGCATCGCCGATCCGGCCTTCCGCCAAAGGGTGGCCGATGCCTATATTGACGCCTTGATCAAGTACTATTCCTGAAACCGGCGACAAGCGGTGTCCGGCCCGTTGGACCTTCAGGGGTTATCCGCGTCAACCATCGCGGGATTTGGGAATTGCGTCGAGCTTTACCTGACGAATGAATTACCGGATAATCACCAAGGGAGGTGTTATGGGCTTCAAAGCCTTAATCTTGATCTGGAAGGATTATATGGGGCGCCATAGGGCCATCTTTGCCGCCGGGCTTGCGGCGCTCATGGTTGTGAGCGTCCTGTACGCGCTGGAAGTCTACATGGTGCGTTTCATCTTCGACGTTTTACTGAATCCATCGGGCGGAAAGGATACGCATGAATTTCTTAAATACGTCCATATATTAGGTTTGGACCGACTACTTCCAGCGGGGCACGGAGAGCTGTTTGTTTACATCCCGGTTACCCTGGTATTGATCTTCCTGGTAAAAGGCGTCTTCGGTTACTTCGGCAAGTACTGGATTGACAGCGTCGGGCTCTCTGCGATCACGGACCTTAGAGACGACCTCTACGCGAGCATCATGCGCCAGGGCCAGGATTTTTTTGCCGTTTACCCTACCGGTACGCTCATATCGCGTCTCATCTCCGACATTGATCGTATTAAGACCTCCGTGAGTGAAAAGCTGACGGAACTCTCGAAGCAAACTCTTGCCCTTATTGCATTGGTTATCAGCGCTTTTTGGCAGGACTGGCGTCTTACACTTGTTTCCTTTATTACCATTCCGCTCGTGGTCTATCCCCTCGCGCGTTTTTCCAGAAAATTGAGAAGCGCCGCCCACCAGAGCCAGGAGCAGATGGCCCACCTGGCCGACCACATGAAGGAGACCATTACCGGGTTGCGCGTCGTCCAGATGTTCCAGATGGAAGAGGTGGAAAAGCGGCGCTTTCAAAGGTACAACAGGGAGGTCCTTCAAGCCAACCTTAAGGCAACGCGGGTGATGGCCCTGACCACTCCGCTCATGGAACTGATAGGAGGTGTCGCCGTAGCCGGAATACTCTACTACGGTCACTTCATTATCCTCAGGGGCCAGGCCACGATGGGCGCCTTCAGCGCTTTTCTCGCTACGCTCTACGCCATGTACGTACCCGTGAAGAAGCTTTCCCAGGCCAATTCCATAGTCCAACAGGCCATTACGGCCGCCGAGCGCTCGGTTGACATACTCAAACGAAAAGAAGCCGTGGTGGAGCACCCCAACGCCGTGGAACTGAAACCTTTTTCAAGGGAGATCCTCTTCAAGGACGTATCATTTTTCTACGATGACGAACGGCCGGTCCTGGAGGGACTGACTTTGCGGATCAAAAAGGGCGAAACGCTGGCCATCGTCGGAAGTTCGGGCGCCGGAAAGACGACGCTCGTCCAGTTATTGCCCAGGCTCTTCGACGTTACGAAAGGGAGCATACTAATTGACGGGGTGGACATCCGGAAGGTTACCCTGGAAAGCCTCAGGCGCCAGATAGCCGTGGTTGCCCAGGAAACGGTCCTCTTTGACGGAAGCGTTGCCGACAACATCTCCTACGGCCGGCAAAAAGTCGATAGGAAGATGATCGAGGAGGTGGCCCGCCGGGCTCTGGCCGACGACTTCATTCGCGCCATGCCTTCAGGCTACGACACCTCGATAGGTGAGGCCGGTTTCGCACTGTCGGGAGGACAGCGGCAGCGGCTTGCCATTGCCAGGGCGCTGCTGAAAGATCCTCCCATATTGATTTTAGACGAAGCGACGTCAGCCCTTGACTCGGAGAGCGAATACTACGTACAGCAGGCACTCTTCAATCTCCTCAAGGGAAGGACTACGTTGGTTATAGCCCACAGAATGGCCACTATTCTGAACGCCCACCGCATCGTAGTCCTGGGCGGCGGAAAAATTGCCGAAGCCGGCACCCACGCCGAACTCATCGCCGCCGGCGGCATCTATGCCCAGTTGTGCGACCTTGAGTTCAGGGCGACGGGCGCCTCTTGAAAAGATTGCTTCCTGGTGTTAGGCTACTGGGTAAGGCGAGGGAGGTTTGCTTTAGTGGAAAAGGGAAAAGAACCTATTCGAGTTAAAGACAAGCGCCACTTCGACATGGATGGGAAGCCGCGGCAAGTGGTTGAAGAAACGGGGCCCGGCGCCCGGCCGACAGCTAACAATCACCGCGGAGAGGCCACGATTAAAAACCATGAGTCCTCCGCCGGTAGTGCATCCGGCGTAACCTCCGTTTTTACCGATTTGGTGCTCTCCCTGGGCGCTTCCGGTTTCATCAGCCTTGGCGCCATGCAAAACCCGGGAGCGCGAAAGGCGGAGGTCAACCTCGAATCGGCCGCTTCCCTCATAGACATACTTGATACGCTACACGATAAAACCAGGGGCAACCTGACCCTCCCCGAGGAGAAGGTTCTCGCGGAAACCCTGGGCGAGTTGAAGATACGTTATGTTAAGCTCATGAAGAAAGATGGAGCCGCTTAGAGAGGCTGGAACTTCGGCATGAAAAAACTTTTTCTGCTCGCAACGTGCCTTTTCGTGTTTCACGCCGCGCCTGTTCTGGCACGGAGTCCTGCCAACAAAGGAAAGCCCGCGATACTGCACCTGAACCCCGCCGCTGTGAGGCTGCAGATGGCCAATTCTCGCGAAGAACTGGTAGACGTAAACAATATATCAACCCTGATCAAATATATGAGGGCTTTCGATAAAGCCGAAACCTCGGACGAGCAGGACCAGATCGTCGCCGAAATAACCAGCTTCTGTATCAACCGGGGGCTGAGACCGTCGCCCGACGTCGCCGCGGCCTTCATGGCGGAGGCTCGGATGGCCGGCTCAAAGGGAGATTGGACCTCCTACGGGCGGTTTGCTCGCTACGCCGCTTCCTTTGCGCCCCACGATCCGGCGGCGCACCTCGCCTTGGCGGAGCTGGGCTTAAAGAAAGGCGGCATATTATCCGGCAACTTTCTTTATGAAACCATAGCCTCTTTCGTCAGTACCTTCAAAAACCTTCAAACGCGCTGGGTGGCCCTCGCCAACCTGGCCGAGTGGTTTCGCGTCACACTCTTTCTGCTTCTTGGAATCATTGCGATCTTACTTTTTGTAAAGTACCAGGCGCTCCTGCGGCACGACGTCCGGGAATGGCTTGGAGGGGGAGATTCAGAGTGGGTGCGTATAGCGGGACTCGTAGCCCTCTTCCTCCCGGCCCTGATTTTCCTCTCCGGGTTCTGGTGGATTATCTACTGGGCCGGCATTTTTCTCCTTTACGCCAAGTGGCCGGAACGCCTTGTTACGATTCTAACGGTCCTCCTATTCATCGCCGCGGGAGTCATGTCCAACTACTCCTACCAGAACCTCTACCTGAGTCACCTGCTACCACAAGCTTCAAATATTCGCTCCTACGCAAACGAGATAGATACCAGCCTGGACGGCGGTTTGGTCGGACACCCCTCCACTAAAAACCCGCTGGACAAAACCTTCGCCACCCTGCTCTCCGAACGTTACATACTTCACGGGAGCTATATCAAGGCGGAAAACCTCTTGTCCACACTCCAAAAAGACTATCCGGGCGATGCGGCCGTGGCAAACAACCTCGGCTGCATATACTTCTACGAGAATCGCTACCAGGAAGCGATCCAGCAATTTTCTAACGCCTTGAAAATCCAATCCGGCATGGCGGCGGCCTACTTCAATCGCTCCATTGCAAAGAACAAGGTTTTTAACTTCACCGGTTCTCAGGAGGACCAGACAGCGGCGCGCAAGCTGGACGTCAACCTCTTCAGGGCCCACAATCTGATCCAGTCCGAAGATTGGAGCCCCATTCTGCTGCGTATCAGCCTGCGGCAAACGCGCGGCATTACGGCCAAGCTGGCAGCAAAGGGGCGGAACAGCCTGTCAAGCGCCATCAAACCGGGTTCATCATGGTTCTCCATGGTCTTCCAACCAGCTTTTTCTCTCTGGTCTTTCCTGTTCGTTCTTGGAGCCATGATTGCCGTCTTTGTTAAAGGAAGCGGATTCTTCGCCCATGCCTGCAACAAGTGCGGCCAGCCCTTCTGCTCCAGGTGTAAGACATCGTTGGAATTCGAATCTTTCTGCTCTCAGTGCGTCCACCTGTACATAAGGCAGGACGGCGTCTCTCCCGAGGCAAAGCTGAAGAAGAACTACCAAGTGGAACACTTCCGCAAGACTCGCCGGATAAGAAGGCTTGTTCTTGGCCTTCTTGCTCCCGGCGCCGCGCATTTCCTTAATGAACGTCACGTGTCGGCTTTTGTGCTCCTCTTCTTGTGGTGCGGTCTCATAGCCGGATTCATCTCAAGGCTTTTCTTTCTGCCCATCTCCGTTAACGCCAACGTGCCTACCACGCCGCTCCATACGGGATACCTCGTTTTTGCCGGGGGATTGGCCCTGGTTATCTGGTGCATCTTCGGGATTCCATCGGCCCTACGCCGTCCACCGATGTCGGCGCCGCAGGGAATCAGGGGTTAGCCATGGCTCTGGCCGGTACGTTAAAAGACTTTAACCTCTCGGACATCTTTCAGCTTATTTCCCTCCAAAAGAAGACGGGCTACCTTACCCTGCGGAGTGAAGTGGACGTAGTCACGGTCACCTTTTATGAAGGAAGCGTGGTCGGCGCCGAATCCTTGAATAAGAGGCTCGAAGATCGTCTTGGACACGTACTCGTGAAGACCGGCCGCATCTCCAAGGAGGAACTTACAAAAGCCCTGGAGATTCAGCGTGAAACTCTCCAGAGGTTGGGTTACATACTCGTCGGGGAAGAGTTTATCGACTCGGAGAGCCTTCGCGCCGCCCTGGCCACCCAGATGCAGCAGACCGTATTCCGACTCTTCAGGTGGAGGGACGGAGAGTACAACTTCGAGCCCAAGGATTCCGTTGAGTACGACAAGGGCAACGTGATTCCCATGGCCACGGAGAGCATCGTGATGGAAGGAATCAGGATGCTCGACGAGTGGCCCCTCATAGAAAAAAAGATTCCTTCCTTTGACCTTGTCCTCGAGAAAATACCTCTTCCCACGCCACCCGTCCTGGCAACAGACGTGGACATTCCTCCGATGGAGGGCCTCTTCGGAGAAGACCTCGACAAACCAAAGCAGGCTCCGGAGAAGGAAACGGAAGAAGGAGATGTATACGGGGCGGTACGGCTCTCCCAGGGAGAGATGTCGGTCTATCAGAACATTAACGGAATATTTACCGTTCAGGAGATAATAGACAGGAGCGGCCACAACGAATTTGACGCCTGTAAAGCGCTGTTCGAATTGATCAACCGGCAGCTCATCAGACCGCTTTCCAAGGAGGAGGCGGCGGAAGGTGTTGAGAAGCGGCGCTTCCCGCTCTCTTCGGCCGTCCTTGAGAGACTCCTGGCGCCAGTTTTTTGGGGCTGGATTGCCGTTTCTCTTGTTCTGATCCCCTTTCATCCCCTTGATCACATGCCGTGGATGAACGGCCCGCTCAAGCAGGACAGGGAGATATTGCAGACTCAGCAAGAACTTCAACAGATAGCGGGCGCCATAACCCTATACGAGATGAAAAACTCTCGTTTACCCTCTTCCATCAAGGTACTCGTAAGGAACGGCTACATTCCCATGAGACGCATGGAAGACCCCTTCGGCCAACCTTTCTTCTATCAGCCCACCGAAGAAGGGTACACGCTCGCCTCAAGGGGCCGCCGGGGCGACTTCCCCAGCGATCTTTCGCTATCGGCCTCGGTCCTTGGCGATTCGACAAAGTGACCGTTGCGACGAAGAATCATTCGTCCGCCGGCTACCCTGCAAAACCATCCCGTGCCGTCATTGTGAGCGGGGTTCCGCCCGGCGCGGCATCCCGATGGTCCTGCAATTTTGAGAGATTCCCGAGGATGTGTATCCTCAACTACGGATAATGTAAGCCGGTATATCGACCATTCCATCCCGTAGGCCTGGATAAAAATCCCGGTGCTGAATCCTGTAAAAGGTGGCGGACCATGGAAAAAGGAGATATGAGTACGGACGACCCGGTTGTATCCGAAGTCATCAGGATGAGGGCCTCGGCCGGTTCGGGTAAGACCCACGCCCTGGCCTTGCGCTACCTTAAGATACTCCTGTCGGACGGGACCGGAAGATCGGAGCTTCCCGGCCTGCTCGCCGTAACCTTTACGAACAAAGCGGCTTCAGAGATGCAGTCCCGCATTCTTTCGTGGCTCAAGGCGCTCGCATTCCGTGATGAAATATATGGAGTGAGCGGTTGGCTGCGGCGGAAGCTAGGCCTCGGTGTGGAGGAACTCGGCAGACGGGCGGAGGAGAAGCTGGAGGAGATATTCAACGACTTCAGGAGTTTTCAGGTTAAAACCATAGACTCCTTCCTCGTTGGTTTGGCCCACGGTGCTGCGCTTGAAGTTGGTCTGCCGCCCGGCGGGGAACCGGTCGTGGATACGAAACCCGTAGCGGAGCAAGCGTTAAGGGAACTCCTCGACGAGGCGGAAAGAAACGCCGTGCTGGCGGATAACTTCGATCGTATCGTCCAGCGCATACTCACCGTCAGGCAGGAACTCGGCTGGGACGTGGGCGAGGAGTTCCTCAAGATAGGAGAAGCGCTGCGCGCCCTCAGGGCCAGGACCGGGAAAGCCTTCAAGCCCGTGTCCCCGGATTTGAATGGGCTTTCAGCCATTCAGGAAGGTGCTGTCGCCGACGCGAAGGAGCTGGCTGAACTCTTCACCGGGGGAACGCTGAAGACGATTTCACGGAAGCCGGCGCTGGCCTCAGAGCTGGTAGATTTTTGCGAAAGGGGTAACCTGGCCCTTCTAAAATCCAACTATTTTTCCAAGGAGGCGCTGGAAGCCGTGGTGGCGAGTGAATACCGCCGCGCCGTTACTCCGGAGATGAAAGAGCTGTGGAGGGGTTTCCGCAGGAAACTTTCGGCCTACGCCATCGCCGGTGCGACTGTCTCCTCCCTATCCTTCCTGGAGGTCTTCGACCGCGTTGAAGGGACGATAACTCGTCGGCTACGCGAAGAGAACCGCTTTTTGCTGGAATCGCTTCCCTTCATTTTCAAGGATTTTCTGGGTGGTGGAGGTGTGCCGGCCGCTTACTTCTACTGGGGAGAGCGAATACGCCACTTTCTCCTCGACGAGTTCCAGGACACCAACCTTGTGCAGTGGGAAACCCTCCGGCCGCTTGTCGTCGAGGCGCTTTCCGTCGGGGGCTCGCTCTTCATAGTAGGCGACGTGAAACAGGCTGTCTACGGTTTCAGGGGAGGAGATTCGCGTCTCTTCGGAGAAATCACGGGTGAACTGCGGGTCGAACCGATTGATGATTCTCTTAACACGAACCGCCGGAGCCGCAAGGTCCTGGTTGACTTCTTCCGGGAGGTTTTTTCTGAGAAAAAGCTCGGAGAGTGGGCGAAGTGGGCGCTGTTGGATAAGAATGGCAGGAAGAAGAAAGATGACGTTGGAAAACTCATCGAAGAAAACCTGGATTCCATCGTGGAGGAGTTCAGGGACGCGGATCAGAAGGCCGTCCGGGAGGGCGGTTTTGTCCGCGTGGAATCCATAGCCGTTACCGGGAAAGAAGACGGTAAGGAACTCAACACCGACGAAGCAAAGGCATGGCTGGTGCGCAAGGCTTCGACGGAAATAGTAGAGAACCTCCTTGAAAGGGAATACGGCTATGGTGACATAGCCTTTCTCGTGCGTACCAACAGAGAAGCCTCTATCTGTAGCCGGATCCTGCTTGAAGAGGGCAAGCCTGTCGTCTCCGAGGCAACCCTTTCTCTGGACTCATGCCAACCGGTACGGGAACTCGTGGGATTCCTCACCTTTCTCGATTCGCCGGTTGACGACCTCTCCTTCGCGAACTTTATAGGCGGCGCCGTCTTCAACGGCGCGACCGGTTTTTCGAGGGAGTGTTTCCATGGCCTTATTGAAGAGAAGAGCAATAACCGGGAGAAGGCGCTCTACCTTCGCTTCAAAAAGGAGTACGAAGAGGTGTGGCGGAAGTGGATTGAACCCTCCTTCCGTTCCGTCGGCTACCAGACTCCCTACGATCTCGTCCAGGATCTACTGGCGCGCTTCGATCTCCGTAAACGCTTTCACGCCTTCGAGGCCTTCTTTTATCACCTCCTGGAGTGCCTGAAAACGCTGGAAGACGATGGGAAGACCAGCCTCGGCGACTTCATCGCCTTCTACGGGAACAGGAATAACGCCGACAAGCTGATGGTTCCCCTCCACGATAAGCCCGGCGCCATAAGGGTGCTGACGGTCCACAAGGCGAAGGGCCTGGGATTTCCGGTTGTTATCCTTCCCTTTCCGTACATGGAAGTAAAGAGTCGGCGGTGGACCATGCTGGAAACGGCCGAAACCAAGATCCCCGTGAGCATTACCAAGAAGCTGGCCAGGTGGAACGATCAATTACACGAGAAGGATATAGAGGGACTCAAAGAAGGCCTCTTTGAGGAACTCCACCTCTTTTACGTTTCTCTGACGCGCGCCATGGACGAACTCTACGTCTACCTTCCCTCAAGGAAGCTGGAATCGCAACGGCTTCTCAAGGGCAAAAAGCAGGTTCCCATAAATATCCCGGAGGAGGCGCCGCTGGTTCTCGGCAACAAGACGCAGATGAGTCAAAGCGCCGTCGGCACGCCGAAGGAACACCCGCCGAAGCAACGCTCGCCGGGATGGAAGTGGGTGAAGCACCTGGAAATAAGCAAGAGGGAGGGAGGTCCACTCTCCTCCACGGAGGTCCGTTTGGCCTCGCGAAGGGGAACGCTGGTTCATCTGGCCCTTCAAGCGGGAGCCACGTCGAAGGAGGAGACCGCCGCCGCCCTGGAATGCGAAGGCGCAACGCCTCAAGAGGTGGAGGAGATCGCCCTGCTATTGAAGCGTATGGCTAAAGAGCCATCGATTCGGCCCTTCATGGAAGCTTTCGACCGGACGAAGGTACGCAACGAACTCTCCATCCTCGACGAAGAGGGAAGGCTCCACGTCGTAGACCGGCTCCTCTACGGTTCCGAAGGCTTGACAATTATCGACTGGAAGACGGGTGATCCGGAGACGAAGAAACACTCCGCGCAGCTCCTGGGTTACTGCCGCCTCCTCACCAGGATATATCCAGGACGCCCTATAAAAGCTTTCCTCGTATACGTGGACAAACTGGAGGTGAAGGAGGTTCCATGGCCGGGCTGATAGACGTTCCAGTTTCGGTAGACCTCCTTTCCTTCGTCGCGCGTGAGTTGCGAGACAGTGCACCGGACTCCCTTACCGTTGTCTTTCCCGGCAAGCGCGCCGGTCAGGCCTTCAACCTGGCGTGGGTGCGGGAGAGGAAACGCGCCTGCCTGGCGCCGCGCGTGACGACCATGAACGGGCTCCTCCACGAAATCGCCGGGGTTGGAGAGGAACGCATGGCCGCCGAAGCGGACGCGGTCTTTTTCCTTTACGAAGTTGCCCGCAAGGTGCTGAAGGGAAAGGTCGCCGGGATCACCGGGAACCTATCTTCCTTCTATAGGTGGGGGGTGGCCTGGTTGAAGGCGATGGACGAGTTGGATCGTGAAGGTGTCTCCGGCCCAACACTCAGGCAACTCTCCGAAATGGGGGAAATCGCTTCTCTGTCGGACACCGCGCGCCTCTTCTATAGAAAGTTGCCGGAGCTGCGCGAAGGCTTTCGCATCAGGATGGAGCGGGAGGCTCTCTTTACCAGAGGAATGCTCTACGACAGGGCGCTTAAGAGGATAGGGAACGGACTCTATCAACCCCGTTCACGGACGGTTTTCGTGGGCCTCTTCGCCCTTTTCGGCGGCGAGGTGGCGCTAATCAAGGCACTTGATGACGTCTCCGGCGTTTCCATATACCGCCACCACGACGGGCGGAGGTGGAAGGCCTTTAAGACAATGGAAAAGGAGTTGAAACTTGTTCCGAAGAACGGGGAAGTTAATGCGCCTTCGGTCTTTCCCGAGCTGGAGTTTCACGCCCTTCCCTCCGTTCATGGCGAGGTGGTGTGCGCTGGAGATATTCTTGGCCTTCTAAAGATGGAGGATCCGTCAAAAACCGCCGTGGTTCTTCCCGACCCCGCACCGCTCGTTCCGCTCCTCTGGGAGGCGGTGAGCGGGCTCGACATTCCCTATAACGTAACCATGGGCTATCCCCTAACCCGAACCCCCCTCTACTCGCTCCTCAATGAGGTTATGCTTCTCGCGGAAAACCGCCGTGACGGTCGGCTCCGCGCGCCGGATTACCTAAAACTGCTCTTGCACCCCTACGTGAAAAACCTCCGGCGGCGTCCCGACAATGACGGAGAACGCTCCTCAGAAGAAACGCGCATCCTCGTTCACTCCGTAGAGGCGCACCTCAAGGAGAAAGGGATGCTATGGCTCGAACCGGAGGCGCTTGAAAACGACGCGGAACTCCTGGACACCGTGGAAAGGAAAACCGGCGGCGCCCTGAAGAGCACGGAGGCTTCGGTCGCCCTCTGTCGCCTGCGCAAACTCTTTGTGGATGTTCCGAGCCGTGCCTCTACGGTCGGCGAGCTGGCAAACGCACTCCTTAAGATCGTCGCGGAACTGGCCGAATACTCACCCGCTCCTAAACACCCCTTCTTCGGCAACTTCTTCGGCAAAACGGCAGGCTGCCTCGGGGAACTCGCCGCCCTCCGAGTTGCCGATGAAGCCTTCGGCGACCTTGCCCTTCTCAACCAACTCTTCCGCGCCCACTTCTCGGCGGCCGCGGTTCCCTTTACGGGCCTTCCACTGAAGGGATTGCAGATTCTGGGTCTCCTCGAAACCAGGGCACAGTCCTTTGAAAACGTTCTTATTCTCGACGCCAACGAGGGAGTTCTGCCCCCCGTTGGTGCGGCGGACCCGGTACTGCCGCCAATCGTCCGCCGAGCCCTCGGCCTACCGGGTTACGAAGAAAGGGTTGAGGTCTCCCGCTACCACTTTATGAGGCTGCTCTCCTCCTGCAGGGGAGCGCGAATTCTCTACCGCGAGGTCCCCGAAGCGCCGCGGTCCCGTTTCGTTGAAGAACTCCTCTACCGGTACCACCGCAACTCCGGCAAGGAAGAGCCGACCCCGAAGGCGTTCTCCTTCCACTTCGGCAGGAACGTGGGAGAGGCTGTGCCTCCAAGGAGCAAGGCTGCCCTCGTCGAAAGGTTGCAAGCTCACTCTTATGCTCCTACGGAGTTGGACGCCTACTTAAGATGTCCCATGAGCTTTTACTACGGCTCGGTCGCACGGCTGAAGGAGCCGGAGGAGCTGTCGGCGGAAATGGATGCGAGAAAGGTGGGAACGCTTCTTCACGGGACGCTCGCCCTTCTCTACAGGCCCCACGTAGGGGAATTCCTCTCAACCCGGGTTTACGACAAGATGCTCGCGGCGTTGGAGGACGTGGTAAGGAAGGTTTTTCCGGAGAGCGGTAGCGGCGGTCTCCTGAAGAGGGTAGCCCTCACCCGCCTGAGAAAACTGCTGGAAGGGGAGAAGGAACGCGCGAAGAAGGTCGGCGAGTCGAAACTCGTGGGCGTAGAAGCCGGCCTGGGCGCGAAGATGACCGTAGGGGATGCGATGGTAGCTTTCAAGGGCAGGGCCGACCGCGTGGAAATGTTTGAGCAGAGGCTGCTGGTTATCGATTACAAGAGCGGCACAGCCCCGAAGCTGCCGGGCATTTCCCGGGTGGAGAGTGTTGATGGGAACAGGGAGGCCGTTTACCAACGGTTGCACTCCTTCCAGCTTCCCCTCTATGTCGAGATGATCAAGGTTGAAAAGGGGATGGATAACTATTCGGAGATCGACGCAAGCTATCTCTCCCTCAAGAAGCCGGGCTACGGTGAGGACACGCTTTTCTCCGCTGGTCCGGAGGCGGCTGAAGAATGGATGGAACGGGTTTTTAAGCCCTGCATTAAAATCATCGTCGGCGAAATTCTCGACCCCTCCGTTCCCTTCGAAGCGGTGCCCCGCTCTCCCGCCCTTTGCAACAACTGCCCCTACACCGTTCTCTGCCGGAAGAGGTAGGAGAAAGGAGGGGCGTCATTCCAAATCCTGGACGTGCTTCGTTTGTTAGGATGAGGGGAAAGAGACGTTATTCCGCCTGCCTGCCGCGTCGCGTTGCAACGCGGCCTGTCTGCGTGCCCGCCTGAGCTGGGACGATCGCGGTCGGGCATCGCACAGGCAGGCGCAGGCAGGGCTTGTCCGGAAT
>CAZIBS010000058.1:0-14541 GCA_964537405.1 uncultured Thermoanaerobaculia bacterium | reverse complement strand
TTATCATATACCTATATCAGTATTCCGTCAATACCGGAGTCGTGCAACAGGCTCCAAGGTAATATGAGACTTCTTCAAACATCCCGCGGTTCAATACACAGCGTAAGGTAGACCATATAATGTCCCTGGTAATAATAACTCTACAAGCCTCATTGGCGTAGCATGTTCCTGCCTTGCCCCGGTTTCATGACGACTCCGAAGCTTTTCTTGCCGTTCAGTATTATCTCCATGGGTTTGTCAAAGGATAGGTGCCTGAGGTGTTCCGTCTCTTCCCTGGCGGGTTGGGAGTCGAGCCAGTCCCAATCGAGCACGTCCTGTGCCTTCTTCAGGTTGGGCGAGAGAAAGGCAACGCCGAGGGACACGATGTTCTGGAAGAAGTGGGAACCCTGGGAGGGTTCGACATGGATATCTTCGAGGTCCGTTTCTATGATGGACTGCGCGCCGGATATCTGGCTCCACTGTACCGGTATCCCGAGCCACGGGTCGGCCGAACCCCACCTGCCGGGGCCGATGAGTACGAAGGGCTGCCGACGTTTTTTCAGCTTAAGGTTGAGTTCCCCGACCTCCATTGCGATGAGGGCTGTTTTGGAGCGATCGAAGGTGTCCCGGCGGACGTATACAAGGTCTGATATATCGCCTCTAAACCCGTTTCCAAGGGCGCTATGCGCAACGCAAATGGCTCTATCCCGGTCCACGCCTTCGAGTTGTATCTCTTCCACGCTGCTGCCGAAGACCAGTGGCCGGATTTGGAGGAAACCGAATTCATGAGGTTTGGCGGGATCGTCGGAAAGTTTTACGGCGAATTCCATTTCGACGGTGCAGGAAGATGCCGCGGCACCTATCTTGAGGAGTAGAGCCAGCACTTCGCCCAGTGGGAAAATCTTGCCCTTGAGAACACCCGCCATCGTTACCAGCCGGGCGCCCCGCCTGGAAACCCCGTCGTATATGGCGTTATTGTCGGGAGAGAAGACGGAACCAACGGGGGATAGCGTGCCGTGTTTCTCGGCAACCGAGAGGTCCAGCGAAACGGAACCGAACCTGTCGAAGTCGGAGACTTTGCCGCGGGGACCCGGCAGCTTCAGATCCATGGCGAAGAAAGTTCTCTGGGAGTTCTCGAGGTATTCCTCCGTGGAGAAAGATTGAATCGGCTTGCGCGGGTGCGCGGGGCAGAAGCGAACGCACCTTCCACCCTCCACCACCGTGTTGCCAAGGCCGAGGGCAACGGATACTATTCCCTCTTCGGGCTTGGTTCCTCCTATGGGATAGAAGTTGACGGAGCGTGCGACTCCAGCGAAGTTCGGGTAGAAATAACCATCGAAGCGGCGTCCGACAACCTGCTGTATCACCACTGCCATCTTTTCTTCCTCCAGCCGGTTTGGAGTGGCTTCTATATACGCCTTGGCGTTGGAATGGAAGGTGGAGGCGTAGACCATCCTGATCGCGCAGCTAAGTTCTCTCAGGCGAACCTCTATATCCTCGTTGTTGTTCGGAATCATGTAGGTTTGGTAGATGCCCGCGAATGGCTGGTAGGAAGCGTCTTCAAGGAGGCTCGATGAGCGCACCGCCAAAGGGAATCGCACCCTTTCCAGGAAAATCCGGAGTTGGTTCGTTACCTCATCGGGCAGTCGGGATTGGAGAAAATCGCGGGTAATCACACCATCGTTTTCCTCTTCGATTGCTTTTCTCAGCAAATCGTGTTTTTCGAGGAAACGGTCATAGACGTCGGTAGCGACAACGGCCGTAAAGGGAATGCTTATGCGAATACCGGGGAAGTGGTCTTCTACACTGTAAGTGTTGAAGAGAGAGTTTATGAAGGCCAGGCCGCGACCCTTCCCGCCTAAAGAGCCGCCACCGATCTTGACAAAGCCCTCTCCACCCTCGAAGGTGTCCGGCGAAAACTCCGCCACGACGCCGGCTCTTGACTGTTCTCTCGTGAATCGAAGAGCTTTCAGCAGCAGGGAACGGATTGCCTGGGGACCCTCGAAGTCCTCCGCCTTACGAGGTCTGAGAGCAGCAGCCATGTCGAATTCGGTGCGCGCCATAAACCACATGGAAAAATCGTCCCGCCCGGCGTGGTACATCAGGCATTCATCGGGAACTTTCTCTATGGCCGTGGAAAGGCTGACCAGGTCGTGGGCCCTGGCTATTTCGGTGCCGTCGGGCATGCGAAAGATAAAATCTCCGAACCCCAGGTCTTCACGCATGAAGGTTTTTACTTCGGCCAGCAGGTTGTGCGAGTGCTTGTCGATGAACTTAACTCCATAGGTCTCTATCTCGCGGGCCTTGTCCGAGGAACCCGACTGAACCAGGATGGGAATGTCGGGGGACTCCTCCCTGACCAGATGGAGAAAATCAATGCCCGCGTTGTGGTCCAGTTTGCCCATTCTCGGAAAAGAGGCGTCCAGAATAAAGCCCAGTATGTGGTCCCTGTAACGTTCATAGAGTTCCAGTCCCTCTTCGAAGGTCGTGCCGAGGAGAATGCGGGGTCGCGCGCGCATACGCATCATCTTCTGCATCCTGTTAACGCCGTCCGCCATCAGTGCCTGGGTTTGGTTCACCACCTCGGTATAGAGGATTGGAAGGTATGAAGAGTAGAAGAGGGGAGAGTCCTCAATAAGAATGATGCTCTTGATGCCCGCTATTCGCGCGTCGTGCCAGGCGTTATTGCGGTCTTCTATGAGCTTGATAATGGCCAGGAAAAGCCTGACATCCCCCTGCCACAGAAAGACCCTATCGATGCACGGATCCTTGCTAATAGATTGAAAACGCCCCAGTTCCTTGGCGCTGCCCGCGAGAAGCACTAACGTCAGGTCGGGAGAGATCTTTTTCAGGGCGAGCCCGAACTCCCTAAGGTCCATTTTTCCGACTCGGGGCATCGAGATAACCAGGTCGAAGGAAACTTTCTTCAGCCTTTTCAATGCCTCCTCCGCCGTTGATACCCTTTCTATTCTCGGGGGAAAGCGGAGGTTTAGTGAAAGGTAATCGGAGACCAGTACCTCGGCCAGCCTGCCCTCCTCCATTATCGTAAAGCTGTCGTAAAGGCTGGCAACTATCAGTAGGTTGTAAACCCTCCGTGGCATCAAGGAGAACAGAGGATTCTCGGGAGTGTGCGGGTATCCCAAAATGCTGTTAAGGGTTCGGTCCCTCATTTGATCTCCATGGAGTCCGGGAAGGGTTGTACCGCGCCCTCAAAGCGCGACCCAGCTCCCAACCAAAACCATTCTAACACGTATTCCAGCGGGAACAGCGGGGAGGAGAGCGGGCGCAAATATTTAAGGGTTTTTGGTCATGGTGCGCACAGAGAACACGATGGTTGGTTAGCCAACTGAACGGATTATAGGCGCCGCGATAGTGCTGGTTGGCGCCAAACCAGACCTCGCTTTCATAAGCTTGGAGCTGTGCGACATTGAAGGCCTTATCAGCGATATTATCGGAAGTGAAAAAAAGAGGCGGGGCAGGAGCCCCGCCTCCTCTCGCGGTAGCTAAGTCGCTATTTCTTCGGCGTTATTTTGGACGTTGAAGCCTTCGGCGACTGCGTCGGTTTGCGCCGCATTATCCGGTTGTTCAAGCGTTTGTAAGGCCCACGGCGCGGATAGGGCCTGAAAGAACGCACGGGGACGTTGATTACCGGCCTTTTCGTATCATCGGTCTTTATGGTGATGGATGTTCCCTGCGGGGGGATATTGTAGTCCTTCGGAATGTCTATCAGCACGCTGTAGTTTTTGCCCGCTACGTTGGTCTTCAACGTCAGTTTGATTTGCGGCGCCGGGCTGGAAACTCCAAGCACCTTTACCGGTTTCTTACCGTAGTTGATGACGCGCAGTTGGGTTCTGAAGGGTTGGTTCGCGCGGTTGGCGCTGACCCGGATGTAAGGCGGCTGTACGGCAACACGAGGTGAGACGTATCCCATCGCCCAGATTGACAGCGTCTTTTCATGCTTGATGTTTGTTTCCAGCTGTATCTGCTCGCGTTGGAACCCCACCTTGTACGGAGGGCTCAACCGCAAGGTAAGCCGGTACAATTGACCACGCTTTATCTTGGTAAGCTTCCTCTTGAAGAGGGGAGCGCCAATGGCTTTCTTCAGTTTGATTTTCATGTGTTGCTTTGTGTTGTTCTTGATGGTGATCGTTCTCTCGCCGCTTTGGCCCTCTATCATCCTTCCAAAGTTGATGCGCGATGGAATGAGTTCAATGTACTGCTTGCACTCCCCCGTAAGACGAAGGAGGATCTGTGGCGTAACGGGATCGTTGGTGGTGATCCGGATGCTCTTCGTGAACTTCCCGTGGAGTTCTTTCGTATTGACGGAAAAGGGAAACTCGCCGGTCTTCCCCGGCTCCAGTTCGTGCGGGTAACTACCCGCTAGCGTGCATCCTCAGCCAGGTCTTACGGACAGGATTTTAAGAACCGCGTCTCCCTTGTTTTTTAGCTTAAAGGAGTGCTTGGCGCCATTAGCCGCCCAGAATGAACCGAAGTCGAAGGTGGTTTTCTCCATAACCTCGACGACAGGTTTGGGACCATTGGGGGTAACCTTGTTAGCCACCCTCCGTTGGGTTTGTAGGGCTTTGAGTTGGCTGGGGCGCGACTTCTTCAGCGGCTTCAGTTGGGCTTGGGTAGCCAGGCTCAACCCGGAGAAGAGCAGCAATGCGCCCACGAGCATCACCAATACGGCAATTTTGGGGGTGTCTTTGCTTGAACAGTGGTTGGGTTTACGGTCTTTTCTCTTCATCCTTCGGCGACTCCTTAATGAAAGGCACGGAACGGTTTCCGTGTAACCAAGGTGTTTTCTAAAGCGCTGGTCTGCTTCCAGCGTAAAAACTAACTATAACTCCAAGTGATTTACCAAAGCAAGAGGGAAACCGGGAGGACCGGATTGCCGGTCTTCCGTTTTTCACTTATTCCCACCGCCCCACGTATTCACAATGGGTGTCTCCTCTTGCCATGCACTTTGGGTGGCCGACGGTGCAGTTTTTGGCGCCGCAGAGTTCAAGGGTGCGCTCCATCCAGCCCCGGACTCGATCGCAAAAGAGTTCGTTGGGCTCGTCGAAATCGCTAAGTCTTAAAACGGCAAGGCCCTTTTGAGACTTTTCCACTTCCATGGCGCCGCTGCTGTAGTAGCCCGCAAAAACCTGTGATGCTTTCCTGATGATGTAACCGGGATCCGCAACCCTGAAGAAGATGCGGTAGATGCTTTTCAGGCCGTATTCCGCGGAGAAGCGCCCCATCTCCCAGGCGATCGAACGATCGGTAAATCCCGTGGGATATGAGGCGGCGTGTTTCATCAACTCCGTCAGGGCGTTGAATTCATACCAGTTGCTAAGGAGGATGGGGCCTTCGAAGAGTTCTTTCAAACCGGGTTCCAGTTCGTCCATTACCCTGCTGAAACCCGTTTCGTCCAAATGGTCATGAAGATAGACCAAGGAAGCCTTTATCGCGGATCCTTTCACCTTTGCCATGGCGCCCTCCCCGTCACCAATAATATATGTTCTTTATCTTTGTTGCGCCAGTCGGCGGGTTCGGCCTTCTTCGCGGGCTCTTTAGTACGTTGCGCGCGGCTGGATTGACCTTGACCGGAGCCGCTGATGGGGGCATACTTGAGCATCCGGAGGACCGTATGCAGGAAGCCATACATATACTTACCGTCCGCGGAGTGCACTGGCTCGACGTAGTGGATGTGCTCGCCGTGGCCCTGCTTCTCTTTTTCGTACTGAGACAGGTTCGCGGGACCCGCGCGGTGCAGATGATAATAGGAGTCTTCGTTCTGGTCGTAGCGAACGCCCTTGCGGGATGGATTGGTCTTACGGCCACCCACCGGGTGCTCCAGAATCTGCTTTTCTACGTCCCCTTCGCCATCATCGTGCTCTTCCAGGATCCTATACGCAAGGTTCTTGCATCGACGGGCAGCGCTTTCTTCGGTAGAAAAACGGTGTTGGGCATAACTGAGCGCGTGGCGCGCGAGGCGTCGCACGCCTGCTTTTCACTTGTGCAGCAGAGACAGGGGGCATTGATCCTCTTTGAAAGAACGCAGGGCTTGAAAGATTTTATTGAAACGGGCGTAAAGATTAACGCCGATATAAGCCGGGCTCTCCTTGTGACCATTTTTTACCCTGGAACACCCATCCACGACGGCGCGGTCATCATTGTCGAGGGCGTTATCAAGGCCGCCAACTGTTTGCTTCCGATATCTTCAAGCCCGCTGCCGGCCGAATTCGGCACGCGCCACCGGGCGGCCGTGGGGGCGACAGAGCAGACCGACGCTTTCTGCATAGTGGTCAGCGAGGAACGTGGAGAGGTTTCGGTTGTCGTGGAGGGCGTTATCCAGCGCGTTTCCTCCATCGATGAGTTGGCCGCCCGGATTACCCGCCTGATGGGAGGGAAAGCGGTTGAAGGCTGAGATAAGACGCGCCGCAAGGCTTGTGTTTCCCGGAAAGCAGTCCGTATGGCTCTTGGTGTTTGCTCTCGTTGTGTCCGCTGTATTCTGGGCCTACACCATATCCGGCCAGAACTCCCTGAAGGATCTCCAAGCCCCCCTGAACTTCACTGGTGTGCCGGAGGGCATGATGATATCGGGCGCCGACCTTGTTTCCGTGGTTACCGTGGAGTTCAAGGGTTCTCCGGAAGTGCTGAGCAGGGTCAAGGAGGGGGATGTGGACGTCAGCGTTGACGTGGGCAATCTTGTCCCGGGGCCCCAATTGTTATCCATAGGAAGATCGGACGTGAGGCTGCCCGGTTCAGTGTCCTTCGTTAAGGTGTATCCCGGTGTTCTTCATTTTAGCCTTGATAAGAGAATTTCCGTGCGTATACCATTGAAGGCGGTGTTTAAAGGCCGCGTCCCAAAGGACAGGCAGCTTCTCGACTGGTCCATAGCGCCCCCTGAGGCCTTGGTTGAGGGTCCTGAAAGCGTCGTTCACGGAATCAAGAGTCTTCCCACCCATGCCGTGGTGCTCGACGGCCACGACCAGGATTTCCAGGTGTCCGTAACGCCTGACTTGAAAGGGATTGCAGGCATCACGGTGAAGAGTGCGCAGCTTTTTTTGCTTAGCGTTGCCATAGGAGAAAAAAGAATCCAAAGGACGATAGGCCCGGTTGTCATTCAGATCTTGAACGCCAAGGGACGATTCATCGTCAAGCCCGCCGTGTTGAAGGTAATGGTGGACGGACCGGCAAGCCTGATCAACAGCCTGCGCCCGGAAGACTTCGTGGCGGAGGTGAATGTAATTCACTTAAAACCCAGGGTAGAACCATACAGGCTTCGCCCGGCGGTTCGCCTCTCCAACCCCGACCTGGCGGATCAGGTTAAGATAACGGGCTGGAGTCGGCAGTACGTGGAGGCGGCGACTTCGATGGCTCCCGTAGTAGAGCCGGGGCCATCGGGGTTATCCGGGGCATCGGGGTCATGAAGAGAAGGTATTTCGGCACGGATGGTTTCAGGGGTCGCGCCGGCGACTTTCCGTTGGATACTTCCACCGTCTTCGCCCTGGGACGGGCGGCCGGCGTCGTGCTGGGTGCTGCCGGGGCTTCCGCCGTCGTGGGTATGGATCCCAGGGAATCAAGCGGCTGGATAAGCGAAGCCCTCATGCAGGGCCTGGAAGAGGAGGGTGTTGCGGTTTCTTTCGCGGGTGTTCTTCCCACCTCGGGTGTGGCGTGGCTTTGCGCAAAAGAAGACTACACCTTCGGCGCAATGGTTTCCGCTTCGCACAACCCGTATAGGGATAACGGGATAAAGTTTTTCTCCGGGGAAGGCTTCAAGCTCCCTGATGAAACGGAAGTGGAGATAGAGACGATTCTTGAATCCTTTTCCGGCGCCTTCGGGAAGGAATGCCGGCCGAGAGAAAGGGAAGCTGGCCTGCACCGGCAGGAGCGATACCTTGAGGGCCTGCTATCCCTATGGCGGGGTAAGGAGCTAGATGGCGTCAGGTTGGTCCTCGACTGCGCGAACGGCGCCGCCTACCGCATAGCGCCGGCTCTTTTCAGGAAACTAGGCGCCGACGTAGAGGCGGTTTTCTGTTCTCCGGACGGGAGAAACATCAACCACCAGTGTGGGAGCCAAGCGCCTGAAAGATTGGCGGCTGCGGTAACAGGGTCGGGTGCCGATATGGGCTTCGCCTTTGACGGCGACGCTGACCGTTGCATAGCGATAACGCCTTCGGGCAAGCGTCTTGACGGAGACTACTTGCTATACTGGAAGGCTTGCCAAATGGCTGCACAGGGTGAACTTCACGGTGGGTGCGTGGTTGGTACGGTGATGAGCAACCTCTGGCTCGAAAAGGCCCTGGCGGAGAAGGGGATAGGCTTTCACCGCGCTCCGGTTGGCGATCGTTATGTCTTACAGCGAATGCGGGAAGTCGGGGGCGTGTTGGGCGGAGAGCCCTCGGGCCACGTACTCTTTCTCAACGAAGCAACAACCGGAGATGGATTATTGAGCGCCATGGCGTACGCGGCCCTGGCGCGTGGCAATGGGGGCATGGAAGTGCTGGCCGATGGGATAGAGCCCTATCCGCAGGTTTTGTTGAATATCCCGGTCAGAGAGAAGATCCTGATTGAAGAACGCCCTGCTATTCGGGATGCGGTCTCCCACGAGGAAGAATGTTTGGGGAAAGAGGGCCGCATCGTGTTGAGGTATTCCGGCACCGAACCTCTGATTCGCCTGATGGTTGAAGCCGATTCGGAGGAGAGGGTTGCGGGGGTAATCGAGCGGCTTCGTCCTGTTCTGGAAGGAGAGCTTGGTCCGGAGTAAGGCTTTTGCCCATTTTTTTGAGAGGCGAGAAGATGAAACTCGGTGTTAACATTGATCACGTGGCTACGTTGCGCCAGGCGCGCATGGGTTTTCAACCCGATCCCGTTCACGCCGCCGTTCTCTGCGAACTGGCCGGGGCCGACGGCATAACGGTGCACCTGCGCGGCGACAGGAGGCATATCCAGGACCGTGACGTGGATATGCTGAAGCGAACCATCTCCACGAGGTTGAACATAGAAATGGCGGCAACCAAGGAGATGACGGAGATTGCGGCGTCCATTCAGCCTTGGCAGGTTACGCTGGTCCCGGAGCGCCCCAACGAGGTTACGACGGAAGGCGGCCTTGACGTCATCCTTAACGCCGCATACCTTAAACAGGCGGTTGACCGCCTGAGTTCCCACAATATCCGCGTGAGCCTCTTCGTGGATCCCCACCTTGATAACGTGAAGGGAGCACACAAGGTCGGCGTCCAGGCGATAGAAATCAACACCAACTCCTATGCCGTTGCGAAAAATGAAGAGGCGCGAAGGACGGCCATAAGCGCCATCGAAGAGGCGGCTCGCCTGGCCGGTAAACTGGGGATTGAAGTCCTGGCCGGTCACGCGTTGGACTATCGTAACGTCGGCCCCATTGTTAAAATTCAACGGATCGTCGAGTTGAACATCGGCCATGCTATAATAGCAAGGGCGCTCTTCGTGGGTCTGGAGACGGCGGTGGTGGAGATGAAGGCCTTGGTTTCAGGATGTTAAGACACGTTTTTATAAGGAGATTCCAATGGATGGAAGCGTTTACAAGAAAGTGCGGGTTGTGGGTTGCTCCTCGGAAAGCTACAAGAAAGCGATTGAAGAGGCCGTGAAGAAGGCGGCCGAGAGCCTGGAGGAACTCTCCTGGTTTGAAGTGGTTGAAACGCGCGGCGCCGTCAAGGGCGCAAAGGTAACGGAGTGGCAGGCTGTAGTGGACCTGGCCTTTAAACTCAAGTAATTAATGGGACAACACGGAGCAAAAGAGGCGGACCCTGCGTCCGCCTCTTTTGCTCGCAACTTGCGCGCCGTAATTACTTTTTCTTCTGAATGGGCGCCTTCTTGGGCGCTGCCGCTGGAGTTTTTGGCGCGTTGGCCTGGATGTCAAGCAGGTCAATGTCGAATATAAGCGTCGAGTTCGGAGGGATCACCCTACCCCTGCCCCTTGGTCCGTAGGCCAGTTCGGAGGGAATGAAGACCTTGTATTTTCCGCCGACCCTCATGTGCTGAAGGGCCTCCGACCAGCCTTTTATGACGCCTCTAAGCCTGAAAGTCGCCGGCTTGCCGCGCTTGTAGGAACTGTCGAAGACTCTCCCGTCGATGAGGCTCCCGCGGTAGTTAACGGTTACCCTGTCGTTAAGGGTTGGAACGGCCCCGGAGCCCTTCTTTATAATCTGGTATTGAAGACCATCGGGTAGGGTAATTACCCCCTTCTTCGTCTTATTGGCTGCCAGGAATGCCTTCCCGGCCAATGTGTCCTTGGCGGCCAGTTTTTTCATGGCGGCCATATTTTTTGCCCTAAGCCTGGTATTGAGGGCACGCATGGTCCGGCCGACTTCCTTGGGCGACATGAGCGGTTTCTTCCCGTTGACGGCGTCCGTAACCCCAAGTTCGAAGAAGTGTATATCCACCTTCTCCTTCAAATTTTTAATATGCGCGCCGACGCTCTGCCCAATAGCGTATCCCAGCCGCTGTGCCTCGGTTTTCAGTTGCCGGGAGGCCTGTTTCTTCACGGGCGCCGCGGCGAAGAGTGGTACCACCAGAAGGATCGTGATTGCGGTTAATATCTTTTTCAATTGCATCTCCTTTTGTTTGCTCAACTAACCCCGGGTTCGGATAAATTCCTCCATGAAGGAGACCAGCGTCCTGATCTGCTCCACGGTAACGGCATTATACATCGAAACACGGATGCCGCCAAGGGTTCGGTAGCCTTTTAGGCCGACCATCCCGTTCTTACCGGCTTCTGCCACGAAAGCTGCATCCAGCTCCGCGCTCGGTAGGTTGAAGGTTACGTTCATGAAGGAGCGGTCTTCTTTCACCGTAACGTAGCCCTTGTAAAAGTCCGGGTGTTTGTCCATCACACCGTACAAGAGCGCCCCTTTTTCACGGTTTGCCTTCTCAATGGCTTCAAGCCCGCCGATAGACTTGTTGTAGGCGAGTACGTTCCTGAGTATGTAGATGGAGAAGCAGGGCGGCGTGTTGAATAGACTGTTTTTCTCCACGTAGAGCTTGTATTTCAGCATCTTGGGCAGGTTGTCCGCACACGCCTCAAGGAAATCATCGCGGATAATTGCTACAACCAGGCCGGAGGGACCAAGGTTTTTCTGGGCGCCGGCGTAGATTATACCGAAGGGTTTAATGTCGAAGGGACGCCACATCATGTCGGAGGACATATCAGCCGCCAGTGGAATACCGCCCGTCCGCGGAAAATCCTTCCACTGTGTTCCGAAAATAGTATTGTTTGAACAGAAATGTACGTAAGCGGCGTCGGGATTCACCTTGATTTCCCCGGGACTGGGTAGGCGCCTGAAGGCGTCCTCTTCGGTGGAGGCTATCCGCCTTGCGGCCTCCCCGGCTACGGTTCCGCCTTCGGCGAGGGCCTTCTTGGACCAGTTGCCGGTGATGATGTAGTCGGCCTTCCGCCCGGAATGGAGGACGTTCATCGGGAGCATGGCGAACTGCAGGTTGCCTCCTCCCTGCATCAGCAGAACGTGGAAGTTCTCCGGGACGTGCAGCAACTCCTTCACGAGCGAGATTGCCTCGTCATGTACGGCGTTGTACTCCTTGGAGCGGTGGGATATCTCCATTACCGACATCCCCGTATTCTCGAAGTCAAGCATCTCTTTTTGGGCCCGTTCCAGGGCCGGGAGAGGCAGGCCGGCAGGACCCGCGTAAAAGTTGATCACTCTTTTTGACATCGTTTTCTCCTAAGCAAGGCACGGCTTACCATTAGCGATTCTTCTCCGAAAGGATTTCACAGATAACGTCGCCTATTCGCAGAAGGTTTTCCCTGGATGATGCCCCGATGTGCGGCGTTTTCTGAACGTTGGGTGCCATTAGAAGCGGGCTTGCGGGTTCGGGCGGGTCCGAAAGCCAGACGTCGTTGCCGTAGGCTCTAACCTTCCCGCTCTCAAGGGCCCGGGCCAGATCATCTTCGACAACGACCTTCCCTCGGCAGGTGTTGATGATAATGACGCCATCTTTCATCCTGGCGATCGTGCCCGCATTTATTATCCCCTTCGTTTTATCCGTTAGGGGCACGTGGAGGCTGATGTAGTCGGAGTTGGCGAAAACTTCGTCCAGAGAAACAATGGCGGCCAAAGGGTGTTCCTTCACGAAGGGGTCGTAGGCAATGATGCTCATACCGAATGCGACCGCTCTCTTCGCAACCTCTGAACCAATCATTCCTACCCCGATAAGCCCAAGCGTTTTACCGTAGAGTTCCGTGCGCTTGAGCCGCTTCTTTTCCCACTTCCCCTGAGACAGACTTTCGTGGGCCTCAATCAGGCGGTTCGGGATTGCAAGCATGTGCGCCATGGTCAGTTCAGCCACGGCTATCGATGAAGCCTGCGGCGTGTTGCGCACCTCTATTCCCCTAGCCTTGCACTCGGCGCGATCAACGTTATCGAGCCCCACGCCACCGCGAATGACGAGTTTCAAGTTGGGAGCGCCGTCGAGATACTCCTTCGTCACCTTTGTTTTGGAACGGATTAGAACCACGTCGGCCTCGGCCAACCGCGCCTTGTCGTCAAAAGCCTCACCAAAGGCCTTCAACCTTTCAGGAAGAGACGGGGCAAAGGCATCCGAAATCAGAATCTTCATTGTTACTCCTCTAAAAACTCGCGACTTCCGCCGCAACCTACCGGAACGCCATTAATCCGGCCACTATCTTATCAGTTACGCTCTTCTCTGAACAGGAACCTGCATTTCTCTCCATCCGGTTTTCCGGATGGAGACCGCACTAATCCTCGATCAAACGCACCACGAGACCGGACCGCAGTTTTGGCTCGAACCACGTCGATTTGGGCGGCATCACCTTTCCGGCGTCGGCGACGGCCATCAGTTGCTCAATCGACGTGGGATAGAGGGAAAAGGCGACCGCCCAACCCTCATCCACCCTTCTTTCGAGTTCCCCGACCCCCCTGATACCTCCCACGCAGTCCATCCTCTCGTCGGTCCTCGGATCACTTATGCCAAGAATCGGGTTCAGCAGGTTCTCCTGCAGTATTGATGCGTCCAGCCTCTTGACCGGGTCGTCCGCTGGAAAGGTCCCGGCTCTGGCTTTGAGCCTGCTCCACTCTTCCCCAAGATACATCCCGAACTCATGCGGCGCTCCCGGTTTAGGGGTCGGCGCCGGTAGAATAACAAAGGCTTCTTCCAGCCTATCCGTAAACTGCTCATGAGTAAGGCCGTTCAGGTCTTTGACAACCCTGTTGTAAGCCATGATTTGAAGCTGATCGTGGGGAAAAACGACGGCCATGAAGTACTCGAAGGGTTCCTCTCCGGTATGGGTGGCGCTCTTCTTTCTTAGCGCCCGGCCGGTGCGAACCGCGGCCGCCGTGCGGTGGTGGCCGTCGGCCACGTAGAGGGCGGGAACATCCGCGAAACCGCTCTCAAGGGCGGCAATGTCGTCGTCGTCCGGTACGACCCATACCGTGTGACCTATGCCGTCGGGTGAGTCAAAGTCGTAGACCGGGTCGGTTGAGCGCACCCTGTCAATCACCTCGTCGATGGCCGCATTCGCCCTGTATGCAAGAAAGACCGGCTCGGAGTTCGCATTCTGCTCGCTCACGTGGCGCGTGCGATCATCCTCCTTATCTTTCCTGGTAAACTCGTGTTTCTTGATGAGTCCGTCTTCATACTCCCTCACCGAGCAAAGACACACGAGCCCCGCTTGGACGTGGTCACCCATCTTCTGCTGGTAGACATAGAAACAGGCTTTTCCCTCCTTCTCGAGGAACCCCTCGCTGATGAAGCGCCGCAGGTTTTCAACTCCCTTGGCGTAGACCTTGTCGTCGTAAAGGCCGATGGACTTATCGAGGTCTATCTCCGGCTTGCCCACGTGAAGAAAGGAGTATTCGTTGCCTGCGGCCAGCTTACGCGCTTCGCCGGAAGTCAGTACGTCGTATGGAAGGCTGGCGACCTTCCAAGCGATCTCTCTTCGAGGCCTGTATCCCCTGAATGGCTTAATGCGCGACATTGGTACCCCCTCGCGGGCGGAAGTGTGGCTAAAACACACCCGCGGGCCACCCGCATCCGTCCCGCGGAAGAAGCCAGCATAGAACAATGTACCACACCAATCAAGAAACCCAACCCCCCCAAATTCCGTACCTGAAGCGCTTGTGCTTTCGAATCGCGAGTGCTTTTCCCGGGGAAAGAAGCATCCTCTGGAACGTGGAGAGCCATTCCCTCCCCGCCCTTGGTCCTTGCTTAGGTGACGGCTTCAGGCCGTCCCGGATTCACCATCAAAAAGGTTTTAATCATGGTTGATGGTTATATTATACAGTGTTATAATGGAGGTGTGAGGGTTACTGAACCGTCACCAAAGATGAGGAGAAAAGATGGCGCCCCACACCTGTCCAAAATAAGAATCGGCGAAGAATAAATGCCTCCCCTGTTGTAAGCTTGAAGTGTTTGGAGCTTCGAGCTTCAAAAGAAAGGAGGCGGAATTACGGTTCGAAACCGGGCCGTCGGATTCCGGTCAAGCCCTGCCTGCGTCGCGTTGCAACGCGACGCGGCAGGCAGGCGGAATGACGGCTTTTCCCTCTTGTCATTCCGGCAAGCGAA
>CAZIBS010000057.1:0-14651 GCA_964537405.1 uncultured Thermoanaerobaculia bacterium | reverse complement strand
TTTTCCTGTCATTCCGGCAAGCGAAGCGCGTCCGGAATCGGAATGATGGTTTGGGGGTGCGCCGTCAGATTCCGGACAAGCCCTGCCTGCGCCGCGTTGCAACGCGACGCGGCAGGCAGGGGAATGACGAACGATTGGTCCCTGGATTCCCGCTTCCGCGGGAATGACGAAGAGGGCTGCCCTCGGGCAGCCTTCTCGAATCCACCAGGGGAGACGATAAATGGCATCTTCGTCCGGTAAGAAAATAAATGGCGGACGATACGTCCTTCGGTTAGAAAGTTAAATGGTTTAACAGGTAGTAGCCGGCCAGCCGGGCAATCGGTTCTCCCTACCCCTATCGCGGTCTTGCCCAAAGAGGGTACTTCGGGTTATCTTATATGAGGAGGTGGCGCCGTGAAGTACTCCATTGAGACTAAAAACCTGCGGAAGAGTTTCAAGGGTCACCTTTCCCTCTCCACCCACAAGGTCCTGCGTGGCGTGGACCTGAAGGTTCCGGATGGAGGAATATTCGGCTTTCTTGGCCCCAACGGCGCCGGGAAAACCACTACGATCAAGATCATTATCGGCTTACTCTTTGCCGACGAGGGGGACGTAACCCTCCTGGGAAAACCGCTGGGCGACACCTCCGTCCGGGAAAAGGTTGGATTTCTTCCTGAGGCGCCCTACTTCTACGACTACCTTACCGGCCGGGAACTCCTGGGCTTCATGGGCAGCCTCTGCGGGTTGAAGGGAGCGGCGCTTGGAGAGAGAGTTTGCAATCTTCTGGAAACGGTTGGGTTGAAAGACAAGGGCAAGGTTCAACTCCGCAAGTACAGCAAGGGAATGCTCCAGAGAATCGGAGTCGCGCAGGCGCTTGTAAACGACCCCGACCTCGTAATCCTCGACGAACCCATGACGGGTCTGGACCCCCTCGGCCGCAGGGAAATGCACGATCTGATCCTCGGTCTCAAGGCCAGGGGCAAGACGATCTTCTTCTCCTCCCACATTCTCGCGGACGCGGAATCCATCTGCGACCGCGTAGCCATCCTCGTTCAGGGCAAGGTAGTGGAAGAGGGACTCCTGGAAGAACTCTTGGGGTCCAAGGTGAACTTCTGGGACGTTACCCTAAAGACGGGCCGGGAGCTTGCCCTTCCCGAGGCACACTCCGTGTTGATCAGGCGCGGGTCGCGTTCCATCCTGCGCGTGAAAGACGAAGGTGCCCTCAACAACCTGTTGCGCGTTGCGCTGGAAGACGGCGCGGAGATAGAGGCGGTTATACCCCACAAAGCATCCCTCGAGGACATCTTCATTGCCCGGATTTCAGAAGACGGAGGCCGGATATAATGAGCAAAGTTCTATACGGGTATGGACTCTCGATTAGGCAAACATCCTCAATAGCCAATAATACCTTCAAGGAGGCCGTGAGAAGCCGGATTTTCTATATTCTTCTGGCCTTTGCGATCTGCCTGCTGCTTTTCTCATACGTTATGGGCTTTCTTGCCGTGGGACTGCTGAAGCGTGTGATTCTGGACACCGGGTTGGCTACCATCTCGTACTTTTCCGCCATGACCGCCATCTTCGTTGGAATAGGCCTTATCTACCAGGAGGTAGACAAGAAAACGATCTACAACGTGCTCTCCAAGCCCCTGTCAAGGCACACCTTTCTTGTTGGGCGATACATCGGTCTGATGGCGGTTCTTCTGGTCAACCTCGTCATCATGGTGTTGGTGCTCTCCGGAGTCCTGCTCTTTGTCGGCGGCTTCACCGTCAGGATCTTTGAAGCCTCCTTTTACGTTTATCTGCAATTGATGATCATTACCGCGGTCGCGCTTTTTTTCTCTTCGATAACTTCTCCGGTTATCAGCGCCCTATGCACGGTAGCCTTCTATCTTATCGGCTACACCAGCTCGGCGCTCCCAACGCTCCTTGCCCCCGACGTCTCCTCTCAGGCCGCCAAACGCTTTATCCTTCTGCTCTACCACCTTCTTCCCGACCTGAACATTCTCAACATCAACAATCTGGTGGTGTACAACCTACCGGTGGCCGACGGCTTCCTGACCCGGGCGGTCATCTACACCGGAATGATGGTTTTGGTCCTGCTCATTGCGGCGGGCCTGATATTCAGGCGCAGGAATCTGGTGTAGCCGTGCGAATTGCGACGGGACTGCTGCTTATTGCACTCCTCCTGGCCGCGGTGGTTCCGGTTCACCAGGAGATGGGCGAGTGTACAAAAGCCTACCCCGCCGAGTTCCGCGCCTACTACATTCCTTCAAGCAATTACCTGAAAATGGCCAGCTTGGGGCAGAGAAACTTCTTTGCGGACCTGGTTTTTATATGGTCGGTTCAATTCTTTGACTCTTACAAAAGTTCCGTTCGCGACAAGTATCTCTTTCATACCTTCCAAGTAATTACCGACCTCGACCCCAGATTTTACGAGGCTTACATCTTTGGAGACCTGTTCCTATCGGAGGATAAGCGCTGGGATTTGCTCTACCGGCTGGCGGACAAAGGCGTAGCCGAAAATCCAAAAAATTGGATAATCGCGTGGGACGCGGGAACCTATGCCTTCTTCCAGGCCAAGAATTATGAGGAGGCTCTGAAGTACTTCTCCACGGCCTACGAACGGGACCCTAAAAGCAGCCTGCTCAAGGATTTACTAGCCAACGCCTACAAGTACAGGGGCGACTACCGGACCTCGCTCAGGTACTGGCAGGCCATCCTCCGCCGACACGAGAACGGTACTTTACACCAGGACAGGTTCTTCGTGATGGCTGCGCGGAGAAACATCTTCGACCTGACCATTAAGATAGACCTGAGACGGTTGAATGGTGCGCTGAAGACCTACAAAGAGCGTACGGGCCGGTGGCCGGTTACCCTGGGGGCGCTTGCCTCCGCCGGCTACATCAGCGGCATTCCCATAGATCCCGAGGGCCATCCCTACGGCTATGACTCCAGGACCGGAAAGGTTTGGTGCGTCACTCCATTCAAGTTTAAAGGACGGTTTGCCAAATGGTAGCCCTGGCGGTGATTTTTGCGGCCCTCTTTGGGCTGGTGGTGGGCTCCTTTATGAACGTGCTCATCTACAGGCTTCCCCGCGGGGAATCGATTGTCTATCCCGGCTCCCACTGTCCTGACTGCTACGCCGCCATTCCGTGGTACTTGAACATTCCCGTGCTCTCCTGGCTTTTTCTGCGGGGAAGGTGCGCCCGGTGCGGGGGAGCGATAAGCGTGTTCTACCCCCTCGTGGAATCGTTGACGGCCTTGCTCTTCGTTTTCTGCACCATGAAGTGGGGGGTTTCCTTGGAAGCGGCAGCGGGGGCTATCTTTTGCGCTCTTTGCCTGGCCTTGGCTCTTATTGACCTTCAGCACCGGATTCTGCCCGACGCCCTGACCTATCCCGGCATAGCCGCCGGCCTACTCCTTTCCCCCTTCGTTGGATGGACAAGCCTTACCCAATCGCTTGCGGGAGCGGTTGTCGGAGCTGCCATTCCTTCTATTCTTATCGGTATTTACGCCCTCTTCAAGGTGGACGCGATGGGGTGGGGAGACGTAAAGTTTCTGGCATTGATCGGCGCCTTTACCGGGTGGAGGGGAGTGCTTCTAACTCTCGTCGCGGGCTCCCTCCTGGGTATTATAATCGGTGGAACGTACCTCGTGGTTACCCACAGGGGAAGGAGGACGCCACTTCCCTTCGGCACCTTTCTTGGCGTGACGGCGTTGGGCGTTCTCTTTTGGGGAAACGCGATCTGGCAGTGGTATTTCCATGCTGTCGCCGGGATTCTCCCGTGAGGCCGGCTGCCAGGAACCATAGAGAAGCAACGGTTTGGACACTGGTTGTTATAACCGCCGTATGCTTTACCGTCTCCCTCCTGTTTTTCTCCAAACTGCAGCGGGAGACGACGGCCAGGCGAGGCAAAGTATTCTCCGAGGTTAGCGCTTTCGGTAATCTTGTCTCTTCGCGCATGAGTGGTCCGGCCTCTTCAACCGGAGCCCCGCCTTTTCTCAAAACTATGGTAGAAAAAAAAGCGCCTACCGTGGGTGACGTCCATCTGCTTCAGGCGGTATTCTACCTGGGCAGACACGCGCTGTGGGGCCTGCCCCGCGCTCCGAAATACCCGGTCGCGGCCCCATATAACGGAGTTGAACAGGTAACGGGCAGTGATGGTCGCATTGTCTTTACGAAACGATACGACGACGGAAGAATGCTGGTCCTGGCCTTTGGAGCCCCGTCCTACTACAGGTTGAAGATTCAATCGGGCATTCTCGTCGGTCTGGGGGTGTTGTTCGGCTTCTTTTTGCTTGCGGAGCTGCTGTGGCTTGGATTGCGCTCGCGAAGGGCCGGGAGGGACATAGAAGAAGCGCTGAAAAAAGTCGGGGGGTTTCCAAATGACCGCAATGATGACGATGCAACGCAGAATCTGATCATGCTCTTCCAGCAGGCCACTGGTGAACTCAAAGCCCGCCAGGCGGAGTTGGAAGAGATGCACAAGAAGGAGAAGAAGCGTGCGCAGGACGTCTCTGGGTTGGCGGAAGCCCTCTGCACCAACCTTGGAGCCGGCTACATGAGGTTTGACGAAGAGGGGCGCCTGGCCGGGATAAACGGCGCGGGCCGCACTCTGCTGGGCCTGCAAGTCATTCCGGTAATTGGAGATCCCTTTGACAAGCTTCTCTCAGGCAGGCCGGAAACACAGGCGGTCCTGGAAGAGGCGCGGCGCTCAAGGTCGCTGGCCATCAAGGACGAAGTGCCGGGAGGTCGGGGCATTTTCCTGCACGTCGTGGCGTTGCCGCTATACAACCTTCTTCACCACCTTTGCGGACACCTCCTGATTTTGAAGGACCAGACCGGCGTTTATGCCATGAGGAAGACGCTGAGAGAGAGGGAAGCGCTAAGCCGCCTCGGGGAGGTGTCGGCCGGCGTCGCCCACGAAGTGCGCAACGCCCTGAGCACCTTTGCCGCCAACCTGAACCTGCTGGTTCAGGATGAACCGGGGCTGGCCGGCAACCGCCACTTTTCCGCACTCAAAAGCGAATCGACCCAACTTGAACAGGTCGTTCAAAACCTTCTCTTCTTCGCACGGCCCCTCCCTCTCACCAAAGAGAAATGCGATTTGAAGCCGCTCCTGGAGGCGGAGGCATCCACGCTGGAGGCTGCCTTCAAGGGACTTTCGACAGAGGTGGATTGTCCGGACGGGCTAAAAGCGTATGCGGACTACGACGCTCTCCAGCGCGCAATCCACAACCTCGGAAAAAACGGCGCCGAGGCCACCCGGGTTCTTCACCCGGAAGCGGGAAGGGTCATCCTGTCGGCGCGCATGGAGGAGGGACGGATAGCCGTACAGGTCGAAGACGACGGCCCGGGGTTCTCCCCGGAGATGAAGGATATTCTATTTACGCCCTTTTCCAGCGAAAAACCGGGTGGCACCGGTCTTGGGCTCGCCATCGCCAGGAAGATAGCGCGTGAGCACGGTGGAGACCTCATTCTTACTACCTCCGCCCTCGCGGGCGCCGGTCTTCTCCTGACCCTCCCCGTAGTTGGTGGTTAAAACCGGGTTGTGATATAAGTACCGAAACAAGGAGGATTATTTATGAAAAAATCTATAATGGCTTTTATCCTGCTCCTGCCGCTGGGGTTGTTGGCTTCCACCAGCGGTTGGTTCACCGGTTCTCTTGCCGGGGCGGAATCCGCGGCAAAACCCCGGCACAAGGATATAGTCATAGAGTTTCACGCACTTTGGTGAGGAACATGCCAAAAACTGGACCGTGAAGTCCTTACGCCAAAGATGGTTACCAACCTCTCCCGTACGGCTCTTTTTCTTCGCTTCAACGTAGACAAGCTCAAGGCTAAGGCCCTGGTATCACGATTTCACGTTCGCGGAATACCGACAACGATCGTAGTTGCTCCCGACGGAGGGGAGATAGACCGTATAGTCGGTTATTCGCAGCGTTCCAAGTGGACCAAAACGCTGCTTGGATACCTTTACGGCATCGATACCCTTCAAGACCTGCTGAACAGGTCAGCGGCCGACAAGAGCGCAACGCTCAGGCGCGACATCGCTCAGAAGTACCTTTCCAGGGGAAGCGCAATAAAGGCCCTGGCGTGGGTTGACAAGGCCCAATCGGCCCTTGCGCCGAAGGACGTGAAGCTCGGGGGAAGTCTCTCGCTCATCCGCGGGGAGGCCCTCCTGGAGACGGATCCGCCGGAGGGAAGAAAACTTCTCATGAAGATTGCCTGCAGTGGTCCTGGAGACCGGCCGGGTGAGGCTTTTTCCGCGCTCTCCTCCTACTTCGGGCGCGCGGCAAATGCCGCCAAAAATCCTACGGAGAAGGCTAAAAGCAAAGCGTCCATGGCCGCCCTCTACGACGCCCTTTTACCGAAGCGTCAGGACAACGCAGGTTTTTTGAACGACTACGCCTGGCACTTCGCCGAAGAGGGGATTCACCTGAACAGGGCGCTGGTTGCCGCGAAGAGGGCGGTATTGCTCAGCAAAAACAAGCCCGGGATACTCGATACTCTCGCCGAGGTCTACTATAAGATGGGGAACAGGAAACGCGCGTTGGAGACGATTGAAAAGGCGATAATACAAAAGCCCGCGAGCAAGTACTACAAGGGTCAGAAAGAAAAATTCCTCGAGATGAAGCACTAAAGGCGGTCTTTTCCCCCTTGCGCAGGGTGGCGCTCTTCCCCTTCCTTTGGAGGCAACAAGACGAAAGAGAGCGAAGGTTCCGCGCGAGACCTTCACCCGTATACTCTTCCCCTGATCTTTTTTGGGCTGGGGTTGGGCTTATCGTGTGTTGTCGGATTAAACCCTTTGTGGGGGCTTGTTTGCTTCCCTCTGGCCGCGTGGTCTTCAACCCACAAGGAGTTAAGGTGGGCAGTGGTTGTGCTTGCCGCCCTCGTCGGCCTGGCCGTTGGATCCCTTCGTCGCACTTCCGTAACCGTAGACCCGCTTAGTGAGACCGTTGGGCGCTACAATCGCCCGGTATATTGCTGGGTACAAGGACGTGTCGTGAGGGCCGAGCCCTGGCCGGAGGGAAGTCGCTGCCTTGTACGAACCGACGGATTTCGTTTTTCCGGCGGGTGGGAAAAATCCTCTTGCCTCATCAGGTGCTACCTCCCGGTGGTTCCTCCACCGCCAGGTTCTCCCATGGAGGCGAGCCTTCGTCTCTCCCGCCCTCGTCCGCCCGGCAATCCCGGGCAGTTCGACGCGGCCTCCTACCTTGCCCGCAGGGGAATAGCGCTTACCGGCAGTTGTCGAAGCCGGGAACTGGTTAGTTTCAAGCCCCCCCCATCCTGGCGGGTGGTTGGAAGGTACCGCCGCGCCGTCGAGGCAAGGATGGAGGCGGACACGGGACATGAATCGGGCGTCCTGCTGGCCGTCTTGCTCGGTGAGAGAGGACTCCTGTCAACAAGGCAAGTGGAGGATCTGAGCCGCTCAGGGCTCTTTCACCTCGTTGCGCTCTCCGGGCTCCACGTCGGGCTCCTACTCTTTCTTCTCTTCGTCGCGGCCCACGCGCTTGGAATACATCCTCTGCTGAGAGACATTGGCGGAATCGTACTCCTGGGCCTTTACGGTTTACTCGCGGCACCGCACGCTTCCCTTACGCGGGCGCTGTTGATGGCCGGACTTTACCTGCTGGTCGGAGTGCTGGGACGGCCGAGAGACGGCCTTTTCGTCTGGTCCCTTGTTTTTGCCTTCCTGTTGTTTTTAAATCCGCTCGCTCTGCTGGACACCGGTTTTCAGCTCACCTTCGCCGCAACCCTGGGGATTGTTCTGCTGTGGCCGGCCATTCCCGGGTGGATGCCTTCAAAGGGGCTCCCGGGCTTACTGGGCAGGTCTTTGTGGATAGGCCTCTCGGCTCAGCTCGCAACCCTGCCGATCCTTATAACCAGCTTTCACCGTCTTTCCCCGCTGGGATGGATTGCCACTCCCTTAGCCTGCTTACCACTCCTTGCCATCCAGGTTCTGGGGTTGCCCTACATGGCGGGTCTTGCCTTCGTGCCCGGTTTGCACACGTTGCTTGGAAAGGGTATGGCTTTTGCCTCAAGCGCCTTTACCCTGCTGCCGAGATGGCTGGGAGAAGGATCCTTCAATACGATGTTTATCACCGAACCGGCCATGGGTTGGGTGGTGTTGTACGCCGCGGCTCTCTTCTGTCTCGTCCGGCGCGGCCGCCTGCGCAAACTCGGATGGATTTTTATAGCCATACTCCTGGTGGGCGGATACCGCTTCATGGGCGCGTGGTACCCCCCCGTCTCGCCCTCCATGGTTGTCCTTGACGTAGGACAGGCCTCTTGCCAGTTAGTGCGATGGAAGAATACAACCATTCTCATGGACGCGGGCACTCCATTTTCAAGGGGAGCCTCCAGCGCCAGGAGCGTCATCGAGCCTTTTCTGGCGGCTGCGGGAATCCGCCGTTTAGACGGAATCGTGTTGAGCCACTGGGATT
The DNA here is from genome assembly GCA_964537405.1 of uncultured Thermoanaerobaculia bacterium. Lineage (GTDB taxonomy): Bacteria > Acidobacteriota > UBA4820 > UBA4820 > DSQY01 > CAVRTJ01. The sequence continues at coordinate 6,224 of CAZIBS010000057.1, read as the reverse complement.
CCGACCATTCCATGGCGACGCCGGACTTGATAACGGATCTACCGGTGGGGTTCGTAGCCTTCCCGGCGAGCGATCCCCCGCGTAGCGGCCTGCCCGCCATGATTGCAAGCGTTGCCCGAAAAAGAGGCGTAAAGTTGATACCCCTCCACGATGGTGAGCGCCTTGTCGGACCGGCCTCTTCGCTCTTGGTTCTGCACCCCGCCATGAACCGCTTGCTCTCCGCGGAAAACGACCGGTGCCTGGTTTCGAGGCTTGAGATAGGAATGTACCGCGTACTTTTTACGGGCGACATAGAAGAAGAGGCCGAAGGGCAATTGGTGGAGAGACGCGCTCCACTGGCCGCTTACGGCCTTATCGTTCCCCACCACGGCTCGGCAACCTCCAGTACGACGCCCTTCATTGAAGCCGTTCATCCCGGGGTCGCCTTCATCAGCGACGGGCGGGCAAACCGTTTCGGCTTCCCGGCGGCCTCCGTACTCAGCCGCTACCGGGCTTCAGGTGTTCGGGTCTACCGGACCGACATTGATGGCGCACTCCTGCTGCGCTACTTATCCGCAAAACCGGTTGTGTTCAGGATGAAAAACGGAGACTGGCTATCGCGATTTCGCCGGTGACGCCGCCGGCTTCACGCCGGTCATTTTATTAAGGAGTTCATAGAATGAAGCGTCCAGGTGGTACCCACGGAAGCGTATAACGCCCTCTCCGTCGATGAGGATGCTCGTCGGCACCCCTTTTATGGCGTAAGCGCTGGAAATCTTGTTGCCCTTGTCCCAGAGAATGGTATACGGCAGTTTGTACGCTCTTCGAAACTTATCCACCAGGTTGCGCGTTTCCCGGTAGTTTATGGCCACGGCCACTATCTTGAGTCCTTTGCGTCCATACTTTTCCCGTACCTTCACAAGCTGGGGAATCTCCCTACGGCACGGCGGACACCACGTTGCCCAGAAGACGAGTAGGGTTGGGTGCCCCTTTAATGAACTTAGAGCGAGCGACTTCTTGGCGCCTACCACGGCCAGTTTAAAATCCTTCGCCCGCTCGCCGACGCCGGTGCCGGCCAACAGCGGAATAGCCAGAAGACTTCCCAGGACAAGAAACGTTGTCAGAGTTCCAGTCAACCGCCTGCGATTCATAAGAATACTCCTTCGCCATCTTAAAAAACACCTTATCCCCAAGAGGATTATCAAGCCTGTTATTTTACCTGAGTCCACCATCAAGTTGCAACTGGTCTTAACCGCCCTGTCAAAACTCCTTGATAATGTCCCCTATTGGACTCAATGGAAATGTCCCCTCAAAGTGGTGGTGAAAGGAGCCGCCATGATGGAGGAGATAAGGATGAGCAGGAAGGAGCGAAACCGGTTGGTGGAATTGCGACGGGTAATAGAAGGCAAGGAGAGGCTGAAAGATGCGCGGGCGAAGCCTGGGGGGAGCCGGCGGAACGCGAAACGTAAGCTGAAGCGATTTCGGAAAGAAGGGGATGCGGGGCTGGTACACCGGAGTCGGGGTCGGCCGTCGTCTTTGAGGAAATTCGCAAGGCGGCGAACGATTGGACGGTGAGGTATCACAATCAGCTCTACCAAATCACCGGACCAGGTCACAACGTGCCGCCGGCCAAGGGTAAGCATATTCCTGAACCGTAGCGGCCCGTCGGCCGGGCCGGGGTTTCGGCCGCTCGGCGAGCGGCCGATGCGGGAACAGGAAACGCGGTGCAGGAACGGCGGAAAACCAGGCCGCTCAGCGAGCGGCCGATGTGGGAATAGGAAACGCGGTGCAGGTACAACGGAATTGCCACGTCGGGCTTTACCCTCCTCGCAAAGACATTGTTAATAGGGTCATTCCGGCAAGCGAAGCGCGTCCGGAATCGGAATGATGGTTTGGGGATGCGCCGTCGGATTCCGGACAAGCCGGAATGACGGTGAACAAAGCGGTGCGGTAACGACGAAGAATCCGGCCGCTCAGCGAGCGGCCGCTACTTAAGGACTTACAAAATTGAACTGTAGAAGATGAGTTGGACAAGCCGCCATAAGCAAAGCCTACGTCGGGCACGGCTACACGCTCTCTCAGATCGGTGATTTCCTCGGCCTTCACTACGCCCATCAGCCGGATCGTGAAGGGGCATTCCAGGTGATGACGGAGAGGAATGTGGCATTACAAGACCTGACCCCATTTTCTCCTGAACGGTTCACCCCCACGTGTGTGGGGAATACAGCCGCAAGGTGGCATAGGTGTGCGTGGAAAACGGTTCACCCCCACGTGTGTGGGGAATACATACGTGGCAAATAATGATGGTACGGTCCATTCGGTCACCCCCACGTGTGTGGGGAATACCCTGAATGTTATCAGGGTTTTGCGCCGTTTAAAAGCCGAAAATTCAAAGAACCATCACGTTTTCTTTTTGGCCTTTGGAATGCGAACCAGTGTCAGGCCCTCAAAGTCGGCCAGTATCCTGGAGGTGTTTCCACAAAGGAAAATCTCATAACCCTGGGGGCTCGCGGAAGAATGAACCATAACGGCGCCACCGTTTTTCAGCTTGGATCGCACGCGCTGCCAGAGTTTTTCCCTGACCCGGGCGTTCACGTTCCCGACAAATACCCCCGTCCTCGGCTCAACCAGCCATCGAGACAGCGCGCCCCTCAAGCTCGCCGGGGTCTTCTCCAGTATCATGACCAACACCTAAAACCTCCTCAATATCGGGCAGGATGAGTTTCGTAAGTCGCGTTTGCTGAAACAACTCTCGACAGGCGATCCTGACCTCTTTTTCAAGCTCCGGAGGATCCTGAGCCCCGATCATAAAAGCTATGGGTATGGTAATTTCAGTCTTGTAGAGGTCTGCTATGTCGTATACGAAGCTCAGCAGCTTTCCCGTGTGGACGAAGCCGAGGGCCGCCGAATATCCGGCGGAGATGATAGCGGCGTGACAAACCCCGTATAGGCAGGCATTGGCGCAGGAGAGGGCCCGGTTCACCGGGTCGGATCCGCCCCAATTATCCTGGTCGTAGGATCTTCCGTGCCAGGAAACATTGTATTCAGCCGAAGCCGCTTCGTAGGCTTCCCGAACCCTTTGTCCCTCCATTCCTCTCAACTGCTCCATGGTCTTGGATTTCGGCGGTTTTTTCTCGAATCGGAACTCGTACATGCGCCGGGCCACTTCCATGCGGCTTTTTCCGTTGCTCGCCAGGCGGGCCTGCCTGATGAGCCTCCGCGCGCTGAAAGTACCGCCCGTGCTGTGGGCGTACATTCTCACGCCCTGTTGTCCGACCCAGGCCACCAGGCAGTTGTTTTCCGCGAGTACCTTGACGGCGGCCTGGGTAATTGTCGTACCGGGCCCGAGCATCAGGAGGCTTATCTGGTCGATGGGCAGGGGTACGACACCCGCCTTGTTGCTGAAATGAAGCCCGCTCCCGTCGCGGTCAACGAGGCCCATCTCAAGGTAGAGGTGGCTCCATCGGTCCGAGAACTTCGGCAGGTCGTGAAGGTTCTTCATGCCTCTATCTTCCGGGGGGCCAGGGAGAGAAGTCCAAAACCGAAGGCTTTCCCCGGACCTATTCCAGCAATCAGCGTTTCGCGGAAGGCTTCGACGTTGGTGATTCGCAGGAAACCATCAAAGAGGACGGCCAGGTGGGAGGTTTTCAGCGGTTTTCCATACTCCTTCTTCCGTCCTCTTTGAATTCCTTCGCCGGTAACGCTTACCTCGGGTAAGAGCCCGGTTTCTCCGTTCCGGTCAAGGATTTCCTTCATCAGGATCTCGAAGCCGCCCGGTTTTCCCCTGGCACGCTCACGACCCTTGCGGATCAACCATTCTATTTGATCTGCTTCTCTCAGCAAACCGATTCGTTGCCCCTTCTTAAGGTTGTCGTTTGTTTCATCGACTTTCCAGATGCGCTTCGTGGGATTGGCCCGGAGTCGGAAGTACAAAACCCGGCCTTCCGACAAACCTTTGAAGACACTCGATATCTCTCGGCAGGAGGGATTGGGCAAATGCGTCCGCTCCATCAACCAGTCGCCGCTTTCGGCCAGGCAGAACCAATCGGGCTCGACGCCGGATTGAACGTAGACCCTCACCTCACCGCTTCGGTCGTCGTGGTCCACGCGAAAAAGGACGTTGAATTTTTCGCGCGCTTTTTGCCCGGTATCACCCAAACATGGAGGGAAGGCCTTCATCAAGGTGCGGTGCATCTCGTAGAGGTCGGCGAGTTCGCTCCTGACCCGTCGTGATCGCGGGTTAAGGACGAGGCGGGAGAGGTAAACGGGCGGTACTTCGCTTTCTTTCATCTTCAGTCTCCCTTGCCGGTAAAAATCGTGTGAATAGCCCGCGGCTTGAAGCGGCGCTCACCGAAAGAGACAGGCCAGTCGAATTGAATTCTTTCTCCGTCCGGCGATTCGAGAACGACACGTTTGCCGCGGGTTTCCGCGGACAGAAGATAATCTTCAAGGGTGCCCGGCTTAACGGGATTCGCTATGTCTCCAATGGGAGGACGGGTGAGTGGAAAAGCCTTTCGACCCAGGAAGAGCGGCCATACGGGAGATTGCAGAGCCTCGGCTATCTCCGTCAGCAGACCTTTGTTCTCCGATTCCAGGCCGACGGTAAACGACGCATCGGCCAGGTAGTCGCGATGGGAAACTACCGTATCTCCTTTTGTTCCATCGGCCTTGATGACGTCGAGCGCAGTGTGGTAATCGCATTCCGGCCGGCCTTCCTTATCCACGCGGACGCCCATCCGAATCGAGTCGAATCGCGAGATATCCTCGTCGCGCGCGATACCCATGGCGGCGCAGACCAGGCCGATCACGCCGCTGCGGGTCGGCTCCGGCGCCGTGTCGCGGTAGTCGAAGCGGCTGCGGTATCCCCACGACTGCATGGGGCTTTCGAGTTTAAATAGAAGGGTATAGACTTCGCTCATGTTTCCTCCGTGTCCTCCATAACCGCAGCGATGGCCTCTTCGACGATTCCTTTGTCAGAGCCTCTGAGTCCGTTCAGGCGGTCCTCCTGCTCCAGATGAAAACAAGATGTCGTCTCGACGCCCTGATCACCGTAGACCTTCCGGATGGTGTCCCAGTGGCTGGTAAGAGCGGCCACCGAGAGGCCGACAAGGTCGTCGTCGCCCTTGACGGGGCGAACGGGCCTGGCGAAGGCGTTGGCGAGCGAGATGGGGACGCCTCTCCTGCGCCTCACAAAGAGTCCGAAAGACGGCAGGTTCTGTGCGGCGAAGGAGTTCTGCTTGCCGGTCGGTATGGCGTAGACCATCGCTTCGAGGAAGGCATTGATAACCTTATCGGCCTCCCGGTAGTCTTCGCGCTCAAGTTCTTGGGCCCAATCGCCGTTTTTTCGCTCCGTCTTGCGGGCGAGGTTCCGGGCGAGCTGGTCGCGATCCACGAGCGCGTAGCGGTAAAAACATGCACTGTTGAAGCCGACCACCCCCATCATTCCCGCGCCGGTTTCTTCCTCCGGATTCAGGTCGTCCACGGCGGTGTAGAAATCCATCTCCATATTCACCTTGTGCGTGGAAATGGGATGGGCGACCTGGCAGGCGCCGTCCGTGTTGCGCCCTGGCTGCTCGGCGAGCATGCGGCCGAAAAGGGCGATGTCGGCGGAGAGTTCTGCTCCCTTGATTCCGGACTGGATTTCCTTTATCGAATCCAGCTTCGGTCGCTTGGATTTCTTGTTGTCATCCCTGTCATCTGATTCTGCTTTGCTGCCTGCGTTCTTCTGATCAAAAAGAAGCGCTTCTCTAACGATTAAACCGATACCCTTGATGGTCTTCGTAACCTGCTTTCCTTTCTTAGTTGTTTCCTTGGTATTATCGTCCCAAATGTCCTTTATGGCCCGTACGCAAACGTCGACCTCTTTCGGACCGATGAAGATCAAAACCTTCGTCTTATCAGGTTTCTTTTTATCCGCCGCGGCGTAGTACGCGTCCGTGAAAATTCGAACCCCCATCTTGCGAGCTTCCTGGTCAGGAACCTTCGCAATGAAATCATTGTCATGGGCCAGCTTGTCGCCAACCAGTTGCTGAAGCCTCTTCGTTCTGTTCCCGACGGTGACGGTGCCGCACCGGCGCCACCATTCTCGAACCGCGCGCTTCCCGCATTGGCTCGAAATGCGGGCCCTGCGAAATCCGCCGAAATAGGCGCTCTTGGGCTGGCCGGTGTCGTCCCGATTAAGGTTCGACGGGGGAATGGCGCTAACTTAAGGTTTTTTGTATCTGTTTCTATGCTGGATCTCCTTG
>CAZIBS010000056.1:0-15220 GCA_964537405.1 uncultured Thermoanaerobaculia bacterium | reverse complement strand
GATAAAGGGCAAATGTAGTTAACATGGGTTTACCCACATGAAACAGCGAGGAGCCCCATTAAGGATACGGCGCATATCTCCGGATGTCTTTTTCCCTTCGCAGCTTTTTCGGCGCCGCCCTTTGTGGTGTAAAGAACAATATCTGGTTTCCCGTCGCCGTCTATATCTTCCCGACGGCTTTCCGTAGGTTTGAAGGACAGGAGAAGGGTCCGGGGCGCCCGTCCCCGCTCGTCAAGCCCCCGCACTTCCTTGCCGACGATTTGGAAGTCAACCGTTGAACCCCTTCGGAAAGCGCGATAGCCGACGAACGATCCGGAGAGCGCCGCGACCCAGCTCAATCTCGCCCGATCGTCGTTCTTTTGTCCGGGTCCGGCCTTTTTTCCATTCTTAATATCTTCCCTTCCTTCGTATCCGAATAGAATTATACTCCCTGTTTAACCTTCCAGGCAAGGCTGTTCTTGGCCAAATTCCATGACGGTTCGGACGGATTGCGGCGTAATGGTATTTGAAGGCAAAATCTGGGGTGTCGGGCGAATCAACGGGCGGGAGGGCAGAGGCGCTCTCCCCTACGCGCAGAAATGTTTGGGTCGGCCGTAACAAGGATTCGGCCGATCAAGGATGGGCATCCAAAGCTGCAAGCGCTCATCAAATCCGCCGGGGTGAACCTGCCTACTCACATCAGGAACTCGGGCGTCGTGGTGTCCACGAGGAAGGAACTTAGCCGTGACAGGCTAACTCCTTAATTCCTCATGTATTACGAACCTTACACCATACGTTTGTAGCTGGAAGCTCCGTTTCAGTCCGACACCCCGCGAAATTCATACCGTCTCTCCACCCTTTTCCTGCTCATTTTGGGTGGTACGACGGGCGCGTGACAAGAACAGGAGGCATCTTTAAACAGCGAGGAGTCGAAAACGATGAAGCGCGTTTTGGAACCTCTCACTCACTTACAATCAATCGGGCTTTCTCCTGGTGGACGAGTTCTTCGTCGCGGCAGAAGCGGTACAGTTCGATTACTCCGTCGAGTGCGCCCTCAACCGTGCCCCTTCCCTCAAGTTCGTATTCGTGCGACGGCGCGTAGAGTTCGACTCCAACTGAAGCCGGGTCCACGGTTTCCTCGAAGGGCTTTCCCATCGTTACCCGCACGCCTTCGGGGGGATTTTCGAGGGTTTTGCGGATGAGCTGCCCCTCCTTGCGGGCGTAGGTATGAACGGAAAAATTGAAGTCGGCGCCGGCGATTGTCCGCTTGTGACGAACTACCAGCGGATAACTGGCCTTCCCTGATGCGCTTACGGCTTCCTCCACGATCTTCACCAGATCCTCCGGAACCAGGAAATGAACGGTGTCTAAACCGGAACCGAAGAGTTTCCTGAGCTGTTCTCTCAAGGGTTCGCAGTCGAAACCTTCATTTTCAGCATTGATTATTCGTCCTCCGAGACCGCGACCGTGGAGGAAGCCACTGACAAACCCCAGGTCCCAGCCCTTGGTTCCGTCGATTACGAATTCACTGTAGCGCGTAGTCATAAACTCCTCCTTGTAGAATCCTACTTCCGCGATTGAAACGCCCTCACCTTCGAATCGAGAGTGCTTCTCCCCGGGAAAGAATATTTCTTGGAACGGGAGCCATTTCCTGCCCTCCCCACCCTTGGCGCCTTCTTGACCTTCGGCCTGAAGGCCCCCAATCCCTTGATAAGTGAAGCGCCGTTCTTCCAAACATTAGGCATGTTGAGCCTTCCGTGGTCATCCGCATCAACCATCGCGGGATGGGGGTAAAACCTTAGAAAAAGATCAAGCAGGTAAGAATAAACACCGGTATCAGGATCGGAAGGGACCAGCGAACCATATAACCAAAGAAGGAGGGCATATCTACTCCGGCCTCTTCGGCAATAGAGCGTACCATAAAATTGGGCGCATTTCCGATGTAGGTGTTTGCCCCCATGAAGACGGCGCCCGAGGCCACCGCTTCAAGAAAGACGGCGTGGGTTTTCAGCAGCGCCGCGACGGCCGAGGGTTCGGCAAGTCCGGGGTAAAAGCGCCCCAACTGCATGTTAAAGAAGGCGAGATAGGTTGGCGTGTTGTCCAGGAACGAAGACAAGCCCCCGGTCGCCCAGAAATACTCCCACGGCTCACGCACGGAGCGAACGAGAGGGGCGAAGTGCCCCGCCTCGCCCGCCCTGAGAATAACGAGAGCGGGAATTATGGTTACGAAAATACCGGCAAAGAGAATAGCTACTTCTCTAATCGGTTCCCACGAAAAATCGTTGCTTTCTCTGAGGTCTTTTGAAGTGGCCCGGATAGAGAGGTATCCCATCAGGACAATCAAGGCGTCCCTGACGACGTTCTGTATCGCCACGTGAGTGCCCAGGACCTCAAAGGAACCGGGGTTCCAGAAACCGGAGAGCAGCACCGCCCCCAGAATGCCCCCCAGAAAGAGGAGGTTGACGAGCCCCACAACGCGTAGCGGTGCTTGATCGCCGCTGGTGTCGGCGCCCCGGTCGGCATTCCTGTCCTCTTTACGGTAGTAGTGACGGTCGATAATATAAAACAGCACCAGCAAGATAGAGGAGACGAAGGCCATGATTGGAAAGAGGTGAAAAGTCCAGAAAAAGGGTACGTGATGGATGAAGCCAAGAAAGAGGGGCGGATCGCCGAGAGGAGTAAGCGATCCTCCGATATTGGCGACGAGGAAGATAAAGAATACGACTACGTGTACCTTGTGTTTGCGCCCCATGTTCGCCTTGAGGAGTGGCCGGATCAAGAGCATCGCGGCCCCCGTCGTACCCATCCATGAAGCGATGATGGTGCCTATAAGCAGCATGAGGACGTTCACGCCGGGCGTCCCGGCCAGCTTGCCCTTTAGTACGATGCCGCCCGAGACCACGAAAAGCCCCCACAACAGGATGATGAAGGGCAGGTAGTCAATGAGGGATATGTGGAGCAGTTCGTGGAAGGCTTCGCCGCGGTAGGCTGCCAGGAAGGGAACGGCGAAGATCAGCGCCCATGCCAGGGAGACCTTGGGGTAATGGTGGCGCCAGAAGTGAGGAGCGAGCAGGGGAAAGAGAGCGATTGAGAGGAGTATGCCAACGAAGGGAAGTACCGACCAGACCGGCAGGCTGTCCCCGATGGTGACGCCTTGACCCGCCTTAGCGGGTCCGGCTAAGAGGTTGGTGGCCCAGAGGAGCGTAAGGATGGCGAGGGGAAGGGAACGGAAGCTTTTCATGCGCACCGGTTTTCTCCATCGGCAGTGTAGGGACGCCGCCGCCACGCAAACTTTATCCGTAATGAGTTCGATAATAGCCGTAAGTCCCTCACAAGACGCTATCCATGCGGTGAGCCATCCGCAGCACGTTGTTATGACCGAAGTATGGGACTGATCTCCCTCCGCCCCCCCGGTCGAAGAGAAGAGTATACCAGCATTCGTGGCTAAGTGGAATAGGATCCGGCGCCGACGGGCCCAACTTGGTATCCATCCGGAAATCAGGATGAGAACAAGCGAAGTTTTAGATTCGGAAACGAGAACTTTTTAGCGAGGCCAATCGACACGGAGATTGAGGTAAAGGGCGGTTTCCGGATGGAATCTAGCCTAACAGCCACGCAAGGTACAGGGCGTAGGCAACAAGGAGCAATCCGCCTTCCCACCGGCTGACGCGCAGGCCCTTTCCGAGGATGGGGACCAGAACCAAGGTCAAGAGCGTCATGACGCCGAGATCCGTGAAGGTAATTCCGGTGGCGGATAGGGGGGCAACCAGGACGGAGGCGCCGAGCACCGCCAGGATGTTGAAGATGCAAGACCCCACGACGTTGCCCACCGCGATGCCGGGAACTTTCCTGAGGCTGGCCACGGTGGATGCCGCCAGTTCCGGGAGGCTGGTTCCTCCGGCTATCACGGTCAGAGCGATGACGGTTTCGCTGCATCCCGACAACTTTGCCAAGGTTACGGCGCCCTCCACCATAAACTTGGCGCCAAAAGCCAGGAGGCCGAAACCGGCGCCTATCATGACGAGCTGTCCCGCGAGGGCCATTCCGGAAGAAGCGGCCTTTTCTTCCAGTACCGCCTTGGTTAACGGGGTCGAGCGGCTCAGGGCCTTTGCCGCCCGCAGAGAAATATAGAGCAGGATCCCGGCTATGAAAACCAAACCATCAAGAAAGGTGAGCCTTCCATTTAGCAGGAAAAGGTCAAGAAGTAGGGAGGCGGCTATGAGCACGGGCAGATCCAACCGCAGCACTTCGGCCTCGACGTCCAGTGGACGCAAAAGGGCACTTAACCCCAAAACTATTGCTATATTTATTATGTTTGAACCCACGACGTTACCAATAGCGATGCCGCCGTTTCCGATCATGGCGGCCTTCAGGCTGACAACCAGTTCGGGACTGCTGGTCCCGAATGCCACGACGGTGAGTCCAACGACGAGAGGAGTCGCACCTAACCGGATGGCTAAGGCGGAACTGCCTCGTACCAGGGCTTCGGCGCCCAGGTAGAGCAGAAGAAATCCTACAAGCAAGAGTAATGCGGCCCACGGCCAGGTCATCATAGTCCCCGCCTCGTTCAGACCGGATGATACCATGATTCGCAAGGTATGCCCGGGGACATTAAATGTGGTATGTCTTGCGAAGGTTTGCCCCGAAGTGGGGATAGGTGGGCGGCGAGGCCCTGCCTGCGCCTGCCTGTGCGATGCCCGACCGCGAGCGTCCTGGCTCAGGCGGGCCTGTTGACGAAACCAGCCTACCGCGGTGGTCTTTGCCCGGCCGAGCGCCGCGGGTTCGCAACGTTACTTCGGGTTTTTTTCTTCAGAGGTTCTCAGGGCCTCGTTCGTGGCCTCAAGTTCTTCTATGGCGCGCTTTGTTTCCTCGTAGAGAGAGGCGTTCACGACGGTGATGGCCGCCTGGCGGGCGAAGATGTCGAATATCTCCAGGCTCTCGGGCCCGAAGGCGCTCTCCTGTTCGTGGTAGATTGCAATGGCGCCTCTTACCGTGTCTTCGTACAGCATCGGCAGGGCGCAAACCGTTTTGTATCCCCGGGCCTCCGCTTCGTTCCTCCAGGGCGAAAAGGCCGGATCGGAGACATTCATTACGTAAGCTCGCCTGGTTTTTACCGCCAATCCCGCCGGTCCCCCGGCCCTCGGGGACTCATCCCAGCACACCCGCATTCGCCCGGTATATCCTTCATCGTAGCCGGCCGAAGCGAGGATTTTGATCTCGGTGCTATCCGGAACAACGAGGCCGATCCAGACCATTCTGGCGTCAAATGCGCCCAGAGCGGCGTTGCAGATAGCGGCGGCGGCCTTTGAGAGGTCCACGCTTTCACCCATGGCCTGTGCTGAAGCGAGGATAGCGACGAGTTGCTTGTTTCTTCTTTCGAGGTTCGCCTCCACCCGCTTGCGCTCCGTTACGTCGAAGGCCGTTGCCAGGCCTGCCGGCACCCCGCGGTACTTCATGGAGCCCGCCGTGAAGTCGACCCACTTGGTGGCGCCATCCTTGGTCAAAATCTTGAATTCGTAGTGGGAGGGGGCCTCTTCTCCGGCCTGTCTGGCCGACTCCAGTTTGCGAACCATTTCCCTGTGGTCGGGGTGTACCAGTTCCCAAAACCTCATGGTTGCAATCTCTTGCCGGTTGTAGCCGGTCATCTTTTCAGCGGCGCGGTTGGCGTAGGGAACAGACTCTTTCTGGTAGATGATTATGCCGGCCTCGGCGGTCTCCGAAAGGGTGCGGAAGCGCTCTTCGCTTTCACCGAGGGCGGCCTCGGCCCTTCTGGCCGCGGTCACGTCTCCGAGAAAAAGGAGTTGAAAAGTCCGGTCTTCAATCTGCACTTCTGAAACAGTGGAATGGATTCGCTTGAGTCTTTTTCCCGGCTGGATAAAGTCCGTCTCAAAAACCCTTGTGGCGTTGGTTTCTTCCTCGTTCGGGAAGAGGTGTTTTATACACTCCTCCTTCTCAACCGGGTGAAGTATCTCAAAGAGGCCCCGTCCTCTTACAATAGCTCCCGACGGCATGGATGCTATTTTCCTGAAGGCGTCATTGGCTTCTATGATGGTTTCTCCATCCAGGAGGACGACGCCGAGGGGCGCTTTGCGTATAAGAGAAGTGGAGCGCTTGCCGGCCCGGAGCATCGCCGTCGTGCGAATCCTGCGTCTGCCGAAGAGCACGGCGACCAGCGCCAGCAACGCCATGGCTACAAGAGCAACAATAAGCCGGAAAGCTATTTTCTTCCAGCGAAAGGGCAGCTCGGCAGGCGCCCATTTGCGCCGCAACCCCTCGAGTATGCCGCTTGCGTCCAGGCGCTTCAGCGTATCGTCAAGGATGTTCCTTTCACTTCGCATCGTCTTGCGCATGAGGAAGACCTGGTTGGAAGAAGTCAAAAAGAGGACTCCCCACCTAGTCTGCGTAAACTCCAATTGCCCGAGGTATCTTTCGTTTATGAGCAGGGCGCTGTTCCAGTAGTCGTTTATAAAGGCGTCCACCTCTCCGCGGAGTAGCGCATCGAAGCCCTCCCCGGCCGTCGAGTAACGCCTGAGCCGTTCCATCCCATTCCTGAACAGCAGTTCTTTCGACCATGCCTCGCCTTCCGAGCCCGTGATGGCGCCCAAGACCTTTCCCCTGAGTTCGGAAACCATTCTTGCGAGTGCTTTGCTCCGGCTGACAAGCACCTGCCCGCTACGGACGTAGGGTCTCGTAACAAGCAGGTCCCGAAGGCCGCGGTCGGTTACAGTAAAACCCCCCAAGGCCACGTCGGCCTTGTTTTCCTGGAGATAGGCACGGGAAGCGCCGGGGGGCGCCCACTCCACCTCGTAGGTCCAACCGTTGGCCAGGCAAGCTATTTTAAGGACGTCGAACGCCAGCCCCCGGTCTTTCCTGTTCCGGCGGAAAGCGTACGGCGCATACTCCTCGGCCACCACCCTCAGATGAATGCCTTGGGGTCTTTCACCCCTGCTCTTCAGCGGGAGAGCGAAGATGGGAAAGAGGGCGGAGCATAAGATTGACGCAGCGAGACCAATGCGCAACAGAGTGGTCTTGAGGCCCCGATGCCGTGGTTTCCGGCCCCCGGGTTTTGGATCGGGTGAAAGGTGTCTTGCAACCGCCATTCGTTCTTCCAACGTTAACTCCTGCCTCTTGTGCTCCGCCCTTCTATGAAACCAAGGAGCACGACCAGCCCTCACTTGAACAAGAAAACGCGATTCTTTCCGTGTCGCTTCGCGTCGTAGAGGGCATGGTCCGCCTTCTCCAGAATGGTTCGGTGTCCCTCCCCGTGGTCGGGATAGGAGGCCATGCCTATGGAAAGGGTTACTTGGACCGTTTCCTCAATCTTGTCGAAGCGCAGGGTAATTGCGGCCACGGCATTGCGGATGCGTTCCGCGATCACGTCGGCCTTCCGGTGGTCGCAATGGGGCAAGAGCACCGCGAACTCTTCCCCGCCGTAGCGTGCCGAAATATCGCCGCGGCGTATGCAGGAATTGATGGCGGGCGCCACCGCCTTGAGCACCTCGTCACCAACGAGGTGACCGTAGGTGTCGTTTACCTGCTTGAAATTATCCAGGTCCATCATCAGGATGGTGTAGGGTTGGCCCGATTCCGTGTGCTCGCGGCCCATGTTGGCAAGGGTTTCTTGAAAATACCCGTGGTTGTAAAGCCCGGTCAGCGCATCCATAACCGCCTTGCGGCGGGTTTTGGCGTGGATCTGCGCATTTTCGAGGGCGTTGACCGTCTGGTTCGCCAGGACCTCCAGGGCGTTGAGGGTTTCCATCGTCGGTATCTTTCCGTCGCTGGGTTCGTCCACGGAGATGATGCCCAGAAGCCGGTTATTCTTATCCACAAGAGGAACGAAGAGTCCGTCCAGAGGATCCCAGTCGCCGGGTTCACTGCTTACCGTCGATTTGGCGGGAATGACGTCGTAGGGCGATATCGTGGCTTCCGTGTGGCTTACAAAGTAGCACTCCCCTACCTTGTATTTGTCCTGGAGCAGGGAGAAAATTTCCGAGGCCGGCGGTTTCTGCGCCTTAACCTTATCCCAGATTTCGTCGATACCGGCCTGAGCCATCCGCTCGAAGTGTTCCTCGTCCTCGTTGTAGAGGCTTATGAGGACGGAATTAAAACCAAGCGCTTCCCGTATGCCCTTTGCTACCTTGTCGAGTATGGACTGTATGTTCAGGTGTACCTTGAGGAGGTTACTGATGTGAAGTATCTGGGAAAGGTAATTGGTCTGGAGCCGGAGCTTGCGGTTGGTGGTTATGAGCTGCCTCTTCAGTATATCGTCCTGCACGGGCCGAGCGAGTTCTCCAAATACGAGGTTGACAAACTGGGCCTCGCTACTGGAAAAGGGCTCACTGCCCATTGCTCTCTCCATCGCTACAACGCCGAAGGCGAGTTCCCGCGTGGAGATGGCCGCCACGAGTTGGCTTCCAGCATCATTCAGGAGCAGGGGTTGCAAATCCGGGATATTCCGGACTACGGCACTACCGGGACCGGCCTCTTCGAGGAGCCCTTCAAGCGTCTCGCGGAGTTTGCCTTCATCCTTCACCGCTGCTTCAAGACCAACCAGGATGGGTTCCATGTTTCCCTTGGGTGGAACGGCCATCAGCACGCCGCGGGTCCAGGGTACGTACTCCTTCAACCCGGCAAAGAGGTGCTCCAGAAAGTTCCGGTCGTCAAAGTGATCCAAGCCGCTGGCGGCAAGCTGTTGAAGCAGTTCCTGGCGTCCCGTAGCCTGCGCAAGGGCAGCCGTTCTTTCTTCAAGGCCGGAGCTGAGGTGAAGGGCCCACATCGTTACCAGGAGAGTGCAGAATCCCAGGAACATGAAGAAATAACGGCGGTCCATCGTAACGTCTACGACGATGGCTACGAAGGGAGACGAAAGAATAATCCACCGAAAGTTATCGACGAAGGGCTTCGAAAACTGCTTGAATTCGGCGCGGGAAGGAAGCTTTAGGGGCACTCCGAAGAAGAAGCCAATCCAATTGGCAACCATGCCGATAAACATGGCCATGAGCAGGAATCCGAAATCCTGCACGGGATGGTTATGACCATTCGAGGAAGCAAGGAGGTAGACGCCGCACCCCACGGTCAGGGATGCGCCCGCCAGCGACCCGGAAAAAAGGGTTCTCAGGTTGAAGGCCTTCTTTCCATTCCGGTACCAGCGGCTGAAAAAGAAGCCAATTACGGCCATCAATCCGATGGCCACGGGGTTTCCAAAGAATACCGCGGCCGGAAAGGCCAGGACGTGGTCCATGTTGTAGTGGCCGGAGTGTCCTATTTTCACGTCCAGGAGGTAGGTCAAGAAGAAGAAAAGGAGCATAACCGGAAAGGCGATCCAGTTCACCGGAGTATTCCAGCCACCCCTAAAGTAGAGTGCGGAAAGAACCAGCACCAGAAGAAAGACCACGGAGGAAACACTTTGAGTACGCGTTTGCCGTTTCATCTTCTATCCTTCACCACCTTATCAGCATACCATATTCCCCTGGAAGCCGGTCCGGGATGGGGTGTAAAAGGGGTGTAGGATGGTGTCGCTTCAAACCGCGTCATCGTTGTTTGGGCCATGGGCGGCGTGGCTGAAGCGTTTCTCCGGAAAGCCGGACGGAGAAACACGGGGGGTTCCGGTTCGGAAACGGGTATAATGGCGCTTTCAACGGGAAGCACTTCTCCCGTTCGTGAACGGAGTGAGTAAACAGGGGAGGCAGGCCATGACCAGGGGACCCATTTCTGAATTCATCGAATACAACTTCCGCCACTTCAACTCAGCAACCCTTGTTGACGCGGCCAAGGCCTATGTCGCCCACCTCGAACACGGCGGCCGCATGTTTCTGACCATGGGAGGCGCAATGAGTACCGCCGAACTGGGTATTTCACTCGCCGAGATGATCCGGCGGGATAAGGTCCACGGCATCTGCTGCACCGGCGCCAACCTGGAAGAGGACGTCTTCAACCTCGTCGCCCACGACCACTACAAACGCGTTCCCAACTACCGCCATCTCTCGACCCGGGACGAGGAAGAGCTTTTGAAGAACCACCTGAACCGCGTTACCGATACCTGCATTCCCGAAGAGGAGGCCATGCGCCGGGTGGAGGGCGCCGTCTGCGAAGGGTGGCGAAGAGCCGATAAGGGGGGAGAACGCTGTTTTCCCCACGAGTTCCTCTACAAACTGCTTCTTTCGGGCTGCCTCGAAGAGCAGTACCAGATCGACCCCAAGGATTCGTGGCTGCTCACCGCGGCCAAAAAAAACCTGCCCCTCTTCGTGCCCGGGTGGGAAGACTCGACCCTCGGCAACATGTTCGCGGCCCGCGTAATCAAGGGGGACATCAAGAATATACACACCGTGAAAACGGGCATTGAGTACATGAAGGCTCTTGCCGAATGGTACGTGGAAACAGCGACCGCCTCCGCCGGCATAGGCTTTTTTCAAATAGGTGGCGGCATCTCCGGCGACTTTTCAATTTGCGTCGTTCCCATGCTCCGCCAAGACCTCAAACACGAAAACGTTCCGCTGTGGTCTTACTTCTGCCAGATCTCCGAAGCGGCTACCAGCTACGGCTCCTACTCCGGGGCGGTTCCTAACGAAAAAATCACCTGGGGTAAGCTGGGTAGAGACACCCCCGGCTTCATCATAGAGTCCGACGCAACCATCGTCGCACCCCTCCTCTTTGCCTACGTTTTAGGAATGTAGCAGGCGGCGGGTCTTGAACCGTGGCACTGATGCCGACGGATCTGCAAGCCTCTAAAGTAAGGGTGTTTTTCGGTATTAGAATATAACCACCAGTTGATTTGACCTAACTCCACCTTAATTCCGTCTGCTCCGGCGTCGAAAGAAAACCGCGCTGAGAGTATTTGTCCAAAGGCCCGGGGAAGCGAGCATCCTTAAGAGAATCGATCGGAAGGTGGATCTCCCGGAAACGGCATCGAAGAGCGCGCCCCTAAGCTTGGCGTCGCCGCGGGCGGCCACGATGAAGGGATCCCATCCGATGGTGCGGCCAACGCTTCGAACCGCCCAACGGGCGAGAAGGCCCCATGGCCGGTCACGTATGATCTCCGAGAAAGCCTCGATCAGGGGACGGAAGGCTTGTTTCCCCACCCCGTTAGTTACCAGGCATTGGGCCGCGATCCCACCGCTGCGTATGGCCATATTGATTCCCTTCCCCTTGAAGGGCCGGAGCAAGCCCGAGGCATCCCCCACGACCACCCAACGGTCACCACAGACCGGACGAGCGGGACGGATGGGGAACCCTCCGTGAAAGGCCGTTTCAACGGTGAAGTCCGCGGGAAGGATGGAATTGGCCTTGAGACGGTTTACCACATCCATCAGGGTCCGCACGCCGACTCTCTTGCCGGCCACAACTAAGCTCACGTGGCTGCCCTTGGGGACTACGGCACAGAATTCCACGGATTTTATTCCGGGAAGGAAGGTGTGGATCTCGTTGCTGTCACCCAGCCCCGAATTCTTCGCCTCCGGAAAGACCGTAACGATAGTGTCCACGTGGTCGGGGGGACGGTAGGATGTGTTGCGTCGCATGGCGCTGCGAATGGTCGAGTCCAAGCCGAATGCACCGATGATCGCATCCACCGCGTAAGTACCTCCGTCGGTATATATCACCACGTCGCGGCGGTGAAATTCGAGATAGGTTACCCGCTCCGCATGGGTTTCAACGCCCGTCTTTCTAACCTCGTCGAAAAGCCAATTGTCGAATTCGATTCGGCGGACCACATCGGAAACTTCGGCGCTTTTCTCGTCGCGAAGCGCGATGGATTCGTTGCTCCCGTGCAACACGTAGGTAGTTACCCGGTCCCTGACAAGTTCTCGCGGCATGACAAGTCCCGTGGCCTCGGCCAAAACCTCCTTGAAGGGTGGGCTGAGCACCCCCAAACACTGGTTGAAGTGTTCGCTGTACCGCTTGTATTCAAAGAGAAGGACACTTACTTCCGGGGCGAGGCGTCTGAGGGCCAGGGCCGCGCTGCACCCGGCGGGGCCCGCTCCGATGACAGCCACGGCGGAACCCGGTCCCAGCGGGTGGCTCAGGTCAGGATCGAATATGCCGCGTCGAACGTTGTACGATACACTCATGGCCATCCCCGGAAGAAGGCTCTCCATGCGATCCGCGAGTAGGGCTCTACGCCGAGAAAAATTGCCCACGTCATGGGACCGAAACGGTTTCGAAGGTAGGAACGCCGAAGTGCCCTGTTCAACCATGGATACTTTCCGACAATTTTGCAGGCTAAAAAGAGCTTCCGCGCGATGCGGTTATCCCAACGGAAGCGGCGATACACGGCGTCCAGATAACGCTGACCGTGGTTGCCCATTAAAGCCACCGCCGCCGCGGACCCCGTAAAATATGCGGAGCCGATGCCGTTCTTGTAGAAACGGGTGGCCAAAAGGTCACCCGCCACGAACAACCCGTGAACGCCGCCTACCCGTCCGCCAGTCTGAACGTATCGGGGACGGCAAACACATTCAATACCGGTGTTTGTTCCCAGATAGTTTCTAAGCGGCGGGGTGTCTATCAAATCCTTTACGGACACCTTGGAAGTGTTTTTACCAATACCCGTAAGGGTTCCTCGCCCAGCGTCCTTCGGGGTCAGCGCGACAAAGTCGAGGCCGGGGTGGAAAGCCATAAAAACAAGCACCTCGTCATTTCGTACGGAGGGAGAAAACCGGACCTCCGCTTGAATCGCCCGTCCCGTCCGAGGCGGGATGTAGTGTACTGTCCGATCCCAATGTCCCGTCACTCTGGGTCCGTTAAGTCCGGAGGCGAGAATCACTCGATCCGCCGTGAGTTCTCTACCCCCTTCAAGTTCCACGTCCCAGCCGTTTTTCTTCCGGTCGATCCTGCTTACCGTTGCGTCGATCACCTCGGCGCCCGTCTGGGCCACATTGTTCAGGAGCCAGTGATCGAAGGAAAGAACCCCTTTGAGCCCCCCCCGGGAAACCGTCAATAAAGGTTCTCCCCCGGGGCGATACACCACGGGCGAAACACCGGGCATGAACCATCGAATGGAGGAGAGCCGGCTGATAATAAGCTCCTCCGGCAGGAAAAGGCCGAAGCGCTCCAACCCGTCGGTTACCTCCGGAGAGAGCACCCCGGCGCAGTAAGCACACCCTCGGGGGGAACCGGTTCGTGGGCCGCGCCGGTCAATGAGGATGACCTGCCATTTAGGTTTGTCTTTCAGCAGCTGCAACGCGGCAAAACACCCAGCTGGCCCTCCTCCCACAATGAGAATCCGCATGATCTTATTCTACCCCGAATGTGGCAGAGGGGGCAATGTTGTCCCAATCCCGCGATGGTTGATGCGGATAGCCGCACAAGGCCCAACAAACCAGGTGTCTGGAAGAATGACGTTTCACTTATCAAGGGATCGGGGGCCTTCGGGCCGAAGGCCAGGAAGGCACCAAGGGTGAGGTGGGGCCCCAACGGGTTTTGCCCACCTGCCTGTACGGGCGGGGAGGGAACGGCCCTCCCCGTTCCAGGAAATGCTTCTTTTCCAAGGGGAAGGCGCGGGCATTTCAATCGCGGAATCAGGGTGTTAGGGATCCACCCAAATCAGCCACTTGACCGAGTACCGAGGGCGACGAAGAGGAATTGGCCGTCGGCTCAGAAGGCGTAAACTTGCGGGGCCAATTTGTTCCCGTCGCTTTTAACCTCTTTATAATCAGTTGAATGACTCAGGTTGTGGCCGCTTCCTCCACCGGCACGGGGCCGGGCCAAAGAAAAAGGAGAGGAAAATGGTAAAGGCACTGAAAGGAATCGTGATGGCTCTTGGACTGACGGCTCTCGTGGCGAGCGCGACCATTGCCGCCGCCGCTTGCTATTCAACCAGATTTGTGTTCCACTAAAACGCCGGTCAGGGAAACCCGGGGCCTCGCGGCGGCGGGAAGGGGCTTTCGAATCGGGTTCCCATGGCGGGCGGTTTCCCGCCGCATTCCATCGGCGTTCCGATCCAACCCGACCCTCAAGGGCTGTCGGGGGCCGAACTGCCCATTCCAGGCCCCTATGGAGTGAACTACTCATGTTACCCGCCGCTCTGCACATCGGTTCCTACACCGCCGGACTCCCCGTCATCCAGGGGGGGATGGGCGTACGCGTCTCCCTCTCCGGTCTCGCCTCGGCCGTTGCAAACGAAGGAGGCATCGGAGTTATCGCCACCGCCTGCATTGGCATGGGGGAACGGGACTATATGTCCAACTTCCTTGAGGCCAACCGCCGTGCCCTTAGGGCCGAGATCCGGAAGGCCCGGGAGGCGACAAAAGGGCTCTTGGGAGTGAATATCCTCGTGCCCCTCTCGAACTACGCCGACATGGCAAGGACCGCCATCGAGGAAAAGGTGAATTTTATCTTCTCCGGAGCGGCCCTGCCGCTGAACCTCCCCTCCTTCCTCGAGGGTTCGAAGATAACCAAGCTCATTCCCATTGTTTCATCGGCAAGGGCGGCGAGGATCATCATTCGAAAGTGGATGGATAAGTACCGCTACCGCCCCGACGCCATCGTAGTGGAAGGTCCGAAGGCCGGCGGTCACCTCGGGTTCAAGGAAAAGGAACTGGACGACCCCGCTTTCGCACTCGAAGCGCTCTTGGAACCCGTATTGAGGGAAGCTGAGGCGGCGGGCAAGGAAGACGGCCGCCGCGTTCCGGTCATCGCCGCCGGAGGTATCTACACGGGAGAAGACCTGTACGATGCCATGGCGGCTGGAGCCTCCGGCGTCCAGATGGCCACCCGTTTCGTAACCACTACGGAGTGCGACGCGGCGGACGGTTTCAAGCAGACCTACATTAACGCCGGCCCCGAGGATATGGTCATAATCAAGAGCCCGCTGGGCCTTCCAGGTCGTGCCATCCGAAACGGCTTTCTTAACGAGATGGCCTGCGGAAAGCGGATCCCCTTCAAGTGCCCCTACCACTGCCTGCTCACCTGCGATTACCAGAAGAGCCCATACTGCATCGCCCTCGCCCTAATGAACGCCGTGAAGGCCAGGATGAAGCTGGGGTTTGCTTTCGCTGGCGCCAACGCCTACCGGGCGGAGAAGATATCCACCGTCAAGAAGGTGGTGGCTTCCCTCCTGGAGGGATACTCCCGGGCTTTCTCCGCCGCCGCCGCCGCCGACAGGCAATCGGTCAATCCTCCTCCGGCGCCCTGATCCGCCGGAGGTGTGATACTCAGACTCATCTTGAATCGGAGCTTCCATCTAAAAAACGGGCTCCTCGCTGTTTCATGTGGGTAAACCCATGTTAACTACATTTGCCCTTTA
>CAZIBS010000055.1:0-15262 GCA_964537405.1 uncultured Thermoanaerobaculia bacterium | reverse complement strand
TAACTATACCATACTATATCCTAAACAAAATGTCAAGTATACTGGTGTCGGATTACTAAGAAGCCTGGCACTTGTTTAGCGACGCTTCGAAGATGGACAGGAAGGCGCAAGCTTGCTCACGCGTGATAACGAGGGGGGGGCAGATTCGCAGGGTGTTGGCGCCGCAACCGAGGGTGAGAAGGCCTCGCTTAAAGCAGTCTCCGACGAGGCGGTTCCTGAAATCGGGGTAGGGTTCCCTTGAAGCGCGATCCTTCACGAACTCGACGCCTATCATCAGTCCCCTGCCCCGGACCTCGCCGATTACCTCGTAGTTCTCCATCATGGCCTTGAGCTTCGCAAGGAGAAATGCACCCTGCTCTTCGGCGTTCTTCACAAGACCGTCATCGAGCAGTTTCAACGTCGCGATCGAAGCGGCGCAGGCGACGGGATTCCCGCCGAAGGTGGAAGCGTGGCTTCCCGGCGCCCAGTCCATTATATCCGCCGACGCTATGCAGGCCGAAAGGGGAAGCCCGGAGGCTATGCCCTTGGCCAGGCAGACGATGTCCGGCTTGACTCCGTAGTGGTCAATCGCGAGGAACTTACCGGTTCTGCCCACTCCGGCCTGGATTTCGTCGTCAACCAGGAGTATGCCGTATTTATCACAGATTTTCCTGAGCCCAAGTATGAACTCGGGTGGAGGAACGACGTAACCGCCCTCTCCCTGGAGGCATTCGACGAAGATGGCCGCCACCTCCTCGGGTGGGGCGATGGTCTTGAGGACCGTCTCTTCAATGTGGGAAAGGCATTCGAAGGAACACGCGCCGTAGCTGCGCCCGAAGGCGCAGCGGTAGCAGTTGGCGTAGGGAACGTGTGTAACGCCGTCCATCAGGGGGAAGAAGCGGTTCTTCTGAGCCGCTTTGCTGGCCGTCAGGGAGACGGCGCCGGTCGTTCGACCGTGAAAGGCGCCGAAGAAGGCTATGAAACGCTTTTTTCCGGTGTGGTACTTGGCCAGCTTTATGGCGCACTCAATGGCCTCGGCGCCGGAATTCCCGAAGAAGACGCGTTTATCTTCCCCGCCTTGAAGGTGCGCTACGAGTTTTTCAGCGGCCTCAACCATGGTCTCGTTGTAGAAGTCGGCGCCGCTCATGTGAATTAACCGGTCGGCTTGGGTTCGTATGGCTTCAACGACCTTGGGGTGGCAGTGCCCCGTGGCCACGACGGCTATTCCGGCGGCGAAGTCGAGGAAGTAGTTGCCGTCGGCGTCCTTTACGACCGCTCCTCGACCCTCCTCGGCAACAAAGGGGTAGGGCCGGGTGTACGACGGAGTAACAACCCGGGCGTCCCTCTCCATGAACTCCCTGGCTCTAGGTCCGGGAAGGGTCGTCTTGATCTCGGGCAGTACTGGAAATTGACTCAATACGACCTCCTTTGGGGCCACTCATAAAGCAAACTACGCGGGGTTGGTCCGTTCCTCGAAGCGAATATCCATCGTTTCGAGTTTGTCGAGGATCGGGTTATAGAACTCGGCCTTGATGGGAAGGTGAACGCCCTTTTCGGTTATCTCTCCATCAAGTATGAGGCCGGCGGCTATTGCCGCGGGCAGCGAGACGGTTCTTGCCATGGAGGTGTCGCCGTTCGGGATACCATAGTCTATCATCGAACTCGTGATGCGCTCCTTGCGATCGCCGTACTCGACCACAAATTCGTGCTGGAGAATCAGCATGTCTCTCTCCCCCGGCTCGTAGGACAGCTTTTCCAGGAGTAGGCCGGTCAGCGCGTCGAGGTTCGTTGTCTTCTCGCCTTTGATGGGACGTTCTTCAAAGAGACCCAACCAGTTGAGTTTCTCCACCTCGGGCGCCCCGACGGGCAGCTTCAGCCTGGCGGCGGTTTTTACAAGAACGTCGTCGGAGGGCTCACAACCGGCGAGCTTGGCCATGAAGGCGTTGTAGGTCAGCCCCTTGGTTTCCCACTCTTCCAGGTCGAGCATATTAAGGGCCTTGATCTGTTGCCAGAGGGAGCACCATCCGGGGTACCGCAGCGTTCCGCGGTACATCGTCTTTGTATCCTTCAATCCATAGAGTTCGATGTAGCTCATCGAATCCCGGTTGGGGTAAGCTTCCAGCGTTCCTATTCCCTCCACCTCCAGCGTATGGTGTTCGTGGAAAAGGCGCTCGGTGGGAACTTCCACCACCTTGCCTTCCCAGAGGAACCTGCCGTTGTTCCGGGTGGCGAGAACGACGCCGCGGGGCGCCCAGGAGAACTTGTAGCCCCAGGGATTCGTGTTGGCCTCCGGCGCGGGAAGTCCACCGCAGTAGGAGCGGAAGCTGACAACCTTGCCGCTCTTTCTCTTCACCTCATTGATGATTCTCATCGCGGACATGTGGTCGATACCCGGGTCAACGCCGGCTTCGTTCAGAACCAGGATTCCCGCTGCTTTAGCTTCGGCGTCAAGAGCGCGCATCCCGGGAGAGGTATAAGAGCACGTCACCATGTTCTTCCTGTGCTTGATGCAGAATTTTGCGACTTTCACGTGGTAGGTGTGGGGTAAAAGGGATATCGAAAGGTCGTTTTCGGCAACCAGCTTCTCCAGTTCGACATTATTCTTGACATCAAGGGCAAGAGCCCTTCCCCTAGGGTTGCCTCCAACCAGTCTCTCGGCTTTGGCAACGATCATGTCCGCAACGGTAAGTTGGATATCCCCACGGTCAAGCAGGTAGTTGCATATTGGCCGGGTTACCATCCCGGCGCCCAGTAGAAGCACCTTTTTCATGTAAACCTCGGAATGTTCAACGATCCAGGAACTTCCGCATATAGCGGAAGGGTGGGGTGAAACGCCCCTCCTTGAGGATGAGGGCGCGCTTTAGGGATTCAGGCAGTTCCAGTTCTTCCAGCGGTTTAGAAAAATCACATGAGACCAGCGCGGGAAGAAGTTCCCTTAAAGCTCCCGCGAAGTACTCGGAGGATTCCTTCGGAAATTCCGCCGGAAGATTATCAACGGCCAGCACGGCAGGACCATTCCCGGTGAAACCGTCAACGGAGCGGCCCTTGATAGCGTCGTAGACGAAGACGGGGTTGCCGGGATCGGTGCAGTGCGTGGTGCACTCTATCGAGCCACCCGGGTCGCAGGTGATGTCGGCGATCACCTTCAAACGGGGAGAATTATCGCCCCCGTAGAGGGCCTTAACGTCGTCCTTCGTGATGAGCTTAGGATAGTCGGGCGTCCAGAAAATACAGTTTACCAGCAGAGAGAAATAGGGAAGGTAACGGGAAAAAACGCCGCGGTAGCGCTCGGGGTGGTCGTAGTACTCCTGAAGCACGAAGGGCTTGCGTTTCTTCACCGGTTCTACCAAGTGCTCCTCCCTGAAGACGACCTTCCATATCGAAGGGGAGTTCTCTCCACTCTGCTCAAAGAGGGTTTCAAGATCCCCGGGCTCCACCATCCGGTGGGGAATCTCGTCGAAAAGTTCCTGCGCCCCCTGCGAAACGTGGCCGTACCCGATGAAGCCGACGACAAGCGGCTTCAGTTCGGCGGGGAGACCGTCATGGGCGAAGGCTTTGCCGACCTCGGCCACCGCGTCCCCGGCTTCCGCGAGGTTGGCGTACTCCCTGGCTTGTTTAAGATCGCCAAAGGCCGTGTGCAACCCCTCCGCTTCGAGACGCCGGCCAAGGGTCCACAATCCGTTGACCATGCCGGCCAAACCGGCGAAGCGACCGAAGAAGACGAGTCTCCGACCCTTTTCGTCCTCTATCTTCTCGTAGTCGATGAGGTTGCTCCGCGCTTCCTTCAAACGGGCGAGCATCTCCATGCTGTGGGGCTGGCCCTTTATGCTGTGGGAGAAGAAGAGATAGGTCTTTCCCGCCTGAAACAAATCAGCCGGCATCTCCTTGACGCCGAGAATCACGGGACAGGCCGACAGGTCGTCGCTGATGGTCGCTCCCGCTTCGCGGTAGGCGTCGTCAGAGAAGACCCTGATGGAAGAAGGCTGGACAACGAAGGAGAGATCGTATTCCGCCTTGAGAGCCCCAACCTCCTCCGGAGTAACCGGCGTTCGCCGCTCCCACTCGTTTTTGTCCTCTCTCCTGACACCGATGAGTTTCTTCATGGATTCACCCCGGTCTTTTAAGTTTTAGATATATATTTTGCCTCTAATGCCTCTCTTTATTCCATTCCTACTGTTTCTCTACCCGCTTCACCCCGACTCGCGAGGAGACGGAGTATACCACGGATTATCGCTGTTTGGGGATGCAATTAAGCCCCCATAATTCACCACCTGCACCGGGATTCGTACTGCGGGATAAGGCTCATCTGCGGTGTTGCTTTCGCCGATTTGATGCTCAACGTAGCGCTACTACGCCTGCGCTCAAATCGTCTCGGCGCCTTGCATCTAAGCCTTCCCCGCCGCCCTCGGTCCTCGGTTAGGCGGTGGATTATGGGCCCCATCCGGGGCGAAAGGCGGCTCTCGCCGCCGCACTCCCAATTGCTCTTCACCTCACTAATTTACATCCGGAAACTTCGCCTGTTCTCATACCGGTTTCCGGATGGACACTTACTGGACGCCGTCCGCGATATCTCTCCTGTAAAACATCCCATCGAAGGAAATCTTAGCCGCAGCCGCGTAAGCCCTGACCCTGGCTACGGCCGTCGTTTCACCTAGCGCCGTGACACCCAGTACGCGCCCGCCGGAAGTAAGCAGCTTTCCGTTCTCCAGCTTGGTTCCGGCGTGGAAGATGACCGTGTCTTCATTCGCGCCTGCCTCTTTAACGCCGGCGATAACCATGCCCTTCTTATAGGAGAGTGGATACCCCCCGGAGCAGAGTACCACCGTAACGGCCGAGGCGTTTTTCCAGGCTACCTTGCATTCCGTCAGCCCACCCCTGGCGCAGGCGTAGGCAATCTCCGCCAGATCGGCGCTGAGCAGCGGCAGTACGACCTGGGTCTCCGGGTCGCCGAAGCGGCAGTTGAACTCAAGGAGCTGTGGACCGTATTCAGTCAGCATAAGACCGGCATAGAGAACTCCACGGTATGGGTGGCCCGCGCGAGCCATGGCTTCTATGGCCGGGCGAACAATCTTCTCCATGGCTTCATCAACCCGGTCCCGGGAGATACGGGCCGACGGACAGTACGCGCCCATGCCACCGGTGTTGAGTCCCCTATCACCGTCACCCACCCGTTTGTGGTCCCGCGCAATGGGCATGGGCACTATCGTCTTCCCGTCGGTAAAGACCATCAGGGAGGCCTCTTCACCCTCAAGGAATGCTTCTATTAAGAGCTTCGATCCGGCGTCGCCGAAGGTTCTCCGCCGCAGGATACTTTCGGCGGCATTCAAAGCTTCGTTCCGGTTCGCGCAGATAAGAACGCCCTTTCCAGCCGCGAGGCCGTCGGCCTTCACCACCAGTGGAAAGGAACCACCGTAGTTTTCAATGTATTCCCGCGCTGTTTCCCACGAAGAACAAACCTCGAAGGATGGTGTGGGGATGTTGTTCTTTACGCAGAAGTTCTTGGAGAAAACCTTGGAGGATTCTATGCGCGCCGCTTCCCGTGAGGGACCGAAGCAGGCTATGCCCTTCTCCTCCAATTCATCGGTCAGACCCTTCGCGAGGGGAACCTCCGGGCCCACAACAACGAGGTCAGCCCCCATTTCTCCCGCAAGTTTCACGAGACCGGGCACGTCTCCCGCCGCCACGTCCGCGCGCTCGCCCAATGCTTCGGCGGCGCCATTGCCCGGCGTCCAGAGCAGGCGACTCACCCTCGACGACTGCTTCAGCTTCCAGGCAATCGCGTGTTCTCTGCCACCGCCGCCGACCAAAAGAATACGCATACCACCTCCGCCACAAAGGGGCAATTCTACGGGCTTCCACCCACCAGGTCAAGGGACCGGCTTTCGCGCCGGGCGGCCCAATCCGCGCGGAACGTGCCTTTCTCCCTCCCTTCGGTCGGTCGGCAGGCCGGGTACTAATAACCTGACTTACCGGGCTTCGCCCGGAAGGCGCACTTCGTGCGCAAGCCCTTAGCAGTGTACAATGAAACTTTCGCCATCTTCAGCGTTGGCTGTCATTACATATTTGACTTATAAGTCGAATAACCGGCTCAGCAGATTCTTTACCGGAACGAAGCGTTGCGCAACCATGGATTCTGAACTCCTTGCCCCCTATTCACAACCCGTACCTGTCAAGGTCAAAGGGAAGGGCATTACGTTGGAACGTAAAGAGTTCGCCGACGCCCTTGGCGCCCAGGGCGAGGAGTGCGTCGAGGCCGGACCTGGAAAAGGGTTCGCGCTCTCCGGTACCCTGCACTTCGATAAAACGGCCGTCGTCGGTCATGACGATGTTCATGTCCACATCGGCTGTGCTGTCTTCCTGGTAGCAGAGATCGAGCAGGTCCTCTCCGCAGACTATACCCACGCTGATGGCGCTGACGAGGTGCTTGATTGGAAAAGACTTCATAAGTTTGGCTTCGACCATGCGGTTCAGGGCAAGGAGGAGAGCAACGAACCCACCGGTGACCGAGGCGGTGCGCGTACCCCCGTCGGCCTGGAGAACGTCGCAGTCTATCCACACGGTCTGGCCCGGAAAGAGCGACAGGTCCGCAACCGCCCGGAAGGAACGCCCGATAAGGCGCTGTATCTCCATCGTGCGTCCCGACTGCCTTCCCCTGGAAGCTTCTCTATGCGTACGCTCCTGCGTAGAGGCCGGAAGCATGCCGTACTCGGCGGTTATCCAGCCCTGCCCGCATCCGCGCAGGAAGCGGGGAACGCGGTCTTCAACGGTAGCGGCGCAGAGCACGCGCGTTTTCCCAAACTCCACCAGGCACGAGCCGTCGGCAAAGTCCAGGTAACCCACCCTCAGCGTTACAGGTCTCAATTCGTCCATCTTTCGTCCATCGCTTCTCATGGTAGAACCAACCTTTCTTCGGCTACGGCGACCATCTCTTCAATGGGCTCGCCCAGTATCCTTTCACCCACCTCGCGGAAGTGGGTCCCGGCGTCCGTCACGTAACAGGTTAAACGCCCCTTTGCCGAGGCGCCCTTCTCTTGAATTTTCGCTCCGATCAAGCTTTCACCCAGGGCCTCCGCCGCACTGGAGGCCGAGGAGATGAGCCGTACCCCACTGCCCAGCACCTCTTTCATGACGGGCATTAAAACGGGGTAGTGGGTGCAACCAAGAATGAGAGTATCTATCCCCTTCTCTACGAGGGGGCCGAGGTAGCGAAGAGCAACTTCCCTCGCTATGGAGTCGTCGGCCCATCCTTCTTCCACGAGCGGAACAAAGAGGGGGCACGCCGCGGAAAAAACCGATAGAGAAGGATTCAGGTCCTTCAGCGCCACCGGGTAGGCACCGCTCGCCACCGTGGCACGGGTTCCGATCAGCCCGATCTTTCGGTTGCGGGTCGCCCCGGAGCCGGCCTTCGCCCCCGGCTGAATCATTCCAAGTACGGGGATAGCAAGCTCGTTGTTGAGGCTTTCCAAGGCCAACGAGCTGCTCGTATTGCAGGCAACCACGAGGCCGACAACGCCAAGACCAGCTAAAAAGCGGCCTACTTCCAGGGAATATCGAATAACGGTCTGCGGAGACTTGTTGCCATAGGGCACCCTCGCCGTGTCTCCGAAATAGATTATGTCCAGGTTGGGAAAGTGGCGGCGCACCTCGGAAACCACGGTTAGGCCGCCGACGCCCGAGTCGAAAATCCCGATGGGACGTTTAATTATTCTCACCAGCCTTCCCCTCAACCTGTTCGCGAAGGCTCGGCGCGAGCATTATCGGTTCGGGCGGCAGCGGCCGACTTATGTCCAGGTGGCCAAGCAGGGTTTGCGCATCCATACCGTTGATGAGCAGCTTTACCGACTTCACCTCTTTGAAGTTCCAGGCCAGCGTGTCAACAAGGCCGTAAACCCTGGCCATTTCCGTAGCGCTACCGCCGCCTTCATTCACTGGTCCCTTCAGATCCACAACGGCCTCCGAAGCGTCCAGCAGAAAGATGGCCCTCAGCCCGCAATCCGGGGGGAAGGGCAGGAACTGGTCTCGTCCAGCCGGGCCCGAGAGATACCTTTCTACGACTTCCCCCATCGCGCCTTCAACGGTATCCGCCTCCGGGAGCCTGACGCTGAAGGCCGTCAGGAGCGAGTTCTCTCCGGAGGGATAGAGGAGCACCCGCTCTACGCCGCCAACTTCCAGGGGGCCTGAAGAAGCCACCGTCGGAGACGTCGCTTTCCTACCGCCGCCACCTGAGCAGCCGGCGACAAGGAGGCAAGCCACGGGTAGGATGGAAGCAATGTTAGCGAGACGCGGCATCTGGGTGCTCATAACGAGTCTTGAAGGTAAGAATGGCCCTATCAAGAGCGTCGGCCACCTTTTGCTGAAACGCGGGTTCCCTGAGTTTCTTCTCCTCACCGGGATTGCTGAGAAAGCCGACCTCCACCAGAACGGCAGGCATTTGCGCACCCTCCAGGACGACGAAAGGCGCCTGCTTGACACCGCGGTCCTTAGTTCCAAGGAGGGTGTTGAACTCGTTTTGAACCTCTTCGGCGAAGACGGAACTCTCCACGATGTAAGCCGTTTGCGCAAGGTTCCACAGCACAAGATGGAGGCCGTTTCCTTCTTCCTTTATTACCCCACGGGGAGCGTTCTCCTTGTCGGCAAGCTGCTGCGACCAGAGGTCCGTGGCCTTACGGCTCATACAATAGGTTTCGGCTCCCCTCGCCGAAGGATTGGGAGAGGCGTTGACGTGTATCGAGAGAAAGAGGTCGGCGCGGTTGTAGTTTGCAATAGCGGTGCGTTGCCTGAGTGGAACGGTCGTATCACCGTTGCGCGTCAGGATTACCGCCAGGCCGGTCTTTTCAAGCTCAACCTGGAGTTTCTTGGCGATTGCGAGGGTAATTACCTTCTCCTGGAGACCGTCCTTAGAAATAGCGCCGCTGTCTGCGCCTCCGTGGCCCGGGTCCAGCACGACAACGTCGAAGGCCGAAGTCTTAACCGGCGCCAATCCCATCGAAGTGCCGGCGGAGTTCACGGGCTGCGTTCCACCCGGCTCTCCTTGCAACGCTTGCTCCCCCGGCAACTTTTGTCCCGTACCCTTGAAGATGATTACCACCCGGTCAGGATTTCTAAGCCTTATGGAGACGAATCGCTCGAAACCGGCGCCAAGTGAAACGACGATTTTGCCGCCGCCGTTCACTACGTCGATCGAACGGACTATTCCCTCGCCCAGCTTACGGGAGGCCATGGTGAAGCGCCCCTTAAGGAGCGATATCACCACCTTCTCACCCTCACGCTTCACGGTCGCCTTCTTTGCCGCTTTCCCCCTGAGCGTCAACCTGACCGCATCGTAGCTGACGGCAACTTTCCCCTTGACGCCGAAGCCTCTCTTGAAAGTTGCCGCTCCCAAGGCTGCCCGCGCCCTTTCGGCCGGCGAGGCTCTGCCCATAACAACAACGCCGCCCCTAAAAACGGCGCCCAGTACCGGCGTCAGCGCCTTTACAGGCAGCCAGAGGCATCCATCGCGCTCAAAGGGGATCTTTGCGAAACGGACAAGCTTTCCATCAACCGAGGCCACCCCGGATGTCGTTGAAAAGAGCACCCGTTTGCCGTTAACCGTCAAGACAGGATAATCGGAAACGGGATCTCTTTCATAGATACCGTGCAGCTTGGCCGCAAGCTCCTTCGCGCACACCCACTGGCTGCCGGAGAACGAATGTTCCGCCAGTTTGACTGAACCTTTCGGCGTTCGAATTTCCAGGGCGCCCGGCATTTGGGACCACACCACCAAAAGGACCAAAGTCAACAAGATACGTTTCATCTTCCAATCCCTTAAAAGGCGGCTTCTCTGCGCGCTCTGCCGCCTCAAACCCATGGAATTGCAGCCTTAGAGCCTGTTGCACGGCTCAGAAATGCTTCGGAATGCTGGTTGGAAAAATGGACTCGGAAGCTTTTAATCACGGGCTAAAGTTCTCCTGGGTGGTTTAGGCGAGTATTTCTGCTGATATGGAGGGAACAAGCACCGCATTCCCTATCATTTCTCTCGCTCTGCGCTTTCCACTCTTCCATAATTTAAGTAAATTGCCGGTTGCCGCCATTAACTTCCATTCGCTGTCACAGGCTCCTTTCCCTCTTCGCATGAATCGATCGCAACCTCTGGCCGACTTGGATTGTCTAAAAACAGGCTCTACGGTGCTGCCGCGAAACTCGTATAACTCGCGCCCGCGTTTTGTTAATGATTTTCGTTCCATTCGGTCTCTTGCAGACATCCCGTTCGGAATGCGCCCCCTAGAGACCGGCTTCTCCCTCATGGCGTTTCTTCGCTTCCAATCCTTTGCTCTCTGTTGACTGGATAAAAGTTGTATACCATGGCCTAGCTCCTATATCAGACCGCTATTATATACCATTATTAGCCTTTCGTAAAGACCGGGTTCGTGCAACGGGCTCGGAGGATTCGTTATTATTCGTAATCCACGTCGTCCGGAAGTTCGTTCACGTCGTCAAGGGCGTGGGGAAAATGCGTCTTCAGGCGCTCGCCCGCCTCGTGTACGCCGTGTACGATCCCCTCGGTGAAAGCGCCTTTCTTGAAGTAGCCGGCAACGGCTTCGGCCACGTCGCTCCAGAACTCCTGCCCGACCTTGCGGTGGATGCCTTCGTCGCCCAGAACGACGAACCTTTTTCGAGAGGGAACAACGAAGAACAGTACCCCGTTCCGCTGCTCCGTCCGATCCATGCCCAGCCTCACGAAGGCTTTGCGAGCGGCCTTTTCAACGCTTCCCCAGAAGAAGCGGCTGACCGACACCCGGATTTCACCGGAACAGTCCATCTCGGCTTCCTCGATGGCCTTCCTCACTGCGTCCCCGTCAACAAGACGCTTTAACCTGCCTCGGCTTAGTCCCAACATGGCTTTGCTCCTACCACGAACCGGAGGCGCCGCCGCCGCCGGAGAGGCCGCCTCCACCACTGAATCCACCGCCGGCGCCGCCACCGCCGCCACCGCCGCCTGAAACGAAGCTGAAGAGAAGCAACATAGCCAGGGCGGGGTGCGTGATCAGCAAAAAGAGAAACAACAGGCCTATGATTCCGAGAAATATGATCTTGCCGACGCTCATGGCACCAGCGTTACGGCCCCGAGGAGAGCCGACCGGTCTTTGCGCGGCAACGGGAAACGCGCCGGAGGACACCTTCGACGCCGCCTTGGCATCCAGGGCTTTCAGGATGACCGCGACGGCGTCCGTCACGGCCTGGTCACGGCGCCCCGATTTGAATCCCGGAACCAGGATGTCCCGGATGATCCGTGAGACGATGAGATCGGGGAGCTTGCCCTCTACCCCGTAACCCGACTCGATGCGAACCTTGCGGTCTTTGGAGAGGATAAAGAGGGCGACGCCGTTATCCTTTCCCTTCTCGCCTATGCGCCATTTCCTGAACGTCTCGGTGGACCAGTCATCCAGGGAAGCCGTTCCGATCGTTTGGCCGATCCATACGACCACCTGGTATCCGGTCAGTTCCTGGAATTGCTTCAGTTCGGCGTTGAGGCCGACCTTGGTTCCAGGGGCGAGGAACCCGGCCTCGTCGGTAACCCATTGACGGGGAGCCGGAGGAATGGAGGAACGCGCGGGAACGCCCAGCCAGGCCAAGCACACAAAGAGAAAAAGAGCGAACAACCGTTTCATTGGCCGAAATTAACTTTGGGCGGCTTCGCCGCACCCGCGACGGACTTGAAATAGGGCTTCTGCGTAAACTTCCCCCCGAAAAAGCCCGCGATAATGTTGGTGGGAAACGTTTGCAGGCGCGTATTGTAGCCTTGGGCCGCCAAGTTGTAGAGCCGCCTCTCCTGGGCTATCCGGTTTTCCGTTCCTTCCAGTTGCGCCTGGAGGTCCAGGAAGTTCTGGGTGGCCTTCAGGTTCGGGTAGTGCTCGACGGTAACCAACAGCCGCGAGAGCGCGGAACCCAACTGGTTCTGGGCACTCTCGAACTTGGCAAAAGTCTTGGGGTCGTTGATGATGCCCTTCATGGCCCCGGGTGTTATCCGTCCCACCTGCGAGCGCGCCTTCGTTACGGCTATATAGGTGCTCTTTTCAAAATTGGCCGCGCCCTTCACCGTCGCCACCAGGTTGGGAATGAGGTCGTAGCGGCGCTGGTAAACGTTTTCAACCTGTGCCCACTGCGCCCGAACCTGTTGGTCAAGAGTCACAAGGGAATTGTAGGTGCTGGTGACGCTGCCGATGGCGGCCAGGATAAAGATAACTATCAACGCCAGAATACCGAGTCCGATCCACTTTTTCATCTGTTGCACTCCTTTTAAAGAACCGCGTAGCTCGCGGCCAACCGGACCGCGCCGCGATTATACCACGTCCCGGCGCCGAGCATGAACTCTAGCGCCGCGGCATCGCAATTTGACACGGTCCCGGGGCCTCTCTATCCTTTTCTTGGAGGTGGGAAACAGAATGCTCGACAATGACGTTAGTTTTCGCGAGGTTCAACGCTTTCGACAGAAGTGGCTTCTGCTCGTCCTGTTCGCACTCTCATCATTCCTCGTCATATTTTTTGGATACGGAATGATCCGGCAACTCGTCTTCGGTCAGCCCTGGGGCGATAAACCGATGTCTGATACCGCGCTGGCAATAGTCGGGCCGCTCATGCTCCTGATGGCGATCGGCCTTCCCTGGCTCTTCTATAGAATAAAGCTTATTACGGAAGTCAGAAAAGACGGGGTGTACATCAAGTTCGTTCCACTTGCTCGCCAAACAGTGCTCTTCAGGGAGGTAGTCGGTTGCGAAGCCAGGACGTACAGGCCGATTCGAGAGTACGGCGGCTGGGGCGTAAAATATGGACGGGCCGGAAAAGCGTACAACGTCAGCGGAAACCGCGGCGTACAACTGAAGCTGTCAAGCGGCAAGGGATTGCTGATCGGGTCTCAACGCCCGGAAGAGCTTGCGCTGGCAATACAAGCGGGAATCGGCGGCAGGCGAGATTGAAATCGCCGCACTGAAGCAATGTTGGGCCGGCAGTCAACCAGCCGCCGCTCTCGATCGCAAATTTCTGAGTGGATGGAAAGATGTACTAACAAACCGGTATCGTGATAGCATAGTCTTTTTAGCTAAGAGGAGGCTTTCATGAAAGCAATACGCTGGATCCTGGGTCTGTTATGGGTAACCATTTTCGTCTTCGTCGTGGATTTAATCTTCTACAATTACGTCTTTAACTCTATGCTGCTTAATTCCGGAATGGCGCGGACTCCGGAAAACCTGCGCAAGTTCTTACCGCTGATGTTCGCCGGCCAGTTCCTCTTCTCCGTTTTCTTCACTTATTACTTCTTCAGGATATACAAGAACGCCAAGCTCTTGATCCTGAGGGGCATTTTCTACGGCTTCTGGATCGGCTTCTTCCTCTTCGGATGGCGAGCCATCTGGAGCTACTACCTCTATCAGTTCCACTTCGCCCTGATCTTCTCCGAATTTGCCTTGGGGTGGATTGAATGTCTCTTGGCCGGTTTCGGTCTCGGCATAATCGGCTGGGTTATTCCGAGGATATTCAAGAACCTGGCGGCCCAGGCCGCCGCGTCCGAGAAAACATCGAAGGCCGAAGTTTTAACCCTGCGGCCTAAGGAACCAAGCCCGGCAGTACCCGCGGCGACACCGGTAGATACTGAATCCGACGTTCCCGACATGATCACCGAACCACCGCCCAATGGTGACGACTGAGTTATGACTTACGGACAACATTGCTTTACAGCCCCTCCCCACGGGGGGCTCTTTCACTTCTTTAAAGGTCGTCATTTGATGCAGCGGAATGCCGCTTTGAGGCGCGAGCAGAGTGCGCATAAGATCTTTTGGGCCAAAAGGAGGAGTTAGCAATGGCAGACATGATCTATCTGGATAACGCGTCGACCACCTTTCCCAAGCCGGACTCGGTATACGAATTCATGAACACCTTCTTCAGGAAGTACGACATCAATCCGGGCCGTTCCGGCTCCAACGCGGCCCTAAAAGCTGGGGATATGATCCGGGAGACGCGCACCAAACTAACCGCCTTATTCAACCCAAGTTTAGTGTCAAACGGAAAAAGGATGAATCCAGACCGCCTGATCTTCACCATGAACGCCACCCAGTCCCTGAACATGGTCATCCAGGGAACGCTCTCTCCGGGCGATCACGTGGTGACAACCAACCTTGAGCACAACTCCGTAATCCGGCCCATCAACCACCTCGTCCGCGATAAAGGATTGGAAGCTACCTTTGTAGCGCCGGATTCCGAGGGTTACGTGGACCCCGAGGAGATTCGCAAGGCCATAAAGACGAATACGCGGCTTGTCGTGATCAACCACGGTTCCAACGTTACCGGAACGGTGCAGGATATTGAAGCAATCGGCAAAGTGTGCGCCGAAGCGGAGGTCCCACTCGCCGTTGATACCGCTCAGACGACCGACGTCTTCCCCATAGACATGGCCGCTTGCCACATAAGTTTTCTCACTTTCACCGGCCACAAGGGACTCATGGGCCCTACCGGAACGGTGGGAATCTGCGTGGCCGACCACGCGGAGATTCGCTCCACGCTGTGGGGCGGAACGGGCATCAAGTCTGCCTATCCCTTCCACCTTGAAGAGTATCCCTACCGGCTGGAGGCGGGCACGATGAACCTGGCGGGAATCGCCGGCCTTCACGCTGGCTTGGAGTGGGTTCTGGAGCGCGGCTCCGACGCCATCCGGCGCGCCATGAGCTGAAGTTGCTTCGGATCCTTCAGGAGGGACTCTCCGATGTTCCGGGCGTCATCATTCACGGCACAACCAGCCTGAAAAAACGCGTCGCCGTGCTCTCCATAACCGTGAAGAACCGGGATTCCTCCGGCGTGGGCACATCCCTCCTAGACGTGGATCACGACATCAACGTCCGCGCGGGACTCCAGTGCGCCCCCCTCATCCACGAACAGATGGGCACCTCACCCATGGGCACCGTGCGTTTCTCACCCGGTCCCTTCACAACGAAGGAGCAAGTCCTCAGCGCCGTCCGCGCCGTGGAGAAGATCGCCACCAAGCGCAACAACTCGGTCCCGATGCTTTTCCAAGGAACCATGGGAAGGGAGTGGGAAAGGCGGCGTATCTCGATAATCCAGCCATTACAGGCCTCAAGCTTTTTCCACCACTTTCCACGGCTCAGTCAGGCGCGCCGCCTTCCATAGGACACCCCATCATTCCAGTTGCATACCCATACTAAATAGCGAGGTGCCCGGAATGACGCCTTTTTTCGTCATCCACGAGACATCGGGGATCCAGTCAATGTTGTGGATTCCCGCTTTCGCGGGAATGACG
>CAZIBS010000054.1:0-15454 GCA_964537405.1 uncultured Thermoanaerobaculia bacterium | reverse complement strand
TTTAGTGACAACATCCGGGCATAGTGCAAAAACATACGTCAAGAGGTGGGAAGCGCGCATTGAAAAAACGTAGATTGGGAAAGCAACTGTGGAAGGGAAACCTTGAGGTGATAAAAACTTACGCCAAAGCACACGGCCTCTCCGACACTGCGAAGCAAGTGGATGAAATACTGAAATGGTTAGAGCAGGATGATTCAGCCAAGAAGAAAGAGTGAAGTCCCTGGGGAAGTCGGGAAACACGATACCTATAATCCATTCAGCTTTCACCCGCCCCCTTCCGCCCGCCTGTCTGCGTGCGACGCCGACAGGCACGCAAGCGCCCTACCTCCATTTCATCATGGGCTACTTACCACGGTTTCATGCCGGGCGGGGGTTTCGTGGGCCTGCGTACCTGCCGTTGGAGCGCTGTGGGGGGAGGCATGGGAAGCTGCCTGAGGACGTCGGGAGGAGTGGATTTGGGCGGTGGGGGTTTCTTCTTCGGGGGCGGAGGTTTGTTCCTAGGCTTCCGGCGGAGTATCCATTCATATAAAGAGATGGCGCTCCGATCGCCCGGCGAGTCTATGAGCAAGGTTCGAAGGAAGGTCAGGGCGTCGTCGGAATCGCCGGCGGCATAGTAGGCGTGGGCAAGGTTGAAGAGCGCGTCGCGCGTGACTGAAGGGTTGCGTCCTTCGAGGGCGAGTGATAACTCCTTTCTTGCATCCTCATTTTTGTGCAAGGCCAGGAGACAGGTTCCCGCGTTGAAGTGGAGGATCGCCGAGAGAGCGGGCTTCGGATTCCGGGCCATTGCCCGTTTGTAGATTGTAAGAGCGTTCTCCACTCTACCGGCCTTGAAGGATTTGAGAGCCTTTGAGGCCAGTCCGGCTGGAGATTCGGCGCGAAGGGCGCCTCCGCTAAGGAAGAGCGCGGCGAGGAGGAGGATGATGAAGAGCCTCGTCGTACCCCGGTCGTGTTTTTGCTTGTTGTTCATGGGGCGTTTCCGGAAGGTCGCGCGGCGCCTATCGGGCACCATGAAGGCACACGAGAGGAGAATGAGCGCGGGGAAGAGGAACCATGAGAACTGGTCCTGGCGCTTCAGCCTCGCCTTCGTCGCGTACTCTTTGTGCTTAAGGTGCTTGAACTCTTCGAGAAAGTGCGGAACGACGCTGCCCGAGCCCGAGAGGCGCCAGTACCTGCCGTCGGTCAGGAGAGCGATGCGGCGGAGTATACCTTCATTGAGTTTGGAAACGGCGGGAGCGCCGCTTTCGGGATCCCTTAACGGTTTTCCGTCCGGTCCCGGCACGAATGCCCCCTTCGGGCTTCCAACGCCGACGCAGAAAACCTTGATGCCGCGCCCGGCCGCCTTCCTGGCAGCCGCAAGGGCATCGTTGCCCATATCTCCCCCGTCGGAGAAGAGGAGGATGATGCGGTCCCGGTCCCTGTTTCTGGGGAAGAGGGCGCAGGCCGCCTGCAGACCGCCCCCGATGTCCGTTCCCTGGATGGGAATGAGGTTCGTATCGGCTATGTCAAGGAGCATGGCGACGGCGCTGGTGTCCTCCGTGAGCGGAGAGAGGGTAACGGGAACGCCGCTGAAGGCAACCAGCCCGACGCGGTCGCTGCGGTCGGAACTGAGAAAGGAACGAATCTCCATTCGAGAGCGCTCCAACCGCGAGGGAGTTGCGTCCGTGGCGGCCATGGAACGGCTCGTATCCAGAAGGATGACCACGTCGATGCCGATCCTGTGTATGTTTTCCGAGACTTCGCCCCACTGGGGCCGAGCGAAGGCTACGAAGGTGAGGGCGAGGGCGGACCATAGCGCGGCTGCCTTGAGGGTGTCCCACTCTCTTGCCGGAGGGTGGGAGAGCTTCCTAATGTTGTCCATGCCTCCCCAGAGGACGGTTTTTTTGTGGGAGCGGGCGAACCGGAAGAGGGCCAGCAACAGGAGAAAGGGCAAAGCGGCAAGGAGGTAAAAGCCCGGGGTGTTGGCGAAGAGGCTCACGGTAAAACCCTCCCCGGACCGGTCCGCCAGAGCGTCTCCAGGACGAGGCAGAGAAGAGCCAAGCCAAGGGGAAGTAGAAAGTAATCCGTATAGCGAACGTATCCCCTGGAGACCACCTTGCTTTTCTCAAGGCGGTTTATGGCCTCGAATATCTTTTTGAGGCCGGTGGCGTCGGTGGCGTTGTAGTAGACCCCCTTCGTGGCGGAGGCGATGGACTTCAGGGTCTTCTCGTTGAAGCCTATTCGCACGTACTGATAGACCTTGCCGCCCGTTCCGCTCTGAACCGGATAGGGAATAATTCCGTTGCTTCCGATGCCGACCACGTCCACGCGCATCCTGTGGTCGGCGAGAATCCTTGCCGCCTGGAGGGGGTCGAACTGGCCCCGGTTGTTTTCTCCGTCGGTCAAAAGGATTACGACCCTGCTCTTCTCGGGCGCGGAGAGAAGTCGCTTCCCGGAGGCTATGAGGGCGTCGCCGATAGCGGTTCCGTCAAGCTCCTCGCTTGTTACGGCTCTCAGGGAATTGACGATTGAAAGCAGCGTTCTATGGTCCAGGGTGAGGGGACACCTCAGGAAGGGCATGGCGGCGAAGGTTACCAGGCCGATCCGATCGTCGGGGCGCTTCTTCACGAAGTCGGCTATGACCGTCCTGGCCACGTCTATCCTGTTGTTGGGTTGGAAGTCTTCCGCGATCATGCTTCCGGAAATGTCCACGCAGAGAATGATGGCAACCCCCTTGTGGGAGAGCGTGGTTTGGTGAAAGGTCGTTGCGGGACGGGCAAGGGCCGTTATCATGCCGGCCGCCGCCAGTGTCAGCAGGCCGATGGAGATCCAGGGAAAGAAGCGGTTCCGTCCCCCAACGCTTTCGAGGTGGCCGGCGGGAGGGAAGGGAAGGGCTCTTTTGAAGAAGCGCAAGAGGAACCACCTGTAGAGTGGCAGGAGGGGCAAAAGGAGCAGAAGCCACAGCCACGCGGGCCGGCGGAATATGAGGTGACTCATGGCGTCGCTTCCTCCCGGTTTCCGGGGAGCCTTTCAAGGATGGCCATTGCGCTCTTTTTTATTTCAAGCGTCTCCTTTTTACCCGGAAGAAAGCGGGCGAAGAGAACCCGGTCGCATAGGGATAGCACGCTGAAGAGTTGCTCCGAGGGTTCTCCCGCAAGGGGGGCTATGTCAGCGCAGCCGGTACGGATTTCGTGGGTGGTCCACTCCATGAAAGGTCTCTTCAAGGTCACTTCGAGGTACTCCCTGAGCACTCTCGAAAGGGCTTCGCAGCGCCTGTAGGCCGTGATGTCGGCGCGAAAAAGGCGCTCTATTTCTCCCACGGCCCAGAGGTGAGGATCGCGCTCCTTCAGGGAAACTTCGCCTCGGTTACCGGAAGGCGCATTGCCGGTCCGCCGCAGTAACCACAGGAGGATGGCGAGCGCCCCGGCGAGCACCAGAACTCCCAGTGCGGCGTAGACCCACGGAAAGGGTAGGGGAGTCGAAAGTGGTGGCGCAAAGGGTGGTTCGGGCTGTGGCCCCGGAGGAAGAAGAGGCGTTATGGAAAGGGGGGGCGGATTAACCGAAAATGTAGATTCGCCATTGCTCCGGTGCAGCGTCAGCCGTGTCCGTGGCAGTTGTACGCTTCCCATGGCGAAGAACTGGACGGTGACCCTGAGGATGAGCGAACCGGGATAGCTGTCGGGGGGGATTTGCTCAACCTTCACGACGTGAGCGCCGCCCCACGTTTTTCCCGCCGCCAGGTTCGTTTCTATGAAGAAGTCCGGCGAGGATAGGGGGAGAGATATTTCAAGGGGAACGAGGTCTCCAATGTGGTAGACCGACGGCGTCCACCCGGCGGTAGCCCGGAGACCTTCGGGAGGAGTTTGCGCGGCGCCCGGAGCAGGGTTGAAGAATAGCATGACGACGATTATCAAAAAAAGGCCGTGAACAAAGCGCGGGTTCTGAATCGGGAGGTTCACCTCGCGCGCCTACTACTTTTTTGGTGGAAGTATTCCACGAGAGGAGCGACGACGTCTGCGCCGGTTTGCAAGGCTATGTCGCCGACGCCGGCTCTCCTCAGGGCTCGTAGGAGAGCCTGCTTCTGGTGTTTACGGCCCTGCCCGAAGCGACGCTGAACCTTCGTTGAAGTGGTCCTGGTCCAGCCCGTGCGCCCGTTTTCGGGGTCTTCCCACTCCACCCACCCCGAGGGGGGAAGGACGACCTCCGCGGGGTCCTCGACGCGGACGGCGGTGACGTCATGACGCTTGGCGAAGACGGAGAGTCCCCGTCCCAGCGGCGCCTGGAAGTCCGAGCAGAGGAACACGGTGGCGCGCCTTGGAAGGAGGCGATTCACGGAGGAGAAGGCGTTGGCGAAGTCGGTTTTTTTTCCTTGCGGTTCGAAGTAGATGATTTCGCGCACGATCCTCAGCACGTGGTTTCGGCCCTTTCGCGGAGGGATGTAGAGTTCAACGCGGTCGCTGAAGAGGAGGAGGCCGACGCGGTCCTGGCTTCGGATGGCGGAAAAGGCGAGAAGAGCGCAGGCCTCCGCGAGGACTTCGCTCTTTAACTTGCCGGTTGTTCCGAACCGAAGGGAGCCGCTAACGTCCACGACCAGCAGGAGGGTACGCTCTCTTTCCTCGTGGAATTGTTTCACGTGGAGTTCCCCGGTCCGCGAGGTGACGTTCCAGTCGATGGAACGGTAGGGATCTCCGGGTTGGTATGGCCGAACGTCGCTGAACTCCATGCCCTGACCCTTGAAGGTGGAGCGGTACTCACCGGCGAGCACTTCGTTTACCGCCTTACGCGTCTTGATCTCAATTAACCGGACTTTTTTCAGGATCTCTTCGATTGCGAGCATGACCACTCTTTTATATGAGGAAAGCGAGGCGGTGAGGCGGGCGGGAGTTCAAGGCCCCGGTTTTTTCCGCGAGAAAGCCGCGGCCGCCCGACAATTACCCATCAGGGAACCTCAACTCCTTCGAAGATCCTGTTGAGGATATTCTCGGAGGTAACACCCTCGGCTTCGGCCTCGTAGGTAAGTATCAGGCGATGGCGAAGAACGTCGATGCCGACCGACTTCACGTCCTCCGGCGTAACGTACGCCTTTCCCTTCACGAAGGCGTGAGCCTTGGCGGCCAGCGTAAGGAAGAGGGTGGCTCTTGGGGAAGCGCCATAGCGGACGTAGCCCTCGGCCGGGATCTTGTATTGAGTGGGTTGGCGCGTGGCCCTGACGAGGCGCACCACGTAGTCCTTGATGCGTTTATCCACGTAGAGATCATCCACGACGCTCCTCGCCCTTAGCACGTCGCCGACTTCGAGGACCGGGGAAACGGAGGGCGGCCTTCCGGTGGACATGCGATCTATGATCAGGCGCTCTTCGTCGACGGAGGGGTAGCCCGGAGTCACCTTCATAAGGAAGCGGTCCACCTGCGCCTCCGGTAGGGGATAGGTGCCCTCCTGTTCGATGGGATTTTCGGTAGCCATGACGAAGAAGGGATCAGGAAGTGGATAGGTGGTATCGCCTATCGTAACTTGCTGCTCCTGCATGGCTTCCAGGAGGGCCGACTGGACCTTCGCCGGCGCCCTGTTGATCTCGTCCGCCAGGAGGAGCTGCGTAAAAATGGGCCCCTTCTTCGGTTCGAAGACAGCCTCCTTCGGGTTGTAGACAAGCGTGCCGATGAGGTCGGCGGGTAGGAGATCCGGCGTGAACTGAATGCGCCGGAAGGATGCCGACATCGCCCCGGCGAAGCTGTTAGCGGCAAGGGTTTTAGCCAGTCCCGGCACGCCTTCGACGAGGATGTGGCCCCTTGCAAGGAGGGCGACAAGAAGGCGTTCAAGGAGGGCGCTCTGGCCCACAATGACTTTCCTGACCTCCCCGATTATCTTTGACGTTGTAGCCGCTTCCGCGTCAACGCGGCTCTGGAGTTCCCTGAGCTGTACGTCCATAACAACCTCCCGACAGCAATTCTACGGGCATAACGGTGCCCGGTCAAGGCTGCGAGTTGACCTGAATCCACCGCCTGACCGAGGACCGGGAGCAGCGCAGGCAAAGACCGGAAAGTGGTCTTCCTGGAACCGCTGGATAAACATCAGAGGCGGTTACCGGTGCCGCGCCGTTTTCGTGAGCTGGTACTGCTCTCAGGCGGTCGACCCGATGCCCTTTGACCACACTCTGGCGTGCGGGCCTGCCGATCCGCGACACCCAGCGGGAGATCTGCGCCTCGTGCGGGTGGAAAACCAGCTCTCCGAAGCGCGGATGGGATATTGTGGCCTCGGCCAAGTGGATGGACGGCACCGTCCTCTACAGCGTCTTGTTTCGCCGTGATCCTACGGGACTATAATGATGCGGTCGGCGCGGCCCCGGCCGGCCGGAGAAGACGTCTCACGGGGAAATCCGGCGACGATTGATGTGGGCGGCCGGAGAAAAACTCCGCGGTCCATGGTTTCGCGTCTACGGTGCCTCACTCGTCAAGGGATTGGGAGCCTCCGGCCCGAAGGCCGGCCAAGGAGTCGGCATAGTGGCCATTCAAAAAAGGC
This sequence comes from uncultured Thermoanaerobaculia bacterium, assembly GCA_964537405.1. GTDB lineage: Bacteria > Acidobacteriota > UBA4820 > UBA4820 > DSQY01 > CAVRTJ01. The sequence continues at coordinate 8,962 of CAZIBS010000054.1, read as the reverse complement.
GGGGGTAGCGGCGCGGTGGTATAATCAACTTCCTGGAGGTGAGCCATGGATATGCCGATGGTCATTGTGGGTGGCCAGTGGGGGGATGAGGGCAAGGGTAAGATAGTCAATCTTCTCGCTGACGCCGCCGAGCTGGTGGCCCGTTACCAGGGCGGACACAACGCGGGTCACACGGTTACGATTGAAGGCCGCCGCTACGCCCTCCATCTGGTGCCTTCCGGCATCCTGGCGGCCGGTAAGATCTGTGTGATAGGCAACGGAATCGTTATCGATCCCGAAGCGCTGGTTGAAGAGATACGTTCCCTCAAGAAGGTTGGAGTCAGCGTGGAGGGCCTTAGAATTTCCGACCGGGCTCACTTTATCCTGCCCCAACACGTGTTGTTGGATAAGCTACGGGAATCTCAACGCGGTTCGAATAAGATCGGGACCACCGGCAGGGGTATCGGCCCCTGTTACGAGAGTAAGTACAGCCGTGAAGGGGTTCGGACGGTTTTCATGAAGGAGCCCGCCCGTCTCGAAGCGGAACTCCTGCGCCTGAGCGAAGCCAAGAACCGGTACATCAAGGCCCTATTCGGCCACGACGGCATTCCGGGCGAGGAAGTCGTACGACGTTTTGCCGCGATAGCCCCGGAGATCGCCCCGCTGATAACCGATACGGCCGCCCTTGTCGACCGATACGTTAGCGAGGGCAGGCGCGTACTCTGCGAGGGGGCGCAGGGGACCCTTCTGGACGTTGACCACGGCACCTATCCTTACGTAACATCGAGCAACAGCTCTGCGGGCGGCGTATGCGCGGGTCTTGGGGTCGGTCCCACCGGCATCAGGAGCGTTATCGGCGTTTTCAAGGCCTACTGCAGCCGCGTGGGAGAGGGACCCTTTGTAACGGAGCAGGAAAACGAGTACGGCGCTCTCATCAGAAAACGCGGCCACGAGTTTGGCACCACGACCGGAAGACCGAGGCGCTGCGGATGGTTCGACGCGGTCGCCGCAAGGTACTCGGCGCGCATCAACGGTATGAGTGGCTTTGCGCTTACCCTCTTGGACGTCCTTGACGAATTCGACGAGATAAAGGTCTGTACCGCCTACGAATACCAGGGGCGACGATTCGGAGGGTTTCCCGCGGAACCATGGATTTTGTCCGGGGCCGCGCCCGTATACGAAAGCCTGCCGGGCTGGAAGAGGAATATCTACGGCGTCTCATCCTGGGATGACCTTCCCGCGTTGGCCCGCTCCTACGTCAAGAGACTGGAAGAGTTGACGGGGGTGAAGGCGGCAATCGTTTCCACCGGTCCGGACAAGAGCCACGCGATACTGCGCGATCCCTCTCTGAAAAGGCTCTTAGAATGACAATAAAAACGAGGGCGTTTCTGGTGGGCGTTTTCTTTCTGCTGCTCCAAGGCACTAAACAATGAAACGAGCGCTTTGTATATTTTTGCTCCTGGTTTTTTCGCTCGGCCTGGCGGCAAAGGACGCCGGCAAAGATATAGAAGCGCAAATCCAAAGAATTGCCGGGTCGGTGGCGGAAATAGCCGGGAAACAGCGGGGCGTGTTGGACCGGGTCGCGCTGTTGAAACGAAGGGTCAGGCTTGATCAAGCCATGCTGAAACGCATACGCGGCATTCTCCTCAAGACGCGAAAGAAGATTGGAGAGTCGGAAGAGTCGATACGCATCCTGAAGCAGAAGGAGGGGGCAGCTATCTCCTATCTTGGTGAACGAATGCGCCAGCAGTATGCCCTTGGCCTACTCCAGCAGTACAGGGTTTACTTCGCCGTTAACTCGACGCAGGATTTGCAGCAGGCGGACATTTACCTGCAAGTCCTCGCCAGGAAGGACGCCGTACAGATTAAACAACTGAGGGTTCTTCGTGAAGAACGGGAGGAGGCCCTCAAAAAACTTTCCTCTCTTCAAAATAGTCTTCAGGATCAAGCCGGCCAAGCCTCCGGTGAGCGGCGGACGCTTCGCGACGAACAGAAAACTCTCGCGGGAGTGCTATCGGGCTTGAGACTCAAGAGAAAAACGGCCCAGCAGGGCTTGAACGAAAGACTGGCGGCGGCCAGGAAGATGGATCGCTACCTTAAAGACCTCTCCTTTCGTTCCAGGATCAACCTCTACAGCAAAAGCATGGTTACCGAAAAAGGTTCTTTGCCGTTTCCATGCCGCGGCCGCGTAGTAAGGGGCTATGGCGATTACGCGCGTCCTCCCTTCAACACGCGCGTTCCCCATCCCGGCTTGGATATCGCCGCCCCTTTGGGGACGCCCGTGCACGCCGTTTTCGATGGACTGGTCGAGTACGCGGACTGGCTCTCCGGCTACGGTTACACGGTCATTCTCCGCCACCCGGTGGGTTACTTTACCGTCTACGCCCACCTCGACCGTATTCTGGTGCACAAAGGCGAAGTCGTGCCGCAGGGAGATGCCATAGGCACCGTGGGCGACAGCATCGAAGGTTCCGGTACCTCTCTCTACTTCGAGATTCGAAGGGGCGGCATCGCCGTGCCTCCCTCCCCATGGCTGAAAGGAGTTGTCAGTGGTCGTTAAGCGTTCCCTTCCGGGTGTTCTTCTCGCCCTTTGTCTCTGTGTGTCGTTTGGAGTTCCCTCTCTTGCTCAGTCCGGCTTACCCGGCCAGAAAGAGCCGCTGGACGCTTCTTCGTGGCACCTCTTTGAGCGCGTCTACAAGATGGTGTTGAGAGACTACGTTGATCCTAAATCACCCCGGGAAGTGATTAAGGGCGCACTTGAGGGCGCCGCTGAAAGCGTGGGACCGGAGTGCGCCTACATTCCTAGAGAGGAGGTTCCGGCCTACAGGTTCGGGCTCTCCTTCGGTCCATCCCTTCCGCTCTACGTTACCAAGCATACCGGTTTTGCCCGCGTCCTGGCCTTTTACCCGGGATCGGGCAAAGGCGTCTTGCCGGGACACTACCTCCGCTTTATCGGAAACCGTTCCACCTACGATATGACCTATCCGCAGATTCTGGCGGCGCTCCGAAGCAAGCAGCAGGGCAAGAGTGTTCGTTGTATCTTCATAAACAGCGATTCCTGGCAATCCAAAGAGCTTACGCTCAAAACCAGCCTCCCCATTGCTCCCCGTTGGACGTCCCTACCCGGGGGTTCGGGGGCTCTTGCCATTCCCTGCCTGCAAGCGAACCTGACCAAAGAAGAGATACTGTCCATCAAGGCGCTTCGCGGCGCCGCGGTTGTAGACCTGAGGGGCTGCGCATCCGGTTCTGATGGCGCCGCTCTGAAGTGGATTGGGGTTCTTTTGGGTCCCGGCCGTTCTCCTAAGCTTAAAGGCGCCAAGTCCGTTTCCGACGAAGCGGTTACGGGGCCGGGTTACCTGGCCGGCAAGGCGCTCTGTGTAATTGTTGACGGAACGACGGCACGCGGAGGCGAGCTTCTCGCTTCCGCCCTTGCCGGCGCCGGCGCCGTCGTTGTTGGTGGGAAGACCTACGGTTGGGCGCCCAGGATTGAAAGCTTCCCGCTCAAGAATGGTGGGCTGCTGAGGTTGATAACGGCCTACTACACGACTCCTGATGGGAAGATGATAAACAATTCCCCCATTAAGCCGGTCGTGGCTATGGTTCCAAAGAAGGGTGAGAGCAATTACACTTTTTACAGGTTTGCGCTCAAGGCCGCCGGGGCCGCCCGGAAGAAGGCGAAGGTAAATGGCCGCTAAGAGGTCTTCCACGAGGGGCCGAAGGCCTCAAAAACGCATACCTTTATGGGTGCTGGGGCTCCTTGCGCTGGTTCTCTGTCTGGTGGTGGCGGCCAGGGTGGGTGTGGGTCTCTACACCCCGAGAGCGGTTAGCGTAAAGTCCCCGCCCTTGACCAAAAGGGCCCACTACACTCCGCCGGTTCTCTACAACGAAGACCACAACCTTCCCTCCGACCAAGGCTTCGTCAAGGCTGGAAGAGCCTCCTCCAAGCTTGATGTTGTTTCTTCGGGGACGGAGGTTTCGATCGTCATAGACGACGTGGGATACCGCCTGGACCTGGCAAAGAAAGCCGCAGCGGTGTTGCCGCGCTCCGTCACCTTTGCCGTAATTCCCCACCTTCGCGATTCCGAGAGTTCCGCCAGGCTGCTCCACGACAACGGTTTTCCGATTATTCTTCACGCCCCCATGGAACCGGAAGACCAAGCCAGGTGGAACCCCGGCCCGGATTTTATCGCCCCCGGTATGAGCTATGAAGAGGTGGCGCGAATACTCGACGGAGATTTTGCCGGAGTTCCATTCGCGGAAGGAATGAACAACCACATGGGCTCGCGCGCCACCCAGGACAAACACCTGATGAATGAGGTAATGTTATACCTTAAGAGTCGCCGCCTCTATTTCCTGGATAGCAGGACGACCCCGCGCACCGTAGCCTACGATGTAGCTCGTTCAAACGGTGTTCCCGCTGCTTTCAGGCGTGTTTTCCTTGACGACGTGGAAGAGTCCGGTGCTATTATGAAACAGTTGAAGTTGCTAGTGGCCTCGGCCGGCAAAGAAGGTCCTCTCGTGGGTATAGGTCACTTGCGGCCGAAAACCATTGATGCCCTGGCCGCGGGAATCCCCTATTGGGAGTCGCGTGGAGTGCGATTTGTACCGTTGCGTAAGGTGGTTCATTGAGTTCAAATAAGTCAGTCGGCGCCACGCCGAAGAAAATCGGCAAGTACAGGGTGGAAAAGGTGCTCGGACGGGGCGCTATGGGTATTGTGTACCTTGCTACCGATCCCACCATCAACAGACCCGTGGCCCTCAAAACCATCGTGCTGCCGGAGGGCCTGGACGAGGATAAAGTTAAGGAGTTCAGGATCAGGTTCCTCCGCGAGGCGCAGGCGGCCGGGAGGCTCAACCATCCTTCCATAGTCACCGTGTACGAAGCCGACGACGGTTCTAACGGAGAACCCCCCTTCATAGCCATGGAATACGTGGAGGGATTACCCTGGAACTTCAAAATTCGCCAGGGAATCAAGCAGGATCCGGACGCCATCCTGCCCCTGGTGCGGGAGATCGCATCGGCTCTCGATTACGCCCACAGCAACGGCATAATCCATCGCGATATCAAGCCGGCCAACATTGTTCAAACGCCTAACGGCCACGTAAAACTCATGGATTTCGGCATTGCGAAGGTACCATCATCCGAGTTGACGCAGGACGGCCAGTTTCTCGGTACCCCGGCTTACATGTCTCCGGAACAGTTCAAGGGCAAACCCATGGATGGCCGCTCCGATCTCTTCTCCCTGGGAACGGTTCTATACGAATTGCTGACCTGCAAGAAACCATTCCCGGGGGAGGAGATTACGGTAGTCGGCTACAAGATCTGCCGGGATGAACCGGAGTCGGTGCTGGAAATCAATCCATCCATACCTCCCGAAGTAGTGCAGATTCTACGGTATCTTCTTGCCAAAGATCCCGAGGACCGCTACGCAAAGGCCCGGCAGCTTGTCGAAGATATCGACGCCTACCTCGCCGGCGCCGCCCTTCCACACGCAGGCACGGCCTTTCCCGTTACCGGGAAACCAAAGAAGGAGAAGGCGAAAGCCGTTCCGCCCCGGAAAAAGAGGAAGAATGGGGGAAGGCTTACCAGGAAGAGGGCCGCGAGGCCGCCTGTCGGCGCAAAAGAGAGGACGCAAAAGACCGGTTCCCTGAAAAAGCTGCGGGGGCTGCCTCCCATGCTGCTGCTCGGAAGCGCCGTCTTCATCGTTCTTTTTCTGCTTGGAGCGGCTTCGGTTGGGATATTGGCGATGCTCCATCCGGGGAGCGACCTGGAACTGGCGCCGCCTCCAAGACACCCGATATCACTCTCCTCGCTTTTCTCGCAGGTCACCTATAATTACGCTAAAGCCGGGGAAGAACTTGCCATGGCGCCGATCATCCTCAATGAATCTACGCGGGACACTTCCGGCGCAACTGCTTCAAGGAGGTGGCGCCCGGAAAGGCCTCCAAAGAAAAAGGCAAAAACTCAAGCCGCAAAAGCCATGGAATCCACCGGTACCGTGGCGCGGAAAGAAGGCGGGACTCCCCTCTCAAAAAAACCTGCCGTGATTGACTACAGCTTCACCAGCAGAATAGTGAAGGGCGACTTCAAGATAGACGTGGACAAGAAGACCGTGGTCGAGAAGACCATAAAGCATAAGTTCTTCTCCCGTCACCGCCAGGTCTACACGGGCAGTTTTCAGCTTTCGCCGGGCTCCCACACCATAACATTCGAAGTCAAGACAAAGATGCAGAATATAACGGGAAAACACACCGAAACGAAGGCCTTCGCCCCCGGCCAGAAACGCTCTCTCGTAATCGTCATGACAAGATTCAGGAAGGAGCTTCGTTTTGAGTGGGGTGACTAAACAACTTTTTGCTCTACTCCTTCTACCGTTATGTGCCGGGTGCGCCGCACGCCGCTCACCGGTTTTCATGGGACGGGCAAGTCATTCCTTTTCGGCCTCCCTCAGAATCACGCTTTCCCTGAAGGGCAGAACGCTTACCTTCCACGGCGGCTGCGCCGTGGCTTCATCCGGAGACACGCGCATCGAACTGCGTGATGCCATGGGAACGACGCGCCTTCTCATCTTTCTTCGCGGAGCCCGGGCCACGGCGATCCTTCCGGAGAGCGGGGCCTCCTATTCGTGGCTTCGGGGCGTCAGAGAGTTTCCCTGGTCGGCCGCCCAGTTGCGGACTCTCTTTGTCACCGGGATTCCTGAAGGGGCGAAGCGTCACGGCGACGGCTCCCTTTCTCTCTCCTGGCGAACTTATAGGGGTAGGGTAACGATGACCCGCGCTACCGGAGACAAGCCTACCTACGCGGCCCTTCGGGGGCCGGGTTCGTGGAGATTGGCGGTCGCCTTCTCATCGGTCAAGGCCGGGAACTTCGGGAGAGACGTTTTTATGCCTCCGCGGACCCTTCAGCTACGTCCGGCTACGGCAGCCGAGGTTTTCGCCGGGGTGGCGCCGTGAGGGCCGCGCTTCGGCTCCGCGCGCCGGCAAAGATCAACCTGGGATTGCAAGTCGTTGGATTGAGAGCAGATGGATTTCATGACATACGCACCGTCTACCAGTCCATAGCCCTTCACGACGTGGTAGAATTCGCCCCGTCGAGCGCCCTGACACTCACCTGTTCGGACCCACTGCTTTCCACGGGCGAAGACAACCTCGTGTTGCGTGCAGCCAGGGCACTAAGTAGTCTTGCCGGGAGCCGATCGCGCGGCGCCCTCATCCACCTGGATAAGCGTATCCCCGTCCAGGCCGGCCTTGGAGGCGGCAGTTCGGACGCCGCTATGACACTGCTGGGTCTATCTACTCTCTGGAATCTGCAATTGACGCCTCGGGACCTAATGGGGATTGGCGGCGAACTCGGCAGCGACGTGCCCTTCTTTCTTGTTGGTGGAACGGCTCTCGGCGTTGGCCGGGGCGAAGAGCTTTACCCTTTGCCCGGCGCGCCCCCCTTATACCTGGTAATCTTTCCCTCCCCAAAAGGGGTGTCCACGGCGGAAGCCTACCACAGGATAGATGAACGGTTGACAGACCGGGATCACCAGAATAGAATATATTCGATTGTTCAAGCATTGGTAGATGGCAACTTAGCCGAAGATGACTTGTACAACCACTTTGAGGAGGTACAGCAGGATGAGATAAAATGGACGGCAACGGTGCGCCGAATTGCGCTGGAAGGAGGCGCGGGTCGATTGTTGCTCGCCGGTTCCGGCTCCTCACGGGTGGCCTTCTTCAAAGATAGAGACCGGGCGCTCGAGACCGCCGGGAAAGCAAACCGCCGGGGGATTCTTTGCCTTAAGACGCGCACGCTGGCACACGAAGACTACTGGGATTTCATAGCTAATGGATAAGATAAGGAGAAGCGACCATGGAAATCACCGACATTCGGATATTCCCGGTGGACGAACCCAAACTTAAAGCGTTTGTTTCCGTAACCTTTGACCGCTCTTTCATAGTCAGCGATATCAAGATAATCGACGGAAACAGGGGACTCTTTCTGTCCATGCCGAGTAAGAAGAGGCGCAACGGGACGTATAAAGACATCGCCCACCCACTGAACAGCGCGACCCGTACCATGATAGAAGAGGCGGTCATCAAGGCCTACGAGGAAGAAATCTCCAAAAGGGCAAAGGAGGAGACCTCAGGGGTCGGAACCGACATCCCGGGTTCTGAAGGAGGGGTGGAAACCATTCCCGGCGAGGAATCCTCTGCGGCAGACCTGGAAGAACCGGTTCTCTCCCCGGCGGCGGTGCCGGAAGAACCAACACCCTCTCCGGCGGTGGTATCGGAAGAGCCAACACCCTCCCCGGCGGTGGTATCGGAAGAGCCGACACCCTCTCCGGCGGTGGTATCGGAAGAGCCGACACCCTCTCCGGCGGTGGTGCCGGAAGAGCCAACACCCTCTCCGGCGGTGGTATCGGAAGAGCCCATTTCCTCTCCACTCGGCGAGGTTTTTGCTCCCACGCTTGGAGGAGCAGCTCCGGTTGTTGACTCTCCCTCCGACGAACCATCGGAAACCAGCGAAAACGACGGTCCATCCGGTTCCGATGAGCACACCCCTTCGGACGACTCAAGCCCGGAAGAACCCGGTCTTTGAGGCTGTAACACTTACTCGCCAAGTAAGAACGAAGGACGGGAGGCGCCTTTCCCGGTCGCTCGGCAGGCCGGGCTATAGTCCTCACCGGACTTCGCCCGGAGGCGCGTTTCGTGCGCAGGCCCCTGGTAACGTGCAATGAAACTTTTGCCGTATTCCAACAACGTTGGCATGCCTTCCGGGCTCACAAGCAATTCTAATTAAATCGACGTCGGCATGAGTCCGCAATCCCCCCGTCGCGGTGGCCGTATGTGTCATAACAACCGGGATTTCTTATCACGCTTTCACCCTGTAATATCCGCTGAGCCGCTGGAATAGGCCTCTTCCAGTTCCGCCCGGAGAAGAGAGAGGGAATCCGTTGAGATCGCCTTTCTGATGCGGGCCATGAGGTCGAAGTAG
>CAZIBS010000053.1:0-15654 GCA_964537405.1 uncultured Thermoanaerobaculia bacterium | reverse complement strand
AGAGGGGCTCCCTCTTTATTCCATTGTTTGGTGCGCCCGGCGGGACTCGAACCCACGGCCCTCTGCTTAGAAGGCAGATGCTCTATCCAGCTGAGCTACGGGCGCTGGAAGAGGGCAGTATAGCGTAGAATCAGTGCTTCGTTGCAACCACAACTTCAGTTGAGGCTGTTGCACGAAGTGCAAAATTGACATCTTTGGTGTTTTACAGGGGGTCATTTTGTATAGGTTTAGTCATTCTCGTTGATCCTCGGCCATTTTACGACGCCGAATTTTTCTACAAAAGCGCGTACCGGAGTCGTGCAACAGGCTCAGTTATGCCGGTTTTCCAAGGGGCCGTAGAGAAGGCCCTGAAGGTCCGCCCACGTGTCGAGCCTATTGTCGTCGGAGGCCAGGTCCAGCAGGCGAAAGAGCAGGCGGCCCGCAACTCTGGCGTCGTCAAGGGCGCGGTGCCTTGAGGTGAAAGACAGGCCGAAGCGGTCAGCAAGCACGTCTAGACTCTTTCTTTCATCCCTCGGCAATACCCTTCTTGCAAGGCGCAGGGTACAGAGACACTCTGAATATGGAGCGGACCCTACGCCGAGGTTTTCCAATTCCAGGCGCAGTATACGGTCGTCGAAGGGAAGATTGTGGGCTACAAGCACTCGGTTGACGAGCAAAGTACGTATTTTTGGCCAGAGCTGGGAGAAGGAGGGCTTGCCGACAAGGTCCTCAGGGCATATTCCGGTCAGCCGCGTTACGAAGGCTGATATGTGCGTCCCGGGGTTTAAAAGGCTTTCAAATGATGCAGTCTCCTTTCCATTTTTCATGCAGACAACCCCGATCTCGATGGCCCTGCCGTTGGAGGAGAAACCATTAGTCTCAAAGTCCAGTACGGCGAAGGGAATTTGGCTGATCGGCCTCTTGTTGAAGGGAACGGGAGGGTGAGTAAGACCGGCGCGTCCATCGGCAACGTAAAAACGCGGATCCTCGCGAAGCATTTGTTCCAGAAGACGGCTGCCAATGGCGAATTCCCCGGTGCACAAGAGGCTGGCGGCGATGGCGGCGATTTCTCGGGACTTGCCACTCCCGGTCATCTCCGCCATCTCCTCGTAGAGCCGGTCGATAAGGATTATGGATAGGTGGGAACCGTTCACTGCGCTTCTTCTTGCCACAGCGCTGAAACGGGTTTTACCTTGAGTTCTCGCGATGTCCAGCGCAACATCCTTCCCAGTTCGCCTCCCGGTGAAAGGTCCAGTATCCAGTCGAGGCTCCTCAGGGCAAGCACTCTTGCCATGGAAACGAAGTCGGTGGGCGAGGTGAGCGAACGGAGCATCTCCTCCTTAAAATCCCTGCCGTCGCGGATGGCGCGGCCGTTTATCGGAGAGAGCAGCGTTATCTCGGGCGCGGCCGTCGGAACCGTGGACCACCAACTGGAAACCTCCCAACAGGCATCCCGCATGTATGGAGTGTGGAGTGGAATATCGAGGGGAAGTATTTGAAAATTGATGACAATGTCCTTGAAGCGACGCCCGGCCTCGGCAACATCGGGAGAGGGACCGGCGAGGACAGCCTGCATTGGGTTATTGACGTCGGCTATGAATACCGATTGGAGCTTCCACTTCCTGAGGCGCCCATCAATTGTCCGGGCGTCCAACCCCGTTACGGAGGCCAGAGCATAGCGACCCGGGAGAAAGGCCGACTCGTTGTGGGCGTTGACCCGTGCGAGCCACTCCAGGGCCTCTCTGGGCTTGAGACAGCGCGCGAAGATCGCGGCGGCGTAGAAACCCAGCGAATAACCCGCCACGGCCACGGGAGGCCCGAACCTTTCCCGGGCTATCTCGGCGCAGAGAGCCCCGTAAAGGACCATTACGGTGGGCGCCGTGAAACGGCTGCCGATTTCTTCAATGGAAGAGGTGGTCACCCATCTTCTGAAGCAGCCGTTCGTAAGGCCGTTGAAGCCTTCAGCGATGCGCTGGAACGAAGCGTTTTTCTCCAGTGGGGCGGCCATGCCCTCACGTTCGAAGAGCTGGCCCGGCATAACTATTGCGTAACGACATTCTTCGTTCAAATTGACTACCTCCCCCAATCCATACTACCATTTTATCGGTGCGCTGCCCCGTATTCCAAGATTACGGGCAGAGAGGAGGAAGTAAATGACGATTTACGAGGAGCGACTTTCAAAGCTGCCTCTACTGGAAGGGCTTGACGAGGAAGAGTACAACCACGTCTCCGGACTCTTCAGCGAAGAACACTATCCCAGGGGGACGCACATCGTGGTGGAGGGCTATGGTGGGTTGAAGCTATACCTCCTTGTTGAAGGGCAGGTAACGGTTTTCAAAACCATGGATGGTGCCCGCGTGACCATTACCACCCTTGAACCGCAGGATACCTTTGGAGAACTCAGCATCATTGACGGGCTTCCGGCCAGCGCCGGAGTGGAAGCAGAAACGGATGTATCGGCGCTGACCCTGTCGCGCGACGATTTCTACAAAGTTCTAAAGAGTTCCGATTCGCTGGAGGCCAAGATTTTTCGCAACCTGTTGAAGACCTTTTGCCGCAGGCTGCGCAGCACTACCAACCAGGTTCAGGACTACTTCGGCATTAACAAAGCCCTCTGTGAAAACGAGAGCTTCCGCGAATTCTACAAGCTCGTTTACTCATGAAGCTAAAGGGCAAAACCCTTCGTTTCATCCTGGTTTTTTTTATCGCGGGTTCTATCGTCGGGGTCGCCCTCGGCCTATGGCTTACGAGGAATATCCCCGAGGTCGACAGCCTCCAGTTTTTCACTCCACACCTCATGACGAGGATCTACAGCAGAAACGGGATGATACTCAAGGAGTACGGAGTAGAGAAACGGACGCTCGTTCGTTTTTCCTCGATCTCTCCGAACTTTATTCACGCTCTCATCTCGGTCGAAGACGCGGATTTTTATCACCACCACGGTATCTCCTTTCGCGGGATAGCGAGGGCTCTCTTGTCGGATCTCATACACATGAGGGCAAGCGAGGGTGGAAGTACCATAACCCAACAACTCGCACGGCAGTACTTTCTGACTCCCGCCAAGACCATAAAGCGAAAGCTCAAGGAGATGATTCTTGCCGTTAACATAGAGAGCCACTACTCCAAGAACCAGATACTGGAGATGTACGCCAACAAGGTGTGCTTCGGCAGCGCGTACTACGGCGTGGAAGCGAGTTCGCAGCACTACTTCGGGAAACCGGCCGACGAACTATCAATCCCCGAGAGCGCAACACTGGCTGGCCTCATTCAGCGGCCAAGCTACTACTCTCCGGACCTCCACCCAAAGCGCGCCCTCAAAAGACGCAACATCGTTTTGTACCGCATGCTCAAGACGGGTTACATCACCAGGAAGCAATACCTGGCCTTCAGCAAGAGTCCCCTCGGTCTCTACCACGGAAATGAACAGGGCGGCGGGATTGGGGCTTACGTTACCGCGCGTGTGAGGATGTACTTGGTGAGAAAGTACGGGGAGAAGGCCCTCTATACCAAAGGCTTCAGGGTTAATACCACAATCGACGCGGATCTCCAGCAAAGTGCTCAGAAGGCCGTTGCGGACGGGTTGGACCGTTATTCGGCGCGCTGGGGGTACCGCGGCGCCTCCGGAAACCCGGGGAAGCACCCCGAATATAAGAGGAGGTTTTTTGAAGTAGGCGGAAGGTATTGGGCCACCGTTCAATCGGTTAAAAGGAAAGAGATCGTCGCCGCTATGGGTAAAACCGTGGTAAAGCTGACTTCAAAGAACTGGGCGCTGTATAAGCGCATCAACCCCATGCGCGTATTTCACGTAAAAGACCGCATTATCCTGAAGGCTCGCGAGACCAACTCTGAATTTTCCTTTGATCTGGTCCAGCCGCCCCTGGCCCAGGGTGCGCTGATAGCGATTGATCCTCACACCGGCGAGATCCTGGCACTGGTGGGAGGCTACGATTTCTCCTCTTCCATGTTCAACCGTGCCATCCAGGCAAGGAGGCAAACGGGGTCGGCGGTCAAGCCCATCATCTATGCCGCAGCGCTGGAGAACGGCCGGACACTGGCCAGCCAGGTAATCGATTCTCCGACTATTTTTCTGACCGGAAGAGAAGATGCGAAGAAACTCTGCGACAAAGACGTAGCTTATATGCCGCACGACTTTGATCCAGAATACTTCGGATTAACCACCTACCGCACGGCTCTCGAACACTCCATCAACATAGACGCGGTGCATGTCCTTAACCAGACCGGATATTCCAAGGTGATAGCCCTTGCCAAGAGGCTGCACATTACTACCCACCTGCAACCCTTTCCCTCGATGGCTCTAGGCTCATTCGGCATCAGCCTCATTGAACTTACCGGCGCCTACACGGTATTTGATAACGGAGGCATCTGGACACACCCTCATTTCATTAGTCGGATAGAGGACAAAGACGGCAAGACCCTTGAACTCTTTCACTCCGAGTCTGAGCCGGTTATTTCCCCGGAGATCGCGTACCTGATGACCCAGGCGCTGGTCGGTGTCGTCAAGGTGGGCACCGCCTCCTCCGCCAAGGATATGAAGGGTCACTACGCCGGCAAAACCGGAACCACCGACAACTATACCGATTCCTGGTTTATAGGCTACAGCCCATCCATTCTCTGCGGGGTTTGGGCGGGCAAGGACGACCATACATCCCTGGGCAACCTTCAGACCGGGGCGCGCGTAGCCCTGCCAATCTGGAGGAGTTTCATGGAAGTTGCCAACCTTGGCAAAGAAGACCTGAATTGGGTTAAACCGGAGGACGTGGAGAAGGTCCTTATCGATCCCGACACCGGTCTAAGAGCCGGCGTAGATTCACCGTGCCGCCGCGTAACGGCGGAATACTTCATCAAGGGAACCGAACCGGCCGCCTACTGCACCGAGCGGGACGAATACAGGTTGAAGCTGCCCTTTTTTCTGCAGACTTATCCCCTAACGCCGGGCCTCGCACTGGTGATGCCCGAGGCCGATATCGACGCCTGGACAGCGCGTTACCCATCCATCATAGCTCATCCGGCGCCGGAGAGGTTGCTCGTTTCGTGGAAGGGGACTACATTCCCGGTGAAGGTGAAGGTCGCCCCGCCGCGCGAGGGTCCCGTTCCCCAGGCGGTGATGCCGGGGCTTCCCCACGAAGGAGCCGTGGTTTGTGGAGCCAGAGTCGAGTATATCAATGAGAAGCGCTGACGAACTTTCCCACGCGATACTCTGGCGCAAGGGCAAAGGAGGGCGGGTTCTCTGCGACCTTTGCGCGCACCGCTGTTCGATTCTTCCCGACAACAGCGGCGTCTGCAAAGTTCGCTTGAACCGAGGCGGCGAACTTCTTACGGCGGTCCACAACCGGCTCATAGCAGCCAACCCCGATCCCATAGAGAAGAAACCGCTCTTTCACTTCCTGCCGGGAACCGTGTCATATTCGATAGCGACGCTCGGCTGCAATTTTCGCTGTGACTTCTGCCAGAACTGGAGAATCAGCCAGTATGCCCGTAACCACGAAGGTATGCCTGGCTCCTTTACAACGCCCGCTGAAGTCTTGCGCGCGGCCCGGCGCTCCGGCGCCGGGAGCATCGCATATACCTACACGGAACCGACGATTTTCTTCGAAACCTGCGTTGAAGTTGGAGAACTCGCGAGGGAGGCGGGACTGAAGAATATCTTCGTAACCAACGGCTACCTGACACCCGAGGCCGTCAAACGCGCGGGGAGCTTTCTGGACGCCGCCAACGTGGACCTCAAGGGTTTTGACGACTCGCACTACAGAAAGACCTGTGGTGCAACACTAAAGGGTGTGTTGGAAGGGATAGAAGCCCTGGCGGCCCAGGGGGTCTGGCTGGAGATAACGACCCTCGTCGTCCCGGGCTATAACGATTCGGAGACGGAGTTGAAACAGGTTGCTTCCCATATAGCTGCTCTGAACCCGTCTATTCCCTGGCACCTGAGCCGTTTTTACCCAAACTACAGGATGGAGAAAGCTGTCCCCACGCCGCTCGCGACCCTTGAACGGGCCTGGGAACTCGGCCGCGAAGCGGGCCTTAAATACGTTTACCTCGGGAACGTCCCCGGCCACGCCTCAGAAAACACGCTTTGCCCTAATTGTGGGACAATAGTCATCGGACGTCGCGGATATTGTCTCGCCGCGTTGGGGTTGCGAGACGGACGGTGTCCTGAATGCGGCACTCCCATAGCGGGAGTATTTTAAAGGTAGAGGAGGAAGCCGCCATGGCTTTTTCAACCAACAAACAGGAAAGCGAGCCGTTAGCCGACATCAACGTGACGCCCCTGGTTGACGTAATGCTGGTTCTTTTAATCATCTTCATGATTACGACACCACTCTTCGAGAGGGGCATAGACGTGGATCTTCCACGGACCGTCAGCAACAATATCAGTGGCGCGGAACGCGTAATTCTCACGATTCCCATGAATAAGAACTACGTTTATTTTAACGACCAACCGGTCAACAGGAAGCTGATGAAAAGCTACCTGCGCCAGATATTCAAGAAGCGCTCCGACAAAACGATCTACCTCTTTGCGGATAAGAGGGTGCCCTACGGCGACGTGCTGAGCATAATGGACGACGTGAAACAGGCGGGGATCGTTACCGTAGGCCTCGCCACGGAACCGCCCGCGAAGCGTTAGCATAGGCGGGCCTTCCCGGAGGAGGGGAGTCCCATGGCAAGTGTCCCGTCCGACCCGGGAAACACACTCCGGGAAACAGGCCGCGCCGGCGTCCCGGCCTTTGGCCTCAGGCCGCTTCAGCGCAGACACGACAACCTGTTCCCACTTGCCTTGATTCTTTCAGCCCTTGCCCACCTCGCAGCAATTTTCCTTATTCTCTTTAGCCCGGTGATCTTCAGCGGACCGGTTTTCAAGGGGCCGATGATGGTTAGACTGGTCGAGATTCCCCCCGGAAGGGGTGGAAAAACGCAGGGAACGCCGGGGGCCACAAAGGTCTTGGCGCCCTCCAAGACGACTTCTCATTCAACCGCGAAAGAACCCAAGACCTCCCTGCCGGGCAAGGCAAAGCCCAAAGTCAAAGAAAAAGCCTCGTCCGTAAAGTCTCCAACCCCCGGCGTCGCGGCCGGGCTGGGCCACGAGGGCGCGGCGGGCCTCGGCGGCAAGGGTGCGGGCGTCATCCTCGATGAAGCCAATTTCCAGTACGCCTGGTACAAGGCCAGACTGGAAGATCTGCTCAAGTCCCACTGGCGTAAGCCGGTGGTAGGAAAGAATGTATCGCTCTCAACCTCGGTTCACTTTACCATCACCGCCGCGGGAGATGCTATAAACGTCCGGATCGTTTCCTCTTCAGGCAATGCCGTCTTCGACCAGACGGTACTCAGGGCCGTCTACGGTTCGGCGCCCTTCCCCAGGTTCCCACCACAGTACGATTCGTCAACTCTGGGTGTAATGTACACCTTCGAATTGGTCCCGAAGAAGTAGAAAGGTTAGAGGTAAGTTGTGATTAGGAGACTCCGGGACCGCCGAAGGCAACCAGTGACGAATGGGTCGGAACCGAATAATGGTGTGATTGATTTTCGTAGAAGCGGCCCACCGTGGCCGCCAGGCGCCGGACCGGAACGATGGACGGTAGGGAAGGGACGCCCTCTTCCTATCGCGCAGAAATGTTTGGGTCGGTCGTAACAAGGATTCGGCCGATCAACGATCGGCCTCCGGAGCTGCAAGCGCTCATCAAGTCCGCCGGGGTGTTCCTTCCCACCCACATCAGGAATCCGGGCGCCGGGTGTCTACCAGGAAGCAACCCGGCCTTGACAGGGTAACTCCTTAATTCGCAACGTATCACGAACCATACACCATCTATTTTTACCTGGAAGAACCGGCTTGACCTCTCTCGTCGGCTACGGCAACAGGTAAAAAACGAGAGCCAGTATGGCGTAGATGGACAGGAGCTGGACTCCCTCCAACCAGTTCGATTCTCCGTCGCCGGTAACCTGGGCGGAAGCGGCTACCGCGATGACGACGGCTAAAACCTCCGGAACGGTGAATACAAGGTTCATCGGGCGGCCCACGAAGAGACTCGTAAATACCAGCATCGGCGCTACGAAGAGGGCTATCTGCGTGCTGCTCCCGAGGGCGATGGAGATGGCAAGGTCCATGCGGTCGGCAACCGCGGCCATTACCGAGGTCGAATGTTCAGCGGCATTTCCGATGACGGCCACAACGATTACGCCGACAAAGACGTCGGTCATTCCGAGCGCCGAGGCGGCGCCCTCTATGGAACCAACAAGGATTTCGCTCATTAGCGCCACCATGGCGGTTGAGGTAGCCAGCACAAGAAGAGCCGTGCGCGTTTTCCAGGGTGCGTGCCCGGCCCTGGAAATTTCCTCTTCACCCGAAGCCGGTCTTGTGAAGTAGTGTTTATGGGTTTTGAGTGAAAAGAGCAGCCCCAGGAAGTAGGTAATGAGCAAGATGACTGCGATAACGAGACTCAGCCTGATCTCTTTCAACCGGTTCGGCACTACTTCGAGTGCGTGGAAGGCCGCTGGCGCAATCAACGCCACCGCGGCCAGGTTAAGAAGCGTTGCTTGGCTTCTTGCCCCCCTGCCGTTGAATTTTTGCGTCGGATGGCGAACGCCTCCAGCGGTGAAGGCCACGCCGAGAACAAGGAGAATATTTCCTATGATCGAGCCGGTGAGCGAGGCCTTAACGACTCCCGGAAGGCCGGCCCT
The DNA here is from genome assembly GCA_964537405.1 of uncultured Thermoanaerobaculia bacterium. GTDB lineage: Bacteria > Acidobacteriota > UBA4820 > UBA4820 > DSQY01 > CAVRTJ01. The sequence continues at coordinate 6,981 of CAZIBS010000053.1, read as the reverse complement.
GAGAGCGGACACGGCTATTATCAACTCGGCGGCGTTTCCGAAGGTGGCGTTCAGGAGCCCCCCGGCGGCGGCTCCCGCCCGGTCCGCAAGACTCTCGGTTGCGCGACCAAGCCACCTCGCGAGGGGAATAATCGCCAAGGCGGCGGAGACAAAGATGAGGGAATGGTTGTGGGGAGTGAGGAACCTGAAAGCCAGTGTCGCCGGCACGAAGATAAAGAACGAATCCACTACGAACCCGAACTTTGGTTTCATGCGCGCCCTCCGGTTCACATTGTACCTTTTCAGCAGCCTGCCGGCCGTCCCAATGAGAAACGGGCGCAACGGGAATCTACACTCCAGCTATGGGCGCCGGAGGAAGCGCAAACGGTGACGCGGCGTCGCAGATCACAGGGCCTTCAGTGCAATTCGAATCCAAGCTTCGATGGGGCCTTCAGGAGCGCTCTCGCGGGCTTTCTCGAGAGCCTTCCTGACGTTGGCGGACTTGTAGCCCAGGTTCTCCAGCGCAGACAAGGCATCGTCGAAATCCGGCGTGGTTGGACCCGCTCCTAATGAACCTTCAATGCCCTCTCCGAGGCTGCCCAGTTTATCTTTTAGTTCGAGGATTATGCGTTCAGCGGTTCTCTTACCTATCCTGGGGATGCTCTGGAGGCGGGCGGAATCAGCCGAGCGGATTGCAGTAGCCAGTTCATCGACGGACAACCCGGAAAGGACGGCCAGGCCCGTCATTGGTCCAACCCCCTGAACCGCGAGGAGCTTTCTGAATAAATCCCGTTCAGTGCGGCTCAGGAAACCGAAGAGCTGAATGGCGTCCGAGCGAACTTCCGTGTGTATAAACAGGTCCACCTTTTCCGCTTCGAGTTTTGTAAAGGTCGTAAGTGGTACGAAGACGCGGTAACCGACGCCTCCGGCCTCTACGACGATGTTGGTCGGTTCCTTCTCGAGGAGTATGCCCCTCAGTCTACCAATCATGGCTCTCCAACCTCCCTGATTCCGCGATTGAAACGCTCGCGCTTTCGAGCGGGTGCCCTCGGCGCTTCACTTTGTCGTGCCTTCCGCGGCTGTCGGCATCAACCATTATGGGATTGGGAAACCTTCGAATCCCAGCCGGCCCTTGCCAAGGCGCATAGAGCGATAGCAACGGCGTCGGCCGCATCGTTCGGTTTAGGTATTTCGGACAATCCCAACAAGGTCTGCACCATCTTCTGGACCTGGCCCTTTTCCGCCCGCCCGTAACCAGTAACACCAATCTTGACCTCCGCCGGAGAAAACTCTCTTACTTCAAGGCCTTCAGAGACGGCCGTTACCATGACGACGCCTCTTACCTGGCCAAGTATCAATGCGCTCCTGGCATTTTTGGAGACAAAAACCCCTTCAAGGGCGAGAAAGGAAGGATTGAACTCCCGGATCACCTCCAGGATCTTACATTGGATAACGCGCAGGCGTTCGGGGTGGGCCGTTTTGCTTGTATTCCTGATGGCACCGTAGGAGAGTGCTTTATAGCGTCCGCCCGCTCCTTCCACAACGCCATATCCCGTGGAAAGGGAGCCGGGGTCCACACCCAGAACGATCATAGGTCCCCAAGAACCTCGAGATCACTGTCGTCGATGTCGAAGTTGCTCCAAACGTTGGCGGTATCGTCGTTGTCCTCAAGAGCGTCTATGAGTTTCAACAACCCCCTTGCCTTATCCGCGGCGACGTGGGTCGTCGTTACGGGTAAGAAGACCGGGCTAAAGGCGGTGCATTGAATGCCGCCCTTCTCCAGCTCTTGGACGACGGTGTTGAGTTCCTCGAACCTGGTGTAGATCAGAAAAAACTTTTCCTCGCTCTCAACGTCTTCGGCGCCGGCTTCAATGGCCGCGTCGAAAGTTTTCTCCTCGCTATTACCTTCGGCCGGGACCGTAATCCGACCCTTTCGCTCGAAGAGCCTGGCCACGCACCCCGTAACGCCAAGATTGCCGCCGAACTTCGAGAAGATATGGCGCATTTCCCCGCTGGTTCGGTTTCTATTGTCCGTAGTCGCCTCAACGAGAATGGCTACGCCCGATGGCCCATAACCTTCGTAGATGACCTCTTCGATGGCTTCGCCGTCCTGGCTTCCCGCGCCTCGTTGAATGGCGCGTTTAATGTTCTCGTTGGGCATGTTTATGGCTTTGGCGGCTTGGATGGCGACCCTGAGACGGGGGTTTCCATCCGGGTCCGCGCCGCCGAGCCTGGCCGCGATGATAATTTCCTTTGCCAGTTTTGTAAACATTTTACCGCGCTTGGCGTCCTGCAATCCTTTGCGCGCCTTGATATTTGCCCACTTGCTATGACCGGACATGACGTTCCTCCCTCTAAAATAACAGTTTAACACCAAGCACCGCCGCTATAGTACCGGCGTCGGCGTCGGGTTCTGACCAAGGAACTACCCGGCGTTTTTCCGCCGCGACGTCGGAAGGGGAAAACGCAGTGCTTCCTTGAGGGCGAAGAGTCCACCCTCGTTCGGAACAAAACGTGTTTTTGTCAGGAGGGTGGTGGAATCGACGAGGTCGGAGAAGGGGACCGCAAAGACTTCCATGTTGTCCTTAACGCTAACCATGTGACCGTAAAGGCCGCGTTGGTGCAGAACGAAAGCTCCGTGTCCCAGAATGCATCCCAGGACGACGTCGTACGATATGGGCTCCGCGCACCTGGTTTCGTAGCCGATCTGCTTCGGATGTACCTTCTTGGTTCGCCCCGTTTTCTCCTTGTAGAGAGCCGCCGTATTTTCGGCAAGGGTCGCGCAGAGCTTGGCATGGCCGTAGTAGACATTGCCGTGCTGGTCTATTGCTCTCGGTTTCAGGGAATCGGGCAGTTTCTCCGCTAATCCCTCCGATATGCAGATAATACCGGAGGTCCTGCCCGCCGCCTCCCTGGCGATGATGAGTTCGGTGAAACGCCCGGATATTGCTTTTGGATCGAGGTCGCCGTCGATGTCCTCGGCAGCCAGGATATCGCACGCTTCTCCGGCTATGCCGGCCGCGTAGGCTAACCATCCGGCCTTTCGTCCCATCAATTCGACCAGGTAATAGGCGTTTGTCGAATCCGCGTCTGCTTTGAGATTCAGTAGAAGTTTGCGAGCCGTTTCAACCGCGGTCCAGTACCCGAAGGTCCAGGGAATCCCAAAATAGTCGTTGTCGATGGTCTTCGGGATGTGTATGACCTTGACACCCATCAGGTGTAGGTAGTTCGCCGTTTTGAGAGTATCGTCTCCGCCCATGGTAATAAGAACATCGATATTCAGCTTCGACAGGGAAGCGATAACGGCCCTGAGAGGAACCGTTTTCTCGGGGTCATCGAGGTCCGCCCTGCTTTTTATGGCGATTCCCGGGTGGGCGCGTGCAGTGCGCACGAATACGCCGGGCTGGTTCCTGATAGAGGCGATTGATTCGTCCAAACGAAGGAAATCGCGGCCTTCTTTAAGTTCGCCGCCGGTCTTCGCATAATCGGTCTGGATCTTTGAGAAGCCTTCCAGGAATCCTACTACACCGTAGCCTTGATCAAGAAAACTCAGGGTGGTTGAGGAGATAACAGCGTTTGCGGCCGGAGCGGGGCCTCCGGAAAAGAGCAGTCCAACGGTTTTAGTGTCTGTCATGGCAAACTCCTAATCTGAATCTGATTGGAAGGCCGACGTTAACCGGAGCCGGGGAGAAAAATATAGGGCCCGATGCAGCCAGGATAAGCCCCGGGCTGCTTTCTTTTTTTAGCCCCAGGCAAAGGTGCCCGGGCGTTCCGGCGCCTTGCCGGGTGACGGTTCGAGATGTAATTCCCATCGCCCTTTTCCAGTCAAGGCTCCTCCGAAACGGACTCCGAACCGGAATCATAGTCGATTCTTGCCGGATAGGCCTCGCGAAGACGCTGAAAGATCCGGGCAAGGTCTTCCGGTATAACCCTGAGTTTACCAAAGAGGGTGATGAAGTTTGTATCTCCATTCCATCGTGGGACGACGTGGAAATGGAGGTGGTCGCTGATTCCCGCTCCCGCGGCTTGACCCAAGTTCAGTCCTACGTTGAAACCCTCAGGGTTGTAAACGCGCCTGAGGAGCCCTTCGCTGAATGCCATGACTTCAGCGAGCGCCGAGCGTGTAGGTTGGTCGAGGCCCGTAAGTGAATCAACGTGGGTTCTGGGAATAATAAGAACGTGGCCATTCGTATAGGGATATCGATTAAGCATCACCGCCACTCTCTTGTCTCTGTAAACAACGAGGTTTTCGAGGGATGGTTTCTTAGTGGAAAAGGCCCCGCAGAACACACACCCTTCGCCTTCGCGGTCCGGGGATTGAACGTACTGCCTGCGCCATGGAGTGTGGATGATTTCCATAAACTCACCCCTCCCAGCCTGTCACGAGCTAACCCCGGGTTGCATTACCGTTTTGTTTCGTTTACGGCTTCTTTCAAGAGTTTACCGGCCCTGAAGTAGGGGACCGCCTTCCTCGGGACCATTACCTTTTCTCCGGTTTTGGGGTTGTGAGCCGTTCTGGCCTCCCTGATTTTAATGCGAAATGATCCAAAGCCCCTCAACTCCACCTTTTCCCCGGCATCCAGAGCGTCGGTCAACGATTTAAAAACGGTGCTGACGATAATCTCAGCCGATTTCTTGGGAACTTGCACCCGCTTGGAAACCAGATCAATCAGGTCAGCTTTCGTCATGGATCACGCCTCCGGTTCTTTCTTTGTCAAGTCGCCGAAATCAAGAACGTCGCCAAGGCTGACCTTGTTGCTTTCCTGCGAATTGATGAAGGAATTTCCATCGGCGGCATCCTGCTGCTTCTGCCTGCGCTGGCCTTCCTTGAGAGAAAGAGCTATGCGCTTTTCCTGGGGTTCGAGCCGTATAATTTTGAATGGATAGGCATCGCCGATTTGGACAACCTCTTCACAGTTGGTAATGTGGTCGTCTGAGAGTTCCGAGATATGAACGAGCCCTTCCACTCCATCTCCGAAGGCGACGAAGGCGCCGAAATCCATGATCTTGCTCACCGTTCCAGTTACGACGTCTCCAACGTAGTGGTTCCGGAAGAACGCCTCCCAGATGTTGGGAGTGAGAGCCTTCATGCTCATCGAAAGGCGGCGGTTGATTGCGTCGATGTTTGTGATAACCGCTTCGACCTCGTCCCCCTTCTTCAAAACCTCGCTCGGATGGTTAATGCGTTTCCAGGAGAGGTCGGAAATGTGCACCAGGCCATCCACGCCGTCAAGGACCTCTATAAAGACCCCGAAGTCCACGATATTTCTCACCACTCCCTTGACCCGGTCTCCCACACGGTAGGTTTCGGTAATGATGTCCCATGGGTTGGGTTCGGCCTGTTTTAAACCGAGAGAAATTCTCTGGGCATCCGCGTCCACATCCAGGATGACCACTTCTACCATGTCTCCTACGTCCAAAACGGAGGAGGGGTGTTTAATTTTCTTGGTCCACGAAATCTCCGAGACGTGGATCATTCCCTCTATGCCCGGTTGCAGCTCAACGAAAGCACCGTAGTTGGTCAACGAAATGACCTTGCCCTTGACCTTCGTTCCGATGGGGTAGTGTTCGGAGACGTCGACCCATGGAGAGGGCTGTAACTGTTTGTATCCGAGCTGAAGCTTCCCATTGGCCTCGTCGAAGTTGAGGACGAGCACTTCGATTTCATCTCCGACCTTGAACATTTCGGAGGGATGCTTCAGCCGTTTCCAGGACATGTCGGTCACGTGCAGCAAGCCGTCGATACCGCCCATATCCACGAAGGCGCCGAAGTTGGTGAGGTTCTTGATGACTCCCTTGAGCGGTTTACGCTCTTTCACAGCCTCCTGGATGCGCTCCCGCTGAACGGAGATCTTCTCTTCCAGGAAGGCCTTCCTGGAGAGAACGATGTTGCCTCTCTTCCGGTTAATCTTGATGACGCGCATCTCTACTTGCTGCCCCTTCAGGGCGCGGAGGTTTCTTATGGGTTGGAGGTCAACGAGGGAACCCGGCAGAAAGGCGCGGACACCAACGTCCACAACCAACCCGCCCTTGATGCGGTCCAGGATGATGCCCTTGATAGAGCGCCCCTCCTTGTAAGCGCGTTCAATCCCTTCCCACGCCTTCATCTTTTTAGCCTTGATCTTGCTCAAAACCACGTATCCGCTGGCGTCCTCCATTCTTTCGAGGAATACTTCCACCTCCTCGCCTATAGAGACGATTACCTTCCCATGGGCGTCGCTAAACTCCTCACGCGGAACTATTCCTTCGCTCTTGAGGCCCACGTCGATGAGCACATCCGTAGGAGTGATGGAGACTACCTTTCCCTTGATAAGCTGCTGTTCGCTGTGGTCGGCCACCTTGGCGTTGAGAAGCGCGTTCATATCAATGTCGGACACTTCTCCAATGTTGTCGGAATTCACATTCAGCCATTCCTCCGGCACCTCGAAGGGCACGGATTCCCCCTCCTGATTCTTGTCTTCGTTCACGCTCATATAGAAAACTACCTCCCGGTTTTGGATTTGATCCCGCATCAGATGCGAAACCGAGGGCACTATACATGGCTTGGGGCCTGATGTCAACGTGACGAATTGCCCTGAATCCACCGCCTGAGTTTTTCGGGGTTGGAAGAAAGCGTCTTTTGGCCGGTTTTGGCGCTAATTCCCGGGCGGTGGACAAGGTCAGGTCATTGGAAGCTCCTTTTGACGGTTTCGGGCTCTTTTCGTGCGTTTCGGACCCTTTTTTTGGCAGGCTTTTGCCGGGTGTGTTTCATGGGGTCATCCTTAATAGTCCCGCGGCACTGATTGTTCACGCCGGCGCCGGGGGTCCGGGGCTCGCGATGCGCTCTCGGATTTCCTGAAGCCAAACGAGCAACGGCGAGTGTTTAGTCGGCCGGATCCACAACCGGCCTCCGCGCTCCATGACGCTCCCGGCTATATGGATCAAGGAGAATCGAACGGCCTTCATGCGATGTCAAAAGACACTTTAAAATGAGTCTTAGGGGACATCCAGATTCCCGCACTG
>CAZIBS010000052.1:0-16127 GCA_964537405.1 uncultured Thermoanaerobaculia bacterium | reverse complement strand
AGGAACTCCCTCTTTATTCCATTGCTTGGTGCGCCCGGCGGGATTCGAACCTACGCGCCGTAGCGTGCTCCCTCGGGTCGGAGTCCCCTCACTCCGCGCGCAACGCCGCCTACGGTTCCCGGGGTAGGAGCCTCCCGTGGCGGCGTAACTTCAAACGCTCCCTCTTCGGTCGCGTCTTCGTAACCGCCGCCTGCGGGTATCCTACCCTTCTCATCCCTTTTTAGTTGTCGGGTGTGAAAACAAGCCCGGAGAGGGGCTCCCTCTTTATTCCATTGCTTGGTGCGCCCGGCGGGATTCGAACCCACGACCTTCGGCTCCGGAGGCCGACGCTCTATCCATCTGAGCTACGAGCGCATAAATGATGGGGTGAGCGACGGGGATCGAACCCGCGACAACCGGAGCCACAGTCCGGAGCTCTACCAACTGAGCTACGCTCACCACACGCAGCGGTAGATGTGACATCCACCGCCAGATTACACTACACCGAAGGAAGTCCCGGGTCAAGAAGGCCTATGTTGTCGGGCCGATGGAGTACAATGCTGTTTGAAGGAGGCCCGCCATGAATGATTGTCTCTTTTGCAAGATAGCGGCCGGGGAGATCCCAAGCCGGGAGGTTTACTCGGACGACGAGTTCTACGCCTTTGAAGACGTTCACCCACAGGCGCCGGTTCACGTGTTGGTCATTCCTAGAAAACACATAGCTACGCTGAACGACCTCGCCGACAGCGACGCGCCCCTCATGGGCCGTCTCGTCGTGCTGACGTCAAAAATCGCCAGGGAAAGGGGCCTTGACAGAAAGGGCTTTCGTTTGAACGCCAACTGTATGGAATCGGCAGGGCAGTCGGTCTTTCACGTCCATTTTCACCTCATGGGTGGAAGGCCATTCGGGTGGCCGCCCGGGTAAGGAACTCTTCGCGCTCCTTCACCCAATCTCCACGATTGAAACGCCCGTGCCTTCGAATCGTTAGTGTTTCTTCCGGAGGAAAAAGCATTGCTTGGAACGGGGCATTCCCTCTCCGCCTCACCTGTCCGCGCCTGCCTGCCGCATTGACGACGCAGACAGGGTGCGGGCGAGACCCGCCTACACAGGCAGGCGGGCAAAGCCAGCCGGGGTCCCACCCTACCATTGGTGCATTCCCGGCCTTTGGCCCGAAGGCTCCCGATTCTTTGACGAGTAAAGCACTACAGGCGCAAACCCCTGGCCTGTAGAGCCTTTCCCGGCCATCCGGATCAACCGTAGCGAGATGGGGGCTTCAGCCCCTGTGTCAGAGCGCCTATGGTATAATTCCCGGCTTGGGCAGGGATCTCATTTGTACTTTGCATCGGGGTTTCCGCCAACTTGGTTCTTGGTGTTGGAGGTTTTTTATGGGCAAAAATCTTCTGGTTGAAACCTTCGAGGTCGGGCCACTGGATAACAACACCTATCTCATCGTCGACCGGGAAGCAGGAGAAGCCGTAATCGTTGACCCCGCCATGGAAAGCGAAGAGGCTGCCGCCAGAATCGAAACCCTCGGCGTGGCACTCAAGGCCATCTTAAACACCCACGGCCACTTCGACCACGTCTGCAACAACGCTTTCTTTGCCGAACGCTTTGGTTCACCCGTTCTTATACATCGCAACGACCTGGACTTTCTCGAAAAATTGACGGAGTTTGCGGCCATCTATGGATACAAGGCGAAGGCGAGCCCAAAACCCTCCGCTTTTCTCGAAGATGGTGCATCAGTTCCCGTGGGAAACCACGCGCTTCTGGTCATACACACCCCCGGCCACTCACCGGGCGGCGTCTGCCTGGCGGCTAAGGGTTTCGTCCTGTCCGGTGACACCCTCTTCAACCGGTCCATAGGCCGTACCGACCTACCGGGAAGCGATTACGACTCGCTCATAACTTCCATCCGGGAACGGCTCTACCTACTCCCGGATGACACGGAGGTTCTTCCCGGCCACGGACCCAAGACCTCCATCGGCGTTGAAAGGCTGTACAATCCCTTTGTGAAAGGCCAGGACCGCCATGGCTGAAGACGCCATATCCAGAACCATTCCTCTCCAACGCGGAATCCTCTACGGCCCGGTGGCATCGCGCAGGCTGGGAAGTTCGCTCGGCATTAATATTTTGCCGGACGAGATAAAGGTCTGTTCCCTTAACTGCCGCTATTGCCAATACTCCTGGACGGGAATGCACTGCGTGAACCCCAGGCTTTTCAAGTCTTTTCTTCCTTCCAGGGAAAGCATCAGGGATACCATCGAAGCCATGCTTGTAAGGTTGGCACATAACAATACTCCACCGGACACTATCACCTTTTCAGGCAACGGAGAGGCTACGCTGCACCCCGACTTTCCGGCTATCGTCACCGACGTGGCCGCACTCAGGGATGCATACGCCCCATTAAGCCGAACCGCCATACTGTCAAACTCCACAACCGTTCATCAAAAAGCGATACGGGACGCCATGCTTCTTCTGGACGATCCCATTCTGAAACTCGACGCCGGCCGGGAGAAAATCTTTCGAAAGCTTAACGGCCCGGTAAAAGGCGTGGATTTCGACGCCATGGTGGGAGGCCTTCGCCAAATGGGCCCACGGCTTATCCTGCAGTCGCTCTTCGTAACGGGAAGCACCGACAACAGTTCCGGCGAAGAGTGGGAAAAGTGGTTTGAACTCGCCGCATCCATAGCTCCCGGCCTTATTCAGGTTTATACTCTTGACCGGGGACCGGCCGATCGTGGGCTGCTGCCCGTACCGGCCGGAAGGCTTAGGGCCATTGCGGCCGCTGTCAGGGAACACGGTATTAAAGCCGAAGTGTTCCTATGAAAGCTCGATCCCTTTAGCGTAAAGGAGGGGCCAATATGCCCTATTTAATTATCCTTACTATCACAATCGCGGCACTACTTTTGGGAGGCATCGGTGGATGGGTTCTTTGCAACCGTTTTGGCCGGACCTCGGTCGCCCGTACCGGGGAAGAGATTGACCGGAGATTGGAAGACGCAAAGGTCCAGGCCGAAAATGCCCGGAAGCTCGCACTCGCCAGCGCGCGTGAAACCTTCCAGACGGAACGAAAGCAGTACGAGGAGGACTACCAGAAGCGCTATGAATCGGCAAAGAATATAGAGCGGGCCATGAACAGGAGAGACGCCCGCCTCCAGCAGCACGAACACGAACTCCGGAACCGTTCGGATAAGCTTGACGAGACCGAAAAACAGATAGAGGCTAAGAGAGAGTCTCTTCAAACATACGAAGTAGAAATCGATACCCTCAAAGCAGAGTACAACAACCGCCTCGAACGCGTTGGGGGGCTTGGAGTGGAGGAGGCCAAGAAGCAGTTGCTGGCCAATCTCAAGAGCGAGGCCGAGCACGAAGCCGCCAACCTCATCCGCCGGATCAAGGAGGACGCACAGAAGACCGCGGAGATTGAGGCGACGAAGATCGTTACCCTTGCCATAGAGCGCGTCGCGACCGATCAGGTGGTGGAACGAACTACCAGCCGTTTCAAGCTGCCCGACGAAACCATAAAGGGCCGTCTCATCGGCCACGAAGGAAGGAACATCAAGTTCTTCGAAGAACAGACCGGGGTTCAGCTCATCATCAATGGTGACGATCCCAATATCGTCCTCATATCCGCCTTCAACCCGATTGCACGAGCCATAGCCGGGCAGGCCCTGGAGCGCCTGATTCAAAGCGGCAAGATTCACCCCAAGAAGATTCAGGAGGTGGTGGCCAAAGCCAAAAAGAAGGTAATGCGCGAGGCCAACCTCGCCGGTGAGGAGGCATTCAAGCACCTCAAGCTTAAGGCGCCCCACCCGGAAATCCTGAAGTTGATCGGCAAGCTGAAGTACCGTACATCCTACGGGCAGAACGTCCTAAACCACTCTTTGGAGGTCGCGGAACTCAGCGCAAACATGGCTGCCGAGTTGGGCCTGAACGTGAAACTGGCTAAAAGGGCCGGGCTTCTGCACGACATAGGAAAGGCGATAGACGTTGAACGTGAAGGTACCCACCCGGAATTGGGCGGGGAGGCGGCTCGCAAGTACGGTGAGCACGAAGTAGTAATCAACGCAATCGAGAGCCACCACGAAGACGTTGAGGCCGTGTACCCCATATCGATACTGGTGGCCGTTGCCGACGCCGTTTCCGGGTCCAGGCCGGGGGCGCGCCATACTTCCCTGGCCGATTACCTGAAGAGGATCGAGACGCTGGAGAATATCGTCAATTCCTTTGACGGAGTGGAACAGAGCTTCGCCATTCAGGCCGGCAGAGAGGTGCGCGTTATCGTGAAGACCGACCAAGTGGACGACGACAACCTCCCATTTCTTAGCAGCGAAATGACCAAGAAGGTCCAGGAGGAGATGGATTTTCCCGGCCGAATACGGTTGACCCTGATCCGCGAAAAGAAGGCCGTAGAGTACGCCGGCTGAGAAGGCGGTCGCGGAGGGTCTCGGCTTTAGTGTGGGGCGCGCCCTTTTCGGTTCCTACGGTTGTTGCTCGGCAGGCCGGGTGCAAATGACCGGGCTCTTCGGGCTCTAGCAGCCCTCACCCGATGGAGTATGCCCATTCGGAAGCCATGAGAACTCCTCTTTGGCTTGGCGCCGACAAGAGCCTACCCTACCCGATACCACCCCGCCTGAGCGCATTTCAACGCCGGTGCCTGCCTCCGTGGCTGCGCGCACCTCCCGACGAATGGAATGAAGGGCTTCTCATGCCGCTGGATGAACGGCTTGGAATGTAGCGCGGCGTGTATGAATGAGTTGAAGGGCGCACCGGCCGCGTGTAACTCCTCCTGGAAGACAAAGGGGATCGTCGGGGGGTGTACCTGGGAGCACGGTTGTAAGACGAAGAGGGACGCCTCTGATAGCCGCGGTTTACGCGGTAGCGACGGGGCGCGGTCCTTATGGTTTCGGAGCGACTGTTGCCGTTTAGCGGTACGTAGGACCGGTAGCCGGATGGTATCTGACGACGGTTGCTTCTGCTTGGCTCCATTCTCTGCGTACGACCCGCAGAAGGTCTCATATAGGCTCCACGCTTCCTGCCTGCATTCGAAGGAAAAGCGGTTCGCCCGGGCTCAATTCTCCTGCCGGGAGTGCGGCCGATTGACGGCCTGATCGTTGGATATCTTCGTTCGGGCCTCCGTGATGCGGGATTCCCGGTGATGTTTCTGCCTAGTTGATTGAGGCTTATCCTCCCATTCCTGTAGTCTCCGACGCGCCGGGGCGAAAGGTTGATGGGGGAGATGGCCGAGTTGCGCCTGCCAGGTCTTCCGTTGTGGGAAAGACCACCCGTGCCTGGAGATCCGCCTCTTCCGATTCTTCCACCCCTTCCGTGTAGAGCGCCGACGCCGCTGTGGCCGCCTTTATGCAAAGACCCGGGCCTGCCGTGTATGGGACGGGGATAGATTGGATGTGGCGGCGGAGCCCTGTGGTGGCGCCTGATGCGTCCTCGCCTGTAGGGATAGTAAAGCTCTCCTACCGGTACGCTGTACCAACCGGAGTAGTACCAGTAAGGGTTCCCGTAGTAACCCAGGGGACACCAACCGATGGAGCCTTCGTTCCAGTACCAAGCCACCCAGGCCGGAGCAAAGTACGGCATGGGAATCCAGCCCCACCCTATTCCTGCCAAAAAGGTCCAGCGGCCGTAGTGGAAGGGCGCCCAACCCCATGCTTCGCCCGGGATCCACGTCATCCCCCACGACGGATACCATCCCCAGCCGCCGTCCATATAGGGAGACCACTCCGCGGCAACCACCGTTGGGTGCCACACGTAACCGTATGAATTGGTGTCTACCCACGTACCATTGTCGTCCAAATCGCTTGCGTAAGCCGAAAGCGAGGCGGGTAGGTGCTGCCTGGAAACGGAGCCCGCGGAGTGGGCCTGCCGGGGAAGAGACCGGTTCCTGAACTCCAGCAACCCCGAAGAGGAGAGTGATTCGGCTCTTACGGGTGAAAGCGGCGGATAACCATAATCGGCGTAGGTCATCTGGCCGGACTGGAGCGAAACGGTTGAACCGGAGCTGCTGACGATACAACTGCCCGTACGGGAACTTACCCGGGTTCTGTCGACATTCTCTACTTCGATCAGGTATATCCCGGCACTGGTGGGACTGACTGAAGCGGATGGAGTGGAAATGAGGTAGGAAGCCATAGCCGGGTTCCAGTCCCTCATATCAAGGAGAAGGGCGCCTTCCCACACCTTGATCCTTAGGGGGCGGCGGTCCCTTGCGTTCTCCGTGGGAAACCGGTCAATCTCAAGCCGGCTTGACACGTCCACCCACAGGTAGTTCCCGTCCTGAACCAATATCCCCAGTCGTCCGTTAGGATTGGTCCAGATGTTGTCCCCCTCCAATACCGGCATGTTGAGCTTCATGGATTGGGTCTTTGATCCCTGGCCACTGCCTTTAACGTAGGCGTTCCCGTCAAGAAAGCGGGTAACGGCGTACTGCTGGGCATGTACTCCCAGGCCGGTCAGGCAAGCCGCAATGGCGAGGCCGATTGCGATAAAACCGTGTTTTGTAGCCATGGTTCACCTCCATCCTCATGGAAGGCAAGACCCATGCCACGGGCCTGTCCGATAACAACACGATATCCTATGATTGTTGTCGGAATAGAGCAGCGTACAACTGTTTATTTTTCCGTCCGATGTCCTGGTCGCCGGACACCATGGGAACTTCGGGATCGTCGAAAGCCATGGCAATACCTGTGCCACGAAGAAGGGGGGGGAAGAGCCTGTTGCGTAAAGCACAAAAATGCCGCGTTTTGTCATCTTGAGTGGGCCATTGTTCATAGGGTCTTCCAGGTAAAACGGGTGGTGCAGGTTTCGTAATGCGTTGGGAATTAAGGAGTTACCCCCATGGCCAGGTTTCTTCCCAGTTGACACCACGACGCCCGGATTCCTAATGTGATTGGGAAGGATTGCCCCGGCGGAGTTGATGAGCGCTTGCAGCTCCGGAGGCCGATCGTTGATCGGCCGAATCCTTGTTACGGCCGACCCAAACATTTCTACAGCGTAGGAGAGGGCGCCCCTGCCCTTCCATCCATCGCTCCGGTCCGGTGCCTTACCTTTCCCTTTTCCCGATAGGACATTCTCAAGGGGCGCCTCGTGTGTTGCCCACCGTTTTTGGTGGCTACATCGTGATGCCCAAAAACACTCCGAACCTCATATATATCAATTAGTTACACTGCTTCGGCCGCTGGAAGATCCGTTAATCACGCAATCCCTCATCACCTATGCACCTCTTCGCTCCCTTACTCCTCCGCGTCCCTGCGTCTTCGCGGTGCACCCCTACCCGTATAATTCGCGGCCGTGCAGGACCATTGATCGGCCGATCGGCCGCTACTACCGTAGCCGCCAAACCCATACGCCGAGTATCAGAATGATGAGACCTAATACGGTCGGAAGGAAGACGTTAAGCTCGAAAAAGTGGTCGAACGGTTTGCGTTTTCGCCATGCGACGGGTAGGTAAAGCCATGCGATGAGCATTGCAAGAAAGACGAAGAAGCCGGCCGGCTGTGTGTAGAAGGCTTCAACCGGATGACCGTGCATGATGTAGGCGAAGCAAGTGGTCATTCCACATGAGGGGCATGGTTTGTGGAAAACGGTGTAGAAGCCGCAGGGGGGAAGCCCCAACTGGGTGTGCGTTCCGCGTCCGGTTGGCGAGGGATGAAGCCATGCGGCGATGGCCGTGACGGCTACGAAGGCCGACCAGCTTATACCGTAAAGAACGTGGTCCAGAGCTGAGAAGGTCCGTTTTGTCGTTGGAACCGTCATTGTTCTCTTTATTATCGGTGGTTGTGTTATCTTGCACGGTCCCGCTGGCCGGGCATCGCTCTGACCGCCTTGAGGATAGTTGCGATGGATTTTGGATCGGGAAGGAGGAAGAAGTGGCCTGCAAAGGCGTGGTTGCGGGATGTAAAGTCTGTTTGTATGACCAGGGCCTGGTGGGTTACTTCCGAAAGCTCTATCAGGAGCAGGTCTACGACGGCCTGCGCCATGTCAATGGAAAAAGCCGGTATGGATGGTACGAGTGGAATGTTCAGCAGTCTGCCGATGGCGTTCAGGTAGGAGGATGTAAGAATGTTGCCGACCTCTTTCAGTGCAGATATTTCCATGTCCCCGAGTGGCTTCTTTGGTCCATTGCCGTTGAAGAGAATGGTGAGCAGGTATTCGGCGGAGAGGCGGGGCATTACCACCAGCATGTTGCCGCGCGTGGCACCGAAGACCCTGAAGAAGAGTCCAAGGACCTCTTCTTCGGGGCCGCCAAGAGAATCTACGACGTGGGAGAGGGGCGTGAGCTTTACAGAGGGAACTTCGATGGTGATAACGCGGTTGGTCATCTGGTGCAGGGCCGTGACTGCGTGGCCTGCGCCGATGGTGCTTATCTCCCGGAGGGCATCCAGGTCTCTTTCGCCTATTTCGTCAAACATCAGCGGTCTCCTCACTCCTTTTTACCAGAACCCTTCCGTCGAGGACGTAGGCCAGTTCACCCGTAGAGAGCAGGGCGCCGCCTATCCACCCGGGGACCATCTCCAGCGGAGGTCGCCAAGGTAAGATCATGACTTTCTCGGCTTGGTAAACGGAAGAAATTAACAGTATCTTCTGCTCCTTTCCCGCGGCTATGCCAAGACCGAAACCCTCTCTCCCAACCGGCCCCGGCCTCCAAGGAAGAATGGGTAGGAGTTCTTCGCCGGTCTGGAGGCAGCGAACGTTCCCGGACCACTCAAGGGGGTGACGCGATAGCGGGTATATGTGGCGAATCTGGGAAGTCGGCAGGGCAAAGCGAGAGGAAAGGTTTTTCCAGCCGAAGATCAACGTGTTGGTCAGCGTAACCGCCGAGGGTACGACAATGGTAAATCGACTGCCAGAGCCGCGTTCGCTTTCCATATCCAGATGGCCGCCGAGGGACTCGGCGGCGGACCTGACGACGTCAAGTCCCACGCCCCTCCCACTGACCTGGGTAACTTTCTTGCGCGTGGTGAAGGCCGGAGTGGTGAGCAGGAGCAAGAGTTTATCGGGCGCCAGTCCGGCGGCATCCGTGGGGGAGTAAAGGCCGCGATCAACGGCCGTCCTACGGACGGCCTCCGTGTCTATGCCCCTGCCGTCGTCTGAGAGGGAAACAATGAAGGCGTCCGCTTCCCGCCTGAGTTCGAGGCGGATGAGACCTTCCGGCGCCTTGCCCGAAGCTAAGCGTTCTTCGCGCGTTTCCAGCCCGTGGTCAAGGGCGTTGCGTACGAGGTGCAGAAGCGGGTCGAGCAAGCGTTCAAGAATGGTGCTGTCGATTCGCTGGTCCGCGCCCTCCGCTTCAAAACGAACCTGCTTGGAAAGTTTCTCCGAGAGTTCCCGGATGGTTCTTCCAACTCGCTCCACAAGAACATCGAAGGGGATCAACCTTACGGAAAGCACTCGCTCGTACTGTCTGTTCATCCGGCTCCTGTGGCTTTCCAACCAGAAGCGGTGGCGCTTCTTCTCCTCCTTGCTGAGACTTGCCTCGAACTCGTTGAGGTGGCAGAGGAGGTCTCCGGTCTGGTTGAGAAGGAGGTCAAGATCAGGCGTTGAAACCCTGACGCTCCTGATGAGCCTGTGGTCCTGTACGGCATCTGCACTCTTCGCCGGGGCTTCTTCCAGGCCTACTTCCGTTACTTCGGGAAGCTTTTTGATGGATCTCGCCACTTCTTTCAACCGCGCGTTCGGGGGCAGCAAGAAGATTGCGGCCTTGAGGTTTTTACGTTGAATGTCGGCTATGTCGGGTTCTATGCGGCAACCATCATGGGTCTCCTTCAATTTTTTGAAGACGACGAGGAGCCTTGCCGCCGGCAGCGGGGAAGAGGGATCAATTGAAACCTTCAATCTTGCAAAGTCGTTACCGACGGGCGCGGCCGGAGTATCGGCAGCCGTTCCGGCGGGGACCGAAGGCTGAGCAACAGCAGCAACAGCAGCGCCAGCTTCAGCGTATACCGCCAGCACCTCTTTCTCTACGGAGCTTGCTACGCCGGACAGCGATGAGTCGTTGCCGTTTTCCTGAACAACATCCATCAGGGCCTCCAGCGTATCGGCGGCCTTGATCGCGGCTTTTCTCTGTTCCGGGGTTGGACCCTTCCCCTCCCGCCATAGGGCGAGGAGAGATTCGAGGCTGTGAGCAAGGGAGCTGGTGGGCGTGAAGGACATGGATGCAGCCATGCCCTTTAAGGAATGGGCGTGGCGGAAGAGTTCGTTGACGGTTGAAGATTCGGCCGGATTGGGGGATCGCAGACCCGAACTCAGTTTGGCCGAGTGTTCGCGTCCTTCTTCGATGTAAAGATCGCAGAACTTAGAAAGGTCCATTTTGCTTCCGGTGGGAGTGTGGCCCAGTGGGGCGGCCTACCCCTCCGCTACGGCGTCGAGCACCTTGAGAACCTTCTCCGCGGAAAAGGGTTTCACGATGAAATCCTTTGCGCCGACCGCGATGGACTCAATAACCAGGGCTTCCTGGCCCAGTGCGGAGCACATTACGATCTTCGCATCCGGGGCGGTCTTGAGGATCTCCTTCGTGGCCTCGATGCCGTCCATCTGGGGCATTACGATGTCCATCGTAACGACGTCCGGCTGAAGGGTACCGAAGAGTTCCAGAGATTCATTGCCGTTGGACGCCTCTCCGACCACCTCGTACCGGCCCGAATTAACAAGGATATCCCTTATCATGGCACGCATGAACATGGCATCGTCAACGATGAGAACTTTATAGGGCATGCTCTCTCCCTGCATAGTTAATGTGTATCGCGGAGGCGGTCGCGTGGGCTAGTTCCTCCGCTATCCCGGAAGAGTGTACCACGTTGATCCAGTATTCGTCCCATGGATAGAGACCTGACCAGATACCCTTCGCGTTTTCCTCTTTAAGTTTCAATGTTTCGTAAGGCAGTACGGTCTCGACGGCGCCGATTGGGAGGGCCAGGTGGCCGTGCGGGGGTGCGAGGAGAAGGAGCAGGTCCTGGGCGTCCTCACCGGCGTCCTCTTCCATGAGGGAGAAGGTGTCTATTACCGTAACCAACTCTCCGGCCACGAAGGCCGCACCGCGAAGGTGGGGATAGGGTTCCGGCAGAGGATGGATGTGTGGCAAAGCTATTACGCTGGAAACCTCTCTGGAGGGAAAACCTACGAGACGCCGGCCGATCCTGGTTACTATCAACTTTTGCAACGCTCTATCTCCCGGATGAATTAGTCATAGCTTGAACTTCTCGACCGATGAGCGGAGTCGGTCTGCTTCCTCCAGGAGCGACCGGGTCTGCTGGTTAATTTCTTCCATGCTGGCGGTGGTCTCCTCCGTGGCGGCCGATGTTTCCTGTGTTCCCGCTGCGTTGTCGGTTGCAACCGATTGTATCTCTTCCATGGGCCCGGTAAGGGATGCAGCCAGTTCCGCCTGTTGCTCCGCTTCGGTGGAGATGGCGCGAACGGCCTGAAGAGTTTCGCCGGCCGCCATGCCGATTCTCTCCAGCGCTTCTGAAACCCCCTTCGTCTTCACTTGCCCGGTATTGGCCGCGCTATTGGTTTCTTCGAGGTGCCTGGCGACCTCCGGGCTGTTCCCGGTGATGTACCGGGCCAACTCGGCAATTTGCGAGGCAAGCTCTCTCGTGTTCTCGGCGAGTCTCCGCACTTCTTCCGCAACCACCGCGAAGCCTCTTCCGGCATCGCCCGCACGGGCCGCTTCTATGGTGGCGTTGAGGGCCAGAATGTGCGTCTGCTGGCTCAACGTCGTTATTCCTTCGACAAGGGTGTTGATCTCCGCCGCGTGTTCGGAGAAGACATGAACCTGTCGGGTCGTATCTTCGACCAACGAGACCACTTCTTCCATGGCGCTCATGGCGCCTTGGGCCGCTTCTATTCCCTCCGCGGACCTGTCCGAAGAAATGATCGCAAGCTCCTCGGAGGCGGAACTCCTCCCGGATATGCTGGTGGCCGTTGCGGCGAGTTGCCTGGCCATCTCGACCATGTGTTCAACGTGTTCGGCCTGGCTTTCCGCTCCCTTTGCTATGGTTTGGATGTTGGTGGCCACCTCGGAGGTTGATTGAGTTACCTCCGTGGTAGAGGTGGTGAGGTTTTGAACGGCGTCGTAGATGAGCCCGGAGCTGGTTTGAACCTGTTGCACCATTTCCCTGAGGCTCAACACCATGGTTTGCATGGAGTCGGCAAGGAGGCCGACTTCATCGGCGGCTTTGATCCTCACGGGGTTGGAGAGGTCGCCACTCGCTACCTGGGTACCTACATTGGAGAGCAGAACCAGTTTCTTCGTGAGGAACCCGGCCAGGAAAATCGCACCGAAACCGGCTACGAGAATCCCAATGAATATCTTGAGCCACATGGCCTCCATTGGGCCGACGGACCTGTAATGGTCCAGCATAATGCCGAGGATAAGTGGTATGAAAACGACAATTATGAAGGCTAAACCGATTTTCAGCTTCATCTCATTCCTCCCCGCTCGTAGATTCTTGCGTCTTTGTCAACCATCTTCCACTCCGTGAGATCATTCTTCCCCAGAGTCTCCACCTTTCCCAAGACCAGCAACCCTCCCGGCAACAGCGCTTCGGCAACACGCCGAAGAAGACGGGACTCGCCGGTTGCCGTGAGGTAGATAAAAAAATTCCTCAACGCGACAACGTCGAACCTCTTCACCGGGACCCCGTTGGTAAGGTCCGCGCACACCGGATCAACCATGCGCCTAATCTCGGGACGCACAATAGCCACCTTACCCGAAACAATAAAGTACCGCTCTATCAAGCGCTTGTCCACCCTTTCCAGTTTTGCCACGGAGTAGCTTGCGGCCCGCAGGCTTTTCAAGTGGGAGAAACAACGATCCAGAGCCACCACCCTGCCGCCCAGTCCGCGCCGGCACAGGAGTATGGCGAGACTCACCGCTTCTTCCCCCGTGGAGGACGCGGCGCTCAGTATACGCAGGTTCTTTGCCCTGCCTCCGCCCGCGAAGCGCATAACCAGTTGATCCCCCAGCGCCTCAAAGACCTCCGGGTTCCTGAAAAACTCCGTGGTTGGGATATATAGTTTCTTTAGGAAAATTCCCGCCTCTTCCTGATTTCTTTCCAAAACGCCGATGTACTCTCGAATGGTTTCTGTGTCGGTTGCCTTCAGCCTCGGGTATACGCGGCGGTAGAGAAAGGTGCCCCTGTAGTCTTCGGCGTGCAGTGAAGAACGGGAGGTTATCCAACCGCGGAGCCGGGCCAGCGAAGCGGAATCCAAGGTTTTCACTGCGGTGTGCCCGGTGTTTCGTTTACGAGGAAGACCGTATCGTCACGTACCAGCGCGCCGGCTGTAAGGGGTGAAACCTGGAGAACGGCGAGAGTGCCGGCACCGGCATCGGTACGCCTGAACTCCGGTGGCGGGGCGTATGCGTCGAGGAGAGTTTCGAGGCTTATGCGCTCCGTCTCGTTGCTCCGTTCGAGGGCGACTCTAAAGTTTCTTGCGGGAGACGGTCGTTCAACCGGGAAGTCGGTGCCGACGAGGAGGTCGATTCCGGCGGATTTGAGGCTGCCCAGGCGGTAGGCGTTCACGATTCTCTTACCGAGGCGCTCGCGGGCCCAAGCCCTGTCGCTCAGGTAGTAGCAGGGCTGGACGGAAGCCGTTATGCGGAGCCGGCTCATACGTTCCACCTGCGCGGGATCGGCGACCTGCACGTGTTCTATTCGGACGCCCCGCCCGCACTTCGCCTTCTTCAGCGCGCCGAGGAGTTGTTCCAATGCACGGTCTCCGATGGCGTGAACGGCGACTCTGAGACCAGCGTTAGAAACCGAGGTCAGTGCTTCGGCCAGTTCGTCGTCGCTACGGAGAAGAAACCCCCTTTCTCCGGGCCTATCGGAGTAGTCCTCCTTCAATGCGGCCCCGCGGCTTCCCAGGGCGCCGTCGGCGAAGAGCTTTGCCCCGACGACGCGAAATCCGGGGCCGTTGGGCGGCGTCTCAGGAAGCAAGGCGTCCCTTTCGTACCTGATGTATGCTTCGACTGGAATTGGAAGCTCTCCGCGCTCGTCAAGGCCGGCGAGAATCCTCACGCTTTCTGCCTCCGTGCCCATGTCCGTAACGCCGGAGAGCCCCGCTTTCTTGAGCGCGACCAAGGTTTTTATGAGGCGACGCTTGAGGGTTTCATCGCTCGGCTTGGGGATGCAACGTTCGACGGAATCCATGGCGCCATCGAGCACTATGCCGGTCAGGACACCATCCGCGCGCAATATTCGTCCGTCCCCAGGGTCGGGAGTGGAATCATCAAAGCCGGCCCGTTTCAGCGCCTCGGTGTTTATCCATGCCGCATGGCAATCGATCCTTCGCAGGAAGACCGGTCTATCGGGGAAGTAGCGGTCAAGTTGGCGGCGGTTGGGGTAACCGCCCGGCCAGCCATTCTGGTCCCAGCCGAAGCCGATCAGCCATTCGCCCGGAGGCGGCGAACAACCCCCTTTTCCCAGCCTTGTCAGAGCCTCTTCGGCGCTTGAAGCTTCCCGGAGGTCGATCTCTTCCAGCATGGCGCCGAGAGCGGCCAAGTGGCCGTGGTGGTCCCATAGCGGGGGCAGAAAGAAAAAGTAGGGTGCGGAGGCTAAATCCGGCCGGTTGTTGAGAGCGCAAGGGTAGTCGCCCAGGGGTATGGGTTCTATTCTTCCCCCTCTTCGCAGGCGGAAAGCGCAGCCGCTCTTCACAGCGCCGCGAGAGCGTCCTCCAGGTCGCCCATGATGTCCTCGGCCCGCTCCAGGCCGATGCTCATTCTGATTCCTCCCGGGTGAACACCGGCTTCGAGCTGTGCTTCGACCGGCAGAGGGGCATGGGTCATTGAGGAGGGATGCTCTATCAGGGTATTTATCTGGCCCAACGAGACCGCCAGGGTAACGCAGAGGGCGTTGTCGGCCAGGTAGTCCATCATCTTGCGTCCGTTTTGCCGTGCCTCTTCCAGCCCTCCCTTTAGTTCAAAATAGATCATGATTCCAGGGGCGAAGTTGCCATCGGGATCTATCATCTGTTTCTTGGCAAGGTCCCGCTGGGGATAGCTCGCAAGACCCGGGTAGTTAACGAGTTTCACGGCCGGGTGGCCTTCAAGGAAGCGGGCGACCTTGAGGGCCGTGCTCATCTGTTGCCGGGAACGCAACGCCAGTGTCGGCAGACCGTAGACAAGGGGCGGCCAGGCCGCCTTGGGCGCCAGGGGAGAACCGAAATCCTTGCGGAAGAGCATGACGTCCGGTTCCATGGCCTTGGGGCCTATCCAGGCGCCACCCATGTCCGTGCCGAAGCCCCCCACGTTTTTCGTGATGGATTCAACCACGATGTCGGCGCCGTAGCTGATGGGACGCTGGGCGAATGGGGTTGCAAAGGTGTTGTCAACAACAATCTTGACCTTGCGGTCTTCGGACCGGTGCGAGTTCGCTTCGTCCACCAACCCGCGTAGGGCGGCGATGTCCACCAGCTCAAGGATAGGATTGGAAGGCGTCTCGCAATAAACAACCATCACCTCGTCGGTCAGCAGGGTGGCAAGGTTGTCCGGGTCCCCGGCGTTGATCATCTTGATGTTAATACCGAAACGCGGAAGCCAGTTGGTCATCAGGGAGTAGGTGCAGCCGTAGAGTGTGTGGTGGGCCAGCACCGTATCTCCCGCTTTCGCGACCACGCATAGCGAGGCGCAGATTGCGGCCATGCCGGAGGCGAAACAAACTCCGCACTCACCACCTTCGGCCCTGGCCAAATTGTCTTCAAGCATGGAACGGGTCGGCTCGTCGAGGCGGTCATAGATATAGATCGGCTCCTGGGTTCGGCGGTTGAATTCGGGGTTTGCAAAGGAGAGGAAACCCTTGGCTCCCCTCGACGCACTCTCCAGCCTGTATGCCGTAGAAGCGGAAATAGGCGGTATTATATGGTCGCTGTAGTCCCAGTGCTTTGAGTGAAAATCGCCGTGGATCATCCGGCTTTCGGAGTGATACTCTCTATGCCCCTTATCTTTTTCGGACATCTTGCTCCTCCTATGAGAACACATTATACACCGGCGAAGGTAAGATTGCATTATTACTGAATCCCCCAAATTCCGAGATGGGTGCGAAAGGAATAAGCCGACGGAGCCCTGGAAGCGAAATCGGAGGGGTCGGCCGAGCTTACGGGCGGTTAAAGCGGCATAAATGGCTCCAAAGAATGGCTGGAG
>CAZIBS010000051.1:0-16146 GCA_964537405.1 uncultured Thermoanaerobaculia bacterium | reverse complement strand
CGTACCGCCCGCGGCGGCGATCTGGGCGTAGTCGCCGTACTGGTTCGCGTTGTAGTTCGTGTTGTCCGTGCTGTTGTCGTCGCTGTAGTTCACGGTCGTGTTGGCGAATTGGGCGCTTGGCTGAGTGACCTGGATGTTGGCCGAGAAGGTGGTGCCGCCGTCGGTGGAACGGGCCAGAAAGGTTTGGGTCTCCGTGTTATTGGCGTCGTTGCGCGTGTCGTACCACGAAACGAATACGCTGCCCGAACTCTGGTCTACCGTCAACCAGGGGAAAAATTGCGTGGCCGTGCCGGTGTCGTCGTTCACCTTCAACTCGCTGCTCCACGTGGCGCCCCCATCGGTAGAGTCAATGACGTAGGTGTTGATGTCAGTGCCTGTTCCCACGGTGGGTGGAAAATCATTGTAGCATACGTAGATTTCCCCAAAATAGGCGGACGATGTGTTCCGGTCCACGGCGATGGACGGAAAAGCGTTGATGCCCCGCTGATCCTGGGCGGGAGGCGTGTTGTTGGTGCCGAAAGATGCCAGGTTGTGGGTGAGTACGACGGCGGGCGCCGAATACGTAGCGCCGCCGTCCGTGGACTTGGCGAACACGAGGACGTCGCCGGTTCCGACGCCTCCCGTTTGGCTGTAGCGATCCCATACGGCGTAGACCGTGCCGTCCGGGCCTATCGCCACATCTCCGCCGATGTCTCCGCCCGCGGAGTCCAGCACGACCGTTGTCCACGTGGTGCCACCGTCCGAATAAGCCACGCGCTCAACGTTACCCTCGTCCCAAACTACATACATGCGGTTAGTGTAAGAATACGTTCCGCCTACGGTCGTGTCGACGGCCATCAACTCCTTGTCGTCCATGGAGGTAGTGACGTCTATACGGTCGACGACGATGCCCAGATTAGACCAGTTCGCGCCGGCATCGGTGCTTTTGGCCACTACGATGGCTGCCCCCGCTGAATTGTTTATAAGCATATACACCGCATAGGCATTGCCGGCGTTATCCCAGGCCATGGAGGGATCGCTCCCGAACAAGGTCGTGCCGCTACTGGTTACGCCCGGCGGCCACGGCGCGCAATTGTAGGTCCACGTGGCGCCTCCGTCGGATGATCCGTACAGGGCTTGCGTGCCGTAGGTGGTTCCACTGGAGGCCTGGCAAGCAGCGCTGGGGTCGGCGTAAAAGGTGTTGGCCCCGGCTACCAATTGCAGGGGATTGTTGGGGTTCACCGCGATACTCACCTCGCCCTGGTAGTCCGAAACACCACCCGCCAGGTTCACGTTGGTGCCCACCGTGGCAGTCGGGAGGGGAACCACCGCGGACGAGAGGGAACCCGCAGCGGGGCGCTTGCTCGCCGGCGCCGTTTTTATCGAGCGGCGCTCATTCTTAGCCGCCGCCTCCCGGTCCGCATAGTTCAGCTTCAACCACTCAAGGTGTGCTTTCATGATGGGAGGTGTTACGGGCAGGGATACGGCGTTATGCCGTCGCCATTTCTCAAAGGTAACCAGCGGATCCTCTTTGCCGTAAGCATTGATTGAGAGGGAACTCAATCCGCAACTATTGCTTGTTACAACTCCGCCTGCAACGCCATTGGACCCGGTTTTCAGCCCCTTTACGGTGTTTGCACCCGTTGTGCCGGCGGGATTCTTGAGGGTATCCCGGTTTTCATTCGCCTTACGGGCCTGCAAAGGCAACGCACAGACGGCCAAAAGGGCCGCGAAGACAAGGCAGGTCCACACACAGCTTCGTGTCGTCAAACTGGTACTCATTACACACCTCCCAATAAAAAACAATGGCACTCCACATACCGCCATCATTAATCTAGTGCGTGCCATCGTAATTGTCAAGAGGAACACGGTTCACAGTGCCCGCGATGCGTTACGACGCGAGGGTATTTCTGATAGTTTGCGGTGGATGGATTGGGCGGAGTAATGGGTTGGAAAGGCGATGTTCGGCCATATTCATCTCCAAATTTCCCGCACCCCTACTTGATTCTATATCAGTTACGGTGTTCCCCTCAGGAAGTAATGTTCAGGGTGAATACCCGGCTGTAACTTTTGCGCCCGGTGGAATCCTTCGCGTGGATTCGCCAGTACACCGTGGAACCCAACGCGGCGATCTTCTTCCACTTGCCCGAAGTGGCCGTCCAACTCGTTCCCTTTATCCACTTCTTCCCGGCCTTGTTCGTTTTGCTGCTTACCTCCACGCCGCTGGAAAAATCCGGCGTGCCGGAGAATTGAACCCGCACCTTCTTGTTGTGGTTAAGGTCCCAGGTGAAGGTGGCCGGGCTTCCGCCCGAAACGGAACCGCCGTCGGAGGGCGTCGCGGGCAGCGCCGCCAAGGCATTTGAAATGAAGAAAGATCCATTGTCGGTCTCGCCGACCGTTTTACCGACGCTCCGCCAGTATACCTGCGTGTCCAGGTTCGGCACGGCCGTACCCAGCGCCAAAATCTTTCCCCACTTCTTTTTACCCGGCGTCCAGGAGTTGGTTGACAGCCACTTCTTCCTCTTTGCCTTCGAGGAAACGGCTATGGCGGCAAAACCGGGGTCGGTTGAGCAATCCACTCGCCACTTGACGTCGCCGCCCGCGGCGAAGTTCAAGGTGAAGGGAGGCGCGTCGGGAAAGTAGGGCGGCCCGCAACCCGCGGCGGGTGTGGATGCGTCGGTAATGGTAATGTCGTCGAGGTAGAATCCCTCGAATTCGACGCCGGGATCCGAGCTGAAGTTCCACCGTATCAGGACACGCTGCCCGGCGTAAGCGCTGAGGTCGCTCGTATATTGCGTCCAGCCGGAGAGGGCCGCATTGTCGCTGGGACCGTTTATGCAGCCCTGGGTGAGGCCGTAGTCGCAGGCGTTTATCGGGCTCGTGACCCCGCCGCCGGTGGAAAAGCTGCCCGGCCAGCCGGAGTCGGGGGGGAGTTCCGACCAGGTGCTTCCTCCGTCGGTTGATATTTCAGTGACGACACCGTCCCACTGCCACTCCAGATTGTAGTTCGCCCAGTAGGTCAGCATGGGGGAACCGGTTTGCAGTTGGATCGGAGGCGTCGTCGCCGCGGCGCAGGTACCGGCGGGGTAAGTGCTGCCGTCCGCCGCGTTGTGGTAGCAGAGGCTCCCCCCGGGAGTGTGGTTCTGCTGGTTTGTGACGCGCCAAGGTCTTTCCAGCGTCAGCTTGGCGTTGGTGTCTCCTCCGTCGTCGGTGAAGTTGCCGGCTACGTAGGTGATTTCCCAAGGAGTTCCCTTGACTACTACCGTGTTCGTATCCTCGTTGCCCCCGTTGTTGGAACCGCCGTTCGAGGTGGTGGCGTCTTCGGCTCTCACGAGGTAGTAGTAAGTCGTCAGGGAGGAAACAGCCGTGTCCGTGTAGGTGGTGACGCCGAGTCCATGGGCGATGAGATTCCCGGCGGAGGGGGTGAAGTAGGGAGTGGTATCCCGGTAAACATTATAGGTAACGTAAGGCGCGAGGGGACAATTGCTCGTCGCCGGGTTCCAGGAGAGTACCAGGTCGCAATTGGGAGTGGAAGTGTCGTTGGTCACCGAAACCAATCCGCCGAAGGTCGGCAACAGCGTGCAGTTCCCGCTGTAGACGGCGGAGGCGCAGGAACTCGATGGACCCTCGGCGCAATCGTTTACGGCCCGGACCTTGTATGAGTAGGTGTACCCCCCCTGGACGAGCGTGTCGGTGAAGGTTGTCCCGGTCGTCCTCTTCAGGAAGGTAAAGGTGGAGGATGGTGAAGCACAGCTTCCGTGGGCGCGATAGACGTAGTAAGCCGTGGCGCCGCTTACCGCATTCCAGCCGAGGTCAATACCGGTGGTTTCGTTGTCGGCGGCGGTAAGACCCGTGGGAGCCGAGGCCGGGCCGCTCCCGCAGTTTGCGTAACGCACGACGAGCGCGTATCCCTGGCGGTCGGAGTAGGGGGTGAAGCCGTTTCCGGGAACGGAGGTCCCTTTGACCTTTATGGTATAAGTCCCGCTTGTTGGCGATTTGAGGATGACCTGCTCCACGTTGTTGACCGTGTCCGCGCTTCCGCCGGTTATACTCCGGCCGTTCACGAGGACGTTTCCCAGGTAGGTTCCGCCGGGGCCGGTTACCTCAAGGTCGAGGTTGTTTACGAGGTTGGAGGCCGCCACCATGCTCGATGGGGGATCGCTCCAAACCAACGTCGCCTGGAAGGTCTGTCCGGCCACGACCTGGACGGTAAAGGCATCATCGTCTCCGGTGGTAAGACCGGTCGCGTTGCGCTTGTCCCACACCCTCGTGCGCGAGGCGCCCCTGCTGAAAAAGAGGGTGTTGTCGAGGTGCATCCTGCCCCAGCCTTCCCTGGTATCGGTGGGAATATTCGCCGTGCCCATATCGTCGGCGCCGTTGATGAGTACGGCCTTCAGAAGGGCGGCGGATGGAACCATTGAGTCGGAAGCGTTCCTGGCGCCGGTTGGATAGAAGCCGTCGGTGAAGTACTGCCTGGCTAGGGCGGTGCCGCCGGAGCAGGCGGGCGTGGCCATGGAGGTGCCGCTCATGGACTTGGTGGAGCAGTTTCCGTCGCCGTGGACGGCGTCTCCAGCCGCGCTGTAGATGTTCTCCCCCGGGGCGCAGATGTCCGGTTTTACCCTCCCGTCCCGGGTCGGCCCCGCTGCGGAAAAGTAGGCGGTGGATGTCGAGCCGACCGAGCCGTTCGTCGTGGCCCCGACGGCAACCACGTTCTTCGCTATCGCCGGGCTTCCCACGTAGGGACCACCGTCGGTATTGCCCTGGGCCACTATGTGGAGGAACTCCTCGTGGTCCCAGGTGAAGAGGTCCATGTCGAAGGCGTCGGAGCCGTAGGGCATGGCGGCGGTCGGGTCCTGGGCGCCCCATGAATCGCTCTGGCAAAAGGCACCGGCGTTGTAGGCCTGTTCGCTGATGGTGTAGAGGTCTCCCGAGAGGCCGGCCAGGCTTCCGGAAGAATCGCCGGCGTCCTGCATGTAAAGCTTGGCCTGAGGCGCCATTCCGTCTTCGCTGTCGTGGCCGCTCGTGGTAGGTGTGGAGAGGGTGGCGAGGTTGTCTCCAAGCACGGTGCAGGAAACGTGCGTGCCGTGGAAGGCAGCCCACGACGCGTCGTAGGGATCGGCACCGGGAAGGACCGCGTAGCCTATCACTTTCTTGCTCATATCAAGTGTGCCGGGATCCGGAGGTACGGGGTTTTGTGCGTCGGCGTAGCCGTTAGGTGTGTACTTGAAGAAACACATGTCGCTGTCCAGACCGGTGTCGTTGACGCACACCACCTGGCCCGTTCCGATAATGTCGTGGTTCCAGATGGTGGCGGAGAGCGAGTAGTTTGTGTTGTCGGCGGTGTCGTCTGACTGGATGATGTATATGGTGTTGTCGTTTAGTATTTTGGGCAAGGACCAAAGGTTGACGTCCTCGACGTAGGGATCGCTCGCAAGCGCCACGGCCGCGGTCCCGAGCTGTTTTCCCTCCACCTTGACGCGCAGCAGCGTCCCCCGGGGTTTCTTAAAGATAGAAGTCAGGGTGATGGAGGGCGCGGCGGCGCGGGCGGCTGAAAGGGCTGAAAGGGCGCTTCCTCCCGGAAGAACCATGGCTTCCAGGAAGAATGGGCCGTCGAAGACGTCTTGAAGCAGGGCCGGTGGAACCTTCATGTCGGCGGTAAAGGGGCCGGTCCATCGCACTTCATTGAGGAGACGCAGTTTCCGGAGCCCCCTCGCATTCGTTCTGACCAGAAGCGTCCGGTTGGGAATGTACCGCAGGATTTCTATGCCCATCGCTTCCAGGCTAAGGCGAAGGGGGCGCGTTACCTCACGGCGGAATTGCACCAAAGTGAAAACCGGTTTCTTCATACCGGGGGAGCGTGAATCGAAGAGCGGGTCGAGTCCGCGTGATGGCGGTTCCTGCACGGGATCGAAGACCTTTCCCACGAGGAGTATGTATGCCGGATCAGCGCGTAGGTGAGCTAAAGATTCGGCGGTAGGCTCGGCGTAGGCTGCCTCCCGCGAAACGACGTGTTTGCCCGTTTTCCAGTACCCCGGAGTCCTCGCCATGAGAAGCACCGGGGTAAAGAAAAGCAGCAACGTAACGAGGCGGAAGCGAACACGCATCCGGACACCCTCCATTCATCATCTCCAGTTCTCGAAACAGTGCGTAAAGAACGGGGGATGAGTGCCTTACCCACGAACAAATGTATACTACATCGACGCGTGTTACAAGACCGCTCGAAACCGGCGGGATAGGGTATGGCGTGCGTAGCGCTTAGCGTGGTGCCCATCCGGGAAACCGGATAGAGGGAAGTGGGGTTTCCGGACGGAAACCAGCTATCGGTTCCGGATGTACCCGACGGCACGCGGCGATAAAATCGGTTGACGCCCATGAGGTTCCGTAAGTTCCGGTTCGGTCGGGGGTTGCACTAGCCTTTTCATAATCCCCTTCTTTCCATGAGCCTCAACACCGGAGGCGGAACCATGCCTTCTATGGGGCCGCCGAGGCGGGCGACCTCGCGCACGAGCTTCGAGGATAGGTAGGTATACTCTTCTCTGGGCATGAGAAAAACGGTCTCAAGGTCGGGGGCCAGGCGTCTGTTCATCAGGGCCATCTGGAACTCGTACTCGAAGTCGGAAAAGGCGCGGACCCCCCTGAGAATATACTTCGCTCCAAGGCCGCGGGCGTAATCAACGAGGAGGCCGTCGAAAGAATCCACCCTTACTTTCTCGATTCCCTCAACGCTCCGGGTGAGCAGATCCACGCGCTCGGGTATGGTAAAGAGGCAATCCTTCTGAGTGTTCCTCAGCACCGCAACCACCACCCTATCGAAGATACGTACGCCACGCAGCAGAATATCGAGGTGCCCCTTTGTGACCGGGTCGAAGGAACCCGGGTAGACCGCAATCTTTTCCATCTCAGCCCTTCGTCTTTTCCTGGACGTAGGATGCAAGCGAGGAAATGTTCCTGAACGCCGTTACGCCTACCTCCTCGTCATCGATCTTTATACCGAACTCCTTTTCCAGGGCGACAACCAGTTCCAGCGCGTCTATGGAATCGAGTCCCAATCCCTCTCCAAAAAGGGGCTCTTCGTCGCTTATATCTTCGGGGGCGACGTCTTCGAGCCTGAGCTTCTCGATGATCAACTTCCTGATTTGATCCTTGAGATCCTTCATCAATCCTCCAGTCCAGAACCGGTATTGTAGCGCAACAACGGCCATAAGGCAAAGGGGGCTTGGCCTTCCGCCCTGAAGAGGGGAAAGCGGGTGGGCCGGGGTTACGCCAACCACGGCCACTTACGAACACCGGGTTTGACTAATGCGTACTCTTTGGTCCTATAATGCCGTTTGAAGGAGGTGCAGATGGTTCAACTTCTCGCATCCGCGTCTGTGACGCAACTTCTTACCCATGCCGGAGGGGTCGCCAAGGGCGTTCTAATCATTCTGCTGGCCTTTTCCCTGATTTCCTGGAGCATCATGATTGATCGGTATCTCAGCTACCGCAAGTTCGGCAAGCGCTCCCGCGATTTCTACGAGGTGCTCAGGAGTTCAAGCAACGTGACCGAAATGGTTGCCACCGCAAAGCACTCCAAGGATTCTCCGCTAAAGGAAATGTTCGTTGAAACTTACCAAGAGCTGCACGATCAAGTCAAGGACCAGCTGACTTTGCAGGCGTCCCGGCAAGTAGGGGAAAGCTCCACGGAAAGCCACCCGCGGATGCGTCACACGGAGAATCTCGAAAGAACCCTTCAGCGCGTCATGCGCGACCGGACGATAATACTTGAAACGGGGCTTGCCTTCCTGGCGACAACGGCCGCGGCCACCCCTTTCATCGGCCTCTTCGGTACCGTCTGGGGCATCATGGATGCCTTCCAGGGAATCGGTCATTCGGGGAGCGCAACCCTTGCATCGGTGGCGCCCGGGATCTCGGATGCACTCGTAACGACGGCCGGCGGCCTCTTTGCGGCCATTCCCGCCCTGCTGGGCTACAACCTGCTCGGGAGAAAGGTGAAGACCTTTAACGCATACATGGAGCAGTTCGCCCTCGACCTCATCAATTTCCTGACGAACCGTTTCTCTTAGGTTCCAGGCTCTTAATGACAACAAAAGCGCTCTTGCCAAAGCCATCCGCGTAGGCGTCGCCGTATCGTTCGAAAGCGCCTATTCCGGCCAAAGGGCGACCTTTCCACGTATTGTCTTTGCTTCCTGCCTCACATCATCTGTAGTCCCCAGAGGTCATGGAGGTGAAGAACCCCCACCACGCTCTCGCCGGAGGCGACCACGAGGGATGTTATCTTCCGGTTCTCCATGATCCCCAGCGCCTCCACCGCCATCGTCTCCGGACCGATGGTCAGGGGATTACGGGTGGCGCACTCTTCCGCGCTCATTTCGAGCAGGGCGCCCCCGTACTTTTCGATCAACCGCCTCACGTCGCCGTCGGTAACGATCCCGTCAAGGCGATCACCGCTTTTGATCACGACCGCCATGCCGAGCTTCTTGGAGGATATTTCGTAGATCACGTCCTTCATCGGAGTTTCCGGAAAGACGCCGGGAATCTCTTCCCCGGTGTGCATCAGGTCCTTGGTGCGCATCAACCGCTTGCCCAGCTTCCCTCCGGGGTGGAGACGCGCGAAGTCCTCCACTTTAAACCCCCGCCGTTCTATGAGAGCCGCGGCAATAGCGTCTCCAAGGGCGAGCTGCGCGGTCGTCGAGGCCATGGGTGCCAGCCCGAGGGGACACGCTTCCCTGTCCACCGCTACGAGTATGTGCAGGTCGGAGACGCGGGCCAGGGTCGATTGGGTGTTGCCGGTGGCGGAGGCCAGAAGGGGGCCTATGCGCTTTATGAAGGGAGCGAGCATGATGAGTTCCTCCGTCTCACCGCTATTGCTGAGGGCGAAGACAAGGTCTTCGCTCCCGACCATTCCGAGGTCGCCGTGGAGAGCCTCGGTTGGGTGGATGTAGAAGGAAGGTGTTCCAGTGCTGGCCAGCGTGGCGGCGATCTTCTGGCCGATGAGACCGCTCTTCCCGAGGCCCGTAACAACCACCCTGCCGGTGCAGCCGAACATTCGGTCCACCAGCTTTGTAAAACTCTCGTCCAGGCCGTCGCGAAGCCTCGTCAAGGCTTCGGCCTCGGCCGTCAGGACCTTCTTTGCCGTCTTCAGCGTCATGGATTTTTCCTTGAGAGTGCGTGCAAGAGCGTAAGAGTCTTTGCGATTCGGGGAAAGTTCTCCAACGGCAGGGCGTTCGGGCCGTCGGAAAGGGCTTTTTCAGGAACGTCGTGAACCTCGAAGAAAAAGCCGTCGGCGCCGGCGCCCGCGGCGGCCCTGGCGAGCGGTTCGACGAATTCGCGCTGTCCGGAGGATTTGCCGCCCCCGGCTCCGGGGAGCTGGACGGAGTGGGTGGCGTCGAAGACAACCGGAAAGCCGAGCGAACGCATCACCGGTATGCTTCTCATGTCAACCACGAGGTTGTTGTAGCCGAAGGCCGCACCGCGTTCCGTGAGGAGAATGCGTTCAGCGCCGCTCCTCGTCAATTTTTCAACGACGTGAACCATATCCCAGGGCGAGAGAAACTGGCCCTTCTTCACGTTGACCGTCTTTCCGGTCCCGGCGGCAGCCACGAGCAGGTCGGTCTGCCGGCAGAGAAATGCGGGGATCTGGAGCACGTCTACCACCCGGGCCACTCTCTCGGCCTGCGCCGCTTCGTGGATGTCGGTAAGGACCGGCAGCCCCGTTTCGTCCCTGACAATAGAGAGAATGCGTAGGCCCTCTTCCTCTCCGGGTCCGCGGAAGGAATCCAGCGAGGTGCGGTTAGCCTTGTCGAAGGAGGCTTTAAAAACAAGGGAGAGGCCCAGTTCCTTCGACCAGGCCGAGAGTCGGGAAGCGATCTTCAATGCGTGGGATTCGGACTCTATAACGCATGGACCGGCTATGAAGAGCGGCTTTTCACCCCCGGCGGATATGGTCGGTGTGATCGCCACTTCTCGGTTTGCAGCATCAACCATCGTTTTCTTTCTCGGCCGTTTCCTTCGCCCTCTTTACGAGTCCGTACTCGTGCGAGGCCCTGATAAAGGCGCGGAAGAGAGGGTGCGGGTTCAACGGCCTGGATTTGAACTCCGGGTGGAATTGACAGCCCAGGAACCACGGATGGTCTTTAATCTCCACAATCTCCACGAACTTGTTGTCGGGCGATATTCCCGTAAAGCTCAAGCCCGCTTCGGCAAGGGGCTCCATGTAGGCCTTATTGAATTCGTAGCGATGGCGGTGGCGCTCGTCAACTTTTAACATGCCGTAAGCACGGTGGGCCAAGCTGCCTTGCCGAAGTTCGCAGGGAAATGCGCCCAGGCGCATATTGCCTCCGTAGTTTTCGTCGCCAAGCAGTTCTCTTAACTTGTAGAAGACGGGAGTGGAAGTTTCCGCATCGAACTCCGTTGAGTTCGCGTCCTTGAGATCGGCCGCGTTGCGTGCGAATTCAATGGAGGCGAGCTGCATGCCCAGACAGATGCCGAAGTAAGGAACCTTTTCCCGGCGGGCGTAGGCAGCCGCGATTATCTTACCCTCGACTCCTCGTTCGCCGAATCCTCCGGGAACCAGAATGCCGTCCACTCCTTCAAGGGGTCCCGCCGGTCCCTCCCGATCGATATCTTCGGCCTCGATCCACTTGACCTTCAGGCCCAGGGAGTTGGCAACCGCCCCGTGAACAAGCGCTTCTCGAAGACTTTTGTAGGAATCCTCGTACTGAATGTACTTGCCCACTATGCCGATGGTCACCGTGTCGCCGGGGTGCTTGAGGATATCGAGGAAATCTTCCCACTTCTCCATGTGACGTTCGTTGAGTGGCAGACCGAGATATTTGAGGAGGATATAGTCGAGGCCTTCGTCGGCGAAGCGGAGTGGAACTTCGTAGACGTGCTCTACGTCCATCGCCGTTATGACGGCTTCTTCGCTGACATTGCAGAAGAGGGCTATCTTCGCCTTCATGTCCCGCGGTAGGGGATACTCGGTGCGGCAGAGGAGGATGTCCGGCTGGATGCCGATCGAACGCAGCTCCCTGACGCTGTGCTGCGTAGGCTTTGTCTTTAATTCCCGGCTCGCGCGGATGTAGGGTATGAGCGTCAGGTGGACGTGGATCGCGTCGGCCCTTCCAAGTTCAAGCCGGAGCTGCCTGATGGCTTCCAGGAAGGGTAGAGATTCGATGTCTCCAACCGTGCCGCCTATCTCTACGAGGCAGACATCGGCCCTTCGTCCCTGAGAAATAATCGCATCTTTTATCTCGTTGGTTATGTGGGGCACTACCTGCACCGTTCCGCCAAGGTAGTCTCCGCGACGCTCCTTTTCAATGACCTGTAGATAGATGCGGCCGGAGGTGTAGTTGCTGCCCCGGTTCGACACCTGGCTCGTGAATCGCTCGTAATGGCCAAGGTCGAGGTCGGTTTCAGCGCCGTCCTCCGTTACGAAGACCTCGCCGTGCTGGAAGGGCGACATCGTTCCGGGGTCCACGTTTATGTAAGGGTCCAGCTTCTGGATGGTAACCTTGAAGCCCCTCGATTCCAGCAACCGGCCGATGGAGGCCGCGGCAATCCCCTTGCCAAGCGATGAAACAACGCCGCCGGTAACGAAAACATACTTTGCCATAGATAGCTCTCCCCTTCTCCGTCAAAACGGGCGGGTAGTCTAACACACTAAGAAGGGTGGAAGGCAAAGGATAAAAGCAGTGGGAGCTATTACCGGTCCCGAATCGTCTTTGAGGAAACATCCCGTTTCCTGCCGTAGGAGCGGCGAGCGGAAACAGTCGGGGAGGAGAAGACCGTTAAAAATCGCCGCATAGGGGTGCAGCCCGGCTTCTCCTCCCTTACCCCACCTCATAAATAGTATAACACCGTAGAAAAGAAATAGGTATTGCAAATCAATGGTCCGCCGCCATAGAATGGCACAATGGCGAAGATAATAGTTTGCGACGATAATCCTGACATTTTAGAAATGGTTACGCTCATCCTTAACGGTGAGGGCCACGAAGTCGTAGCGACCCTTAGCGGGAGGGAGTTGCTCCTGGCGCTGAAGAACGGCGGCGCCGACCTCGTGATGCTCGACCAGAGAATGCCCGGTCTCGATGGCTTCAGTGTTCTCTCCGAGATGGATCGGCTGAAAGGCGTCCGTCCCCGCGTCGTGATCTTCTCGGCAAAGTGCGGCGATGAAGACAAAAAGGCGGCAATCGAAGCGGGCGCCGACGGCTACCTGCCCAAGCCCTTCACCCTCTTGGCACTGCTGACCGCGGTCAACGAACAGTTAGAAGCGGTTTGCTGAAAAGAAAATACTTCGACTTGCCGATCCGGTAGCTTCCCAGGGTTTGCAACTGAGGATTGTTTTTCATCTTCCAATCGGCTTCCCGCGCCAGGAGCAGGCGCCGCGGATTTTCTTCGAGGTAGTCTACCGCCGCCCGGCGTTCGGATAGCCGGAAGACGCGGGTTGTGGCTTCGGCGTAGTAGTTGACCGAAGGAACCAGCGAGGGATAGACGGCGATCTGGGCACCCCGCCGGAGTTTTTCCTTGAGGACGTTCCCCAGTTCCCTGGGTGCCTTGACGGGATCCAGTGTTTGGACGACGGCGCCACCGGTAAAAACGAAGAAAACCAGCGAGGCCACGGCGAGCACGGTTACTCCACTGACCACGGAGCCGCCCTTTGTCAGTCTCCAGGCGGCGAGGCATCCGGCCGCAAGCAGGGCCGTACCACCGACCAGCCACCAGGCAAGGGCGTCGTAGCCCGGGGGAACCCTGTCTATGGAGACAAAACCCACAATGACGAAGAGGACGGCCAGGGCGGCCAGTATCCATCCCGGGGCCTTCGAGGGCCAACGGCCGGTTTGTACCTTCAGCAGCCCGTAGGCAAGGAGCAGAGCCATCGCCGGAAAGAGGGGAAGGATGTAGACGGAGCGCTTGGCCGGAGAGAGAGAGAAGAAGACCAGGTAGACGGCCATCCAGACCAATGGCAGCAGGGCGGCCGGTTCCTTCCAGGTCTTCTTTCGCGCAAGGGGGGCGGCCATTGGGATCAACAGGAGAGAAAAGGGAAGGCCGTCGGTGAAGAAGATACCGAGAAAGTAGTAGAAGGGGGCTTTGTGGTGCCAGGGGTTGAAGTATCGCTGCACCGACTGCCTAAAGAGAAGGCTCTTCGGGTAGGACCACCCTTCGGCGAAACCGGCGTATAGAAGCCAGGCACCGCATAGAATAAGCAGCGCAGGAACTATCCAGTGAAAACCCAGTCGTTTCAGGGCGCGCCAATCTCTCCCCGCGGCCAGGTAAGCCGCGAGGACCAACCACGGGAGCAGGCAACCGACGGGACCCTTGGCGAGAACCCCCGCCGTACCCAGGAGCGACATAAGAACAATGCCGAGCCACCTCGATCCCTGGCCTGATGACAGCCTCAACCCCACGTATATCTGCGCGATGACGAGCGCGGTGAGAACCATGTCTATCTGTCCAAACTGGGCCTGCCAGGAAAACTTGAACATGCTGCCGAGGAGTAGAGGAGCGAGCCACGCGGCCTCCCGGCCCGCCAGGCGCGCCCCTATAAGGCCCACGAGCAGAAGGGTGACGGCAGCAGCAACCAGGCTGGGCACCTTTACCGCCCATTCGGGAACGCGCCCGAAGGGAAGGGAGACGAGACGTGCCAGGTCGAAGAAAAGGGGAGGTTTTTGGGTATAAAGCTCCCCGTTAAGTTCGGGTATGATCCATTGGCCGCTTGAGGCCATCTCGCGCGTTACTTCGGCATAGCGTGCTTCGTCCGGAGCCCAGACTCCCCGCATGGGAAGCACGACGCACCATGCGGCAATGCAGGCCACAATCACCAGCAGAAGGCGTTTTTTTGCCATCGGTCACATTTCCTGCAGCGCCATCTTTCGCCGCCGGCGGTAGATGAGAACAAGATTGCGCGTGTAGATGAGGAGTCCCATGCCCTGTCCCACTATGAAAACGGGGTCTTTGCGGTAGATCGCATAGGCGAGCAGCATGGCTCCTCCAACAACGCTGAAATACCAGAAGGCCGTGGGAATAACGCTTTGCTTTCTGCGTTCACTCTCAATCCACTGAACCAGGAAGCGCATAAAGAAGGCGCCCTGGGCGACAAAGCCGATAACGAGCCAGACGTGCGGCAAAGTGAACCAACTCATGGTTTGATGATCTCCCTGACGCGGTAGGATACGGCCCGTTTCTGAAGCCACCTTACGCCGAGTACGTCCGGCACCGTGGCGCGCAGGCGGCCGAAGACGCCGTACTTCGTTTTACCGTGGATCCTGGGCCTGTGGTTGACCACGACTTCCGTTACCGTGAAACCGTGCATTCGGCAGAGTGTCGGCATGAAGCGGTGCATCCCGTTGAAGAAGGGTATGGACAGGGCGGCTTCGCGCTTAAAGGCCTTCAGGGAGCAACCGGTATCGGCCACGTTCTCGTGGGTAAGCAGGTTGCGGACGCGGTTTCCCACCCGTGATATTACCTTCCTGACAAGGCTGTCCCGGCGCTTGTATCTCCAACCGACGGCCACGTCGAATCGCTTCAACCGGGCGAGGAGCAGGGGAATGTCGTGGGGGTCGTTCTGAAGGTCGGCGTCCAAGGTAACGAAGACCTTCCCCTCCGCGTTATCGAAACCGGCCTTTAACGCCTGGCTTTGGCCAGCGTTCTTTTCTAAGACGACGAGTTTAACCATCGGGTTTGCCGGCAAGAGCGCCTTGAGCACGCCGAGTGAGTTGTCATCCGAGCCGTCGTCGACAAAGATCACCTCGTAGGGGTTTGAGAGAGAGTCCATCGTTTCGCGGATTTCGCCCAGCAGAACGGGCAGGTTGTCTTCTTCGTTGAATACGGGGACTATTACGGAATAGGCGTACGGAAGGCTCGTTTCCATCATCTCTGTTCCTGCCTTTGAAGATAGGCCATAACCTTGTAAACGAGCTTCGCCACGAGAAAATCGGAAGCGAAATGGATTCCATCGGGCGCCAGTTCCACAACATCGGCGCCGACCACGCGCCTCGTTTCGCAGAGTTTTCTGAGAAAGCGCAATAGTTGGTACCACCCGAGACCGCCCGGTTCCGGCGTGCCGGTGCAAGGAACAATGGCAGGGTCAAGGCCGTCCACGTCTATCGTCAGGTAAACCTTGCCGGGAAGCCCATCTATGGCGCGATCCATCCACGCGTCTCCTTCCAGGCACTCCCTGGCCCGGATAACAGGCCAATCCCCCTCTTCACCAAGGAAATCCGCCTCTTCCCTGGAGAGCGAACGGATGCCTATCTGGGCCGTTCCCGCGCTGGAATCCACAATGCGGCGCATAACGCAGGCGTGGTTAAAAGGGGATCCCCCGTAGGTCGCCCGAAGGTCCGCGTGGGCGTCTACCTGGACGATGCCGATTCCCCCGTGAACCTCCTGGTGAGCCAGAAAAGCCGGGTAAGTGAGGCTGTGCTCCCCTCCCAGGCCGAAGACGAACTTTCCCCGCCGGGCGTAGTAAAGAACGGCGTCCTTTACCGTTGCAACCATTGATTCGGGAGAAATATCTTCAAAGAGAAGTTCTTCCGTTGTGTGGATGCCCGCGGCGCAAGGCTCCAAACCGGTTTCTTCGTCGTAAAGCTCCATGTTCCTGGAGGCCTCAATGATGGCCGCGGGGGCAAACTTCGTTCCCTTTCCATAAGAAGTAGTGGCTTCATAAGGAAGAGAGAGGATGACGAAGCGTGCGTTTTCGAGAGCGGACAGAACGGGGGGGAGGCCACCAAAGTTTCGTGGATAAAAACCGGGCATCTGCCAATCTCCTAATGGGTTCCAATGTTGCCGACGGCCATCGCCCCGCAGAGATGGACGTAACGGATATTATGTCCCGGGGGCCTGGAATTGTCCAGTGCCGCACACCTCCTGAATCCGCCATCCAACCGAGGACCGTGGCGGCGGAGAGGGCTTATTACCCGGGACGGGAAGAGGGTGGCTCCGCGCCGTTGAGCGAAGCATCGTGGCAAACGGGCGGGCGGAGTTCATAAGCAGGGGCGCGGCTTCGGCCTCGCGCCAACCTATACCGGCTTCGGGGCAAACCTCAGCAAGACGTACAATATTTAATGTCCCCGCTAATATCAAGGGATTGGGGGCCTTCCGGCCGAAGGCCAAGAAGGCGCCGTATGTTCATGCGAATAAAGAAGTCCGGACCGGGGCAATACCTGCAAA